>NZ_JBSRZT010000001.1:0-434577 GCF_054057895.1 Mycobacterium sp. URHB0021
CGACCGCCGTCGCGCCAGCGCAGGCCAACGAGACGGCGCTGCTGCTTTCGGCCGCCTTCGGCACGCACGGCTCGCTGTATCAGGCGATGGCGGGTACGGCCTCGGCATGGCACGCGATGTTTGCCGGTGCGCTGGGCACCTCCGGGGCGAGTTACGCGGCGACTGAGGCGTTCAACGCTGCAGCGGCGCTGTAGCGCGACGGAAAACCCGACTTCCTCGTGGATGCGTCTTTGGTCGGTGAACGCCGAGCTGAGCCCTCAGGGCTGATCTCTGGGCGGACGGTCATGGGCGTCCTCCATGACCTGCTCGGTCGGAGCCGTGCACGCGGCGAAAGGACCTTGTTCTTCCATGGTTGAGTACGGAGCATTGCCCCCGGAGATCAACTCCGCACGGGCCTATGCCGGGCCCCAGTCGGCTCCGCTGACCATGGCGGCAGGAGCCTGGCAGGCACTGGCGGCCAATCTGGAGAGCAACGCCGTTGCCTTGAATCAGGCGATCATGTCTCTGCTGGGCGGCGGCTGGCAAGGCCCGTCCTCGGCGATGATGGCGACCGGCGGGGCAGAGAACGTGCGCTGGCTCTTTCAGGCCGCGACTCAGGCCCAGCAGACGGCAGTGGCGGCAGAGCAAGCCGCGCTGGCGGTCGAGGCCGCGCACGCCGGAGTGGTACCGCCCCCGGTCATCGAGGCCAACCGCAACCTGCTCCAAGCACTCATCGGCTCGAACTTCATGGGCGTGAACTCCGGTGCGATCGCGGCCTGTGTCGCCGCCTACGACGAGATGTGGACCCAGGACGCGACGACGATGTACGGGTTCAGTGCCGACGCCGCCGGCATCACCGGCATGTTGGTCCCGTTCATGCCCCCGGCGCCGACGGTCAACCCCGGTGGTGTCGCCAGCCAGGCCGCCGCGGTGGCGCAGGCCGGCGGCACAGCGGCCGGGCAGGCGGGCCAGAACGCGGCGACGGCCGGGCAGTCGGTGTCCAGCATGGGTGGCGACTCGACCTCCTCGATCATGACGATGGCGCCGCAGTTCATGAGCGCCGTACCCCAAGCCCTCCAAGGCTTGGCTCAGCCACTCATGGGCGGCATGGGCATTCCGCTCCAAGGCCTCGGCGGTTTCCAGTCGCTGATGAGTCCGTTCATGAGCATGTTCAGCAACCCCGCGATGGGGGGAGTCGGCGGCACGGGCGCACTGACCTCGGCGGCGTCTTCGCTGACCGGCGCCGGGGGATTGGGCGGCGGAGGCTTCGGCGGTGGGGCAGGGGCGCTGTCGGCGGGCTTGGGCCGCGGCGGCAGCCTCGGCGGGCTGTCGGTCCCGGCCACCTGGGCGGCCAGCGCCCAATCCGGGGGCTCCGGCGCCGCCCCGATCTCCGCCACCGGCGGTGGGGGTGCCAGCGGCGCTGCGCCCGCAGCGGCCAGCGTCGGCGGCGGTGCAGCCCCCATGGCGGCCATGGGAGGCCGGGAGAACTCGTCAGGCAATGGAGCGTCCTACGGCGCGCCGGTGCGCGTGCTGCCGAGACCACGCTGACCGGGTGCGGCGGAAACCGAAGGGGGTCGGGAATTCAATTTCACGAAACTTTCTAGGCGCGTTGCTATACATCGCGCCCGCGGGACACGATTAACCAGTCCGGCAAATGGCCAGCATTTCAACCGAGAAATCAGGAGCAAACCGATGTCCTTTATGACCGACCCGGCCGCGATGCGCGATTATTCCGGCCGTTTCGCCAACCACGCCACCAATATCCACGCCGACGCCCAGAAGGCTTACGCCTCGGCCGAGAACATCTCGGGCGCCGGCTGGAAGGGCGATGCCAACATGACATCGCTGGGCACCATGGAGGAGATGATGCGGGCGTTCCGCAACATCGAGAACCAGATGACGTTCGTCAGTGACAACCTGCGCACCTCGGCGGACACCTACGAGCAGCAGGAACAGGCCAACGCCGCCGCGCTGAAGTCCTGACCGAACCCCATTCCCGAATCATCTCCAGAAAAGGAACCGCACAGCATGAGCATCAATTATCAGTACGCGGATGTCGAGGCCCACGGTGGCCTGCTCGAGGCTCAGGCCGGACAGCTTGAGGCTGAGCACCAGGCCATCCTCAAGCACCTGAACGAGGCCTCGGAGTTCTGGGGCGGCGTCGGTAGCTCCGGTTTCCAAGAGTTCGTCACTGAACTGAACCGCAACTTCGCCGTCATCTTCCAGGAGCTGCACAGCCATGGCGGCAAGGTAAAGACCGTCAGTGGCAACACCGCCCACACCGACAGCGGTGTCGGCGGCACCTGGTCGGTCTGAGCAGGACCGACGAGGGGGTGCGCTCCCGCCGCTGAACGTCGGGGCGGGCGCACTGCCCACGACACCCAGGGCGGCGCAGCTCGTCTCGATCGGCACCGCTTGAGCATTCGCGGCGGCACCCTCGGCGAGGGTGCCGCCGCTTTCAATTCCGGCCCCGACACGACCCCGGTCCCTTGACGAGAAGGACACGCGCACAATGATTCCTGCGAGAAGCAGCACTCCAGTCGCCGACGTGACAGTCAACCTCCACGGCATGTGGATGCTTCAGGCCATGCTCGACATCGCCACTGTCGCGCCGGAACTGAGCACCGTGCCCTACGGGGCGCCGCGCGACAGCACGTGGTTCTCAGGGGATCCCCGCATCGAGCAGCTGCAAAGCGCGGGTGTGGTGGGCCAGGACGGACACGTGATCCCCGAGGTCGCCGCGCGGATGCGTGTGCTGGGCGCCCCTGACGTGGAAGTCGCCATCCTCATTGCGCGCGGCGCACTTTCATGGAAGGGACGCATCGACGTCACCGACCCACAGACATGGCGGCGCGACATCCCAGAGAACCAACTCCAAGTCGTGCTGGCCCGGCGTGACGGCAAGTGGGTCTCCGCGGCGCGGGCCGGCGACGACATCACGATCGACGACGTGTCCTTCGACGGTAAGTCAGCAGCGTGGCTGTCTGAGGTCATCGTGGATCAACTCAACGCCCTGCATCCGGTCAATCCCTCACGTATCGAGGCGATGAACCTTCCCTACGAAGACATCTTGACCGCGGCCTCGCAGCGCGCGGCCGCTCCGGCGGGGCCTGAACGCGACATTCCGCTGCGCTCGCTGGGCATCCCGCCGGCTGCGTTGGCCGAGTTGGGCGCTCTCCTGGACGAACCGGTCACCGAAGCCGTGATGTATGCACGGGCGCACAGCGATGCGCGCCAGATCAATGGCGCCACCTCGATCAACATCCGCGACACCGACGCCGGCCGGGTGGCGCTGTATCAGATGCTGGCCCCGCGCGGTTCCACCCAGGACTGGATGGTCATTGCTCCTGGCTCTGCCAGTCAAATTTTGCAGGGCATTCACACCGTACTGAGCAGAGTAAATGTGCGGGACTGGGAGAGCCACCAACGGTTCCTGTGATAGCGGGAGGCGCCCGGCAACAGGTGTACCGAACTTTCTCGCTTGGGCGTAGTTAACAGGTAATTCGCGGCCCTACGATTGCATCATCACGTCTTATCGAGCCATTGGGGTGGTTGTATGAGCATGGACCCGGAGTTCGCCGCGCGGTACCTGAGCGAGCAGGATCCTGACGAGGGTCCTCCCGGTCGAAGCCTCGACCAGGAGGCCGATATCGGCGCGGAACCGCAAGCACCGGCCCTCCCGTCGATGTCCGAGCCGCAGACTCCGCCCTATCAGCCGGTGCCCGACTGGGAGACCACACCGACAACGGCGGTCGTGCAGCCTGTGCCCGGCACTGCGCCCCCGACCCCGCGGCCAGCCGAGGAACGACGGCCGCCAGTGGGCATGCCCCAGGCCGGGCCCCAGGCCACGGGCGTGGATTATCGCGATCCCAATCCGCGTGATCTGCGTGGTGGGACCGGTTCTGGCGGGGAAGCCGCCGCCACCAACTACGCCGAAGACCCGCGCCAGCAAAATCCCGCCCCGGCTCGGCCGTTCGCTGGGCCTGCTGACTTCCAGGCGCTGTCCGGGCCGATGGCAGCCGTTCCAGCCGAGGCACAGGACTTCTCTCGCGGTCCTGCGCAGGCGCACCGGCCCACGTCGCAACCCGTCGCAGCGCAGCCCTTCGCTGCACAGCAGCCTCCGTGGCCGCAGTCCGCGCAAGGCTACGCGGTGGCGCGAGGCGAACTTCAAACGACATGGGATGCCAGTGGGTCCAGCTTCGACGACTCGTCGAACGCTCCGGCGCTGCGCGTGGAGGACGTCGTTGCGGCGCGCAAGTTGCCGCCTGAGATGGGTTGGCGCAAGACCGTTTATGTCGGCTCGGGCAAGACGATCAATCTTGGGGCCGGACCCGCAGAACAGCGCCTGCGTGACCAGATCGACCTGATCACCACCAACATCCCCGGCAACTACTTGATCGGGGTGGTGTGCGTGCGCGGGGGAGTCGGCAAGACCCGCATCGCCGCAGGCGTCGGAACCGCCTTCGCCAAGTACCGCACCGAACCCGTCATCGCGATCGACGCCAATCCCACCTACGGGGCGCTGGGACGTGTCATCGACCCCACCGCCACGGCCTCCATCCGAGATTTCCTGGCGGACAACAACCTTCAGACGTACCCGATGGCGCGCCACTACACCGGCAAGAGCAAGCCCGGCCTGGAAGTGCTGGGCGCCAATCAGAACGTGGCCAATCCGTTCGACCTGACCCCTCAAGCCTTCGGCGCGTTACTCAACCGGGTGCGGCGGTTCTACCAGCTGGCCATCATCGACTGCGGCCCCGAAATCGAGCATCCGGTCATGCAGGAGGTTCTTTCCAGCGTCGACTCACTGGTGATCGTGGGCACGATGAACTACGACGGTGCCGCCGCCGCCGAGACCACCATCAAGTGGCTTGCCGCCCGCAGCGAGTACCAGTCCCTGCTGCGCCGCTCGGCGCTGGTGCTCAACGACGTATACAACTGCGCCGACAAGGATTTCATGGCCAAGGTGCGTGAAACGATCGGTCAGCGCGTAGGCGGGGTGACCGCCGTCCCGTGGGACGAGCACCTGCGTGACAGCCCGCAGCTGGATTTCGATGCGCTGCGCCGCAGCACCCAGTACGCCTATCTTGACCTGGCCGCGTGGCTGGCGCAGGGCTTCCGCAGCGGACGGACGGCGCTGCGGTGACCTCGGTTCGTGATGCCACGGCGGCGACCGGGGTGGGTGAAGAACAGGAGCAGCTGCGCCAGGTACTGGTGGCCGTCATGGTCAGTGACGTGCAGATCGGTGTGCGTCTCGACGCCGCGGCCGCGATCGGTGTGCAGACACCGGCGCTGGTCGACCTGCTCAACAGCCATCTCAACGAGATTGGCAAACCACGACTTTCGACCCGTTCCGGGGACGCTGGCTCGACCCGCGGCCGGTGGGCGCTGTGCTGGGTCGACGGGACACCGCTTAAGCCCAAACGCTCCCTGAGCGAGCAGGGAGTGCTCGACGGCGCCACGTTGTGGCTGCGCTTCATCGACGACACCGAGACCCGGATCCCGGTCATCGAGCACGTGACGAGCGCCATTCCCGCCGAGCTGCGCAAGCGCTGGCCCTCGGTGACCCCGGCGTGGGCGGCACGCGTCGGAGTGGTTCTGCTGGCGATCGCCATGGCACTGGTCGCCGCCCTGCTGCTGCGGTGGCGCTACGGCCACGATGACTGGATCGCCAGCGAGGCGGGCGGCGTGTGCGCCCTGGTGCTCATCGTCGCCGCTGCTGTCACGGGACTACGGTCGGCTCGCAGCCGGCGTGCGGCCGGTGATCCGCGCAATGCCGAGCCTGATCGCGCGGAGACCTTGCGGGCCGAGCTGTTCGTCGCCGACACCTTCCTGCTGCTGGCTGCCGCGACGACCGCACTCGCGGCGGCGCTGGCCATTCCCGGCCCCCTGGGCGCTGTTCACACCGGATTGGGAGCGGCCATCACGCTCGCCGCCGCGATACTCATCGTGCGGTTCGCGGGCCGCCATATCGCGCTGTGCACGGCGGTGGTCGTCATCAGCGCGGCCACTCTCGCGGTAGGGGTCGCCCGCATGCTGCTGGTGACTTCTGCGGTGACCCTGCTTGGCACCGTGCTGCTGGTGGCCATCATCTGCGTCAAACTCACGCCCGGGTTTGCGCGCATGCTGGCGAACCTGCGGCTGCCGGTGTTCCCGTCGGCCAGCGGACGCTGGATCTTTGAGACCCGGGCCGATCTGCCCAGTGCCGTCGTGGTGCCCAGCGGGAACGCTCCGACGCTGGAGGGTCCGGAGTCGGTGCGCAACGTCATCATCTCGGTGGACCGCGCGCACAGCTTTCTGACGGGTCTGCTTGCCGGATTCGCGATCCTGCTGGTGGTGTGCGCGACCGGGCTCTGCGATCCGCACACCGACCGGCGTTGGCTGCCCGTGGTGGTGGCGGCCGCCAGCGCCGGGGCGATGCTTCTTCACGCTCGCTCCTACACCGACCGGCGGCAGTCGACGCTGTTGGCGGTCATGTCAGTCGCCATCGGACTGACGGTCCCGATCCGCTACGCGGTGGCCGTGTGGTCACCGGCAGCCCTGCTCATCGCCTGCGCCGCGATGCTGGTGCTGACCGCCGGCGGGCTTGCCCTGGCCTCGATCATCCCTTCGCACTTCTACAGCCCGATGTTCAAGCAGATCGTGGAGTGGGTGGGCTATCTGCTGCTCAGTGCGCCGTTCCCCCTGACGTTCTGGCTGATGAACGTGTTCTCGGCTATCCGGTACCGCTCGTGAACCGCGCGGCGGCTGTTGTGGTTCGCACCACCACGGGCGCGCTGGCGGCGGTGCTCCTTGCCTTCGCGCCGGCATTGGCCACCGCCCCCACGGTGGGAGCCGTGGAACGGCCGACGATCGATCCCGGGGCCGTGCCGCCTGATGGCCCGCCCACCCCGCCTGAGTCGATGAAACAGGGTGCCTACTGCCCCCGCGTGGGCACGCTGCCCGATACCGATTACCGCGTGCAGCCGCGCTACATGGACATGCTCAATCTCGCCGATGCGTGGCAGTTTGGCCGCGGGGCCGGCATCACGGTCGCGGTCATCGACACCGGGGTCAACCCCCATCCGCGCCTGCCCAACCTTGTCGGTGGCGGCGATTACGTCGTCGACGACGGCGACGGACTCCAAGACTGCGATGCGCACGGAACGATGGTGGCGTCGATCATCGGGGCCGCTCCGGCCGACGGCAAGACACCTCTACCGCCGCCGCGAGAAACGCGCCGCCCCGACACCGTTCCGACCTCGGAAGCCCCGCCACCGCCGCCACCGCCACCACCACCGCAGACGGTGATCGTTCAGGTGCCGCCACCACCGCCACCGCCACCACCGCCGGACGCTCCGCCGGCAGCCTGGCAGCACAGCGGCGGCGGCGTGCTGCAGGTCCAACCGGTCGACTTTCCCGGGCCTCTGCCGGTTGACGATCCGCCGCCACCATCTGCGCCGGCAGCGGTGATTCCGCCACCGGACGCCTACAGCGGGATCGCACCGGACGTTCAGATCCTCTCGATCCGGCAGTCCTCTCAGGCGTTTAGCCCGGAGAACTCCTTCGGCAACCAGGATCCGGTCACTCGACGCAAAGCTGGGGACATCGAATCGATGGCCCGTGCCATCGTTCATGCCGCCAACTTGGGCGCCAAGGTCATCAACATCTCCGAGGTGTCCTGCATGAGCGCCCTGGACGTGATCGACCAGCGCGCCTTGGGTGCGGCGATCCGCTACGCAGCGGTCGACAAGGATGCGGTGATCGTCACCGCTGCAGGCAATACGAGCAACAACGACTGCAAACAGAACCCGATCTACAACCCGTTGCACCCCAACGATCCACGCGACTGGGATGGTGTGAACACGGTCGTCACCCCGGCGTGGTTCTCCGACTACGTCCTGACCGTGGGAGCCGTCGACGCGGACGGCAATCCATTGACCGACCTCAGCATGGCCGGGCCGTGGGTGTCGATCGCGGCACCGGGGACCAATATCGAGAGCCTGTCCGCGCGCGACGATGGTCTGATGAACGCGGTCGAGGGCACCGACAAACAGTTGGTTTCCCCTGCCGGAACGTCCTTTTCGGCCGCGGTCGTCTCCGGTGTCGCCGCCCTGGTACGTCAGAAGTATCCGTCGCTCACCTCACATCAGATCATCAACCGACTCATCCGCACCGCGCGGCCTCCGGCCCGCGGCGTCGACAACCAGGTGGGCTACGGGATCGTCGATCCGGTCGCCGCCCTGACCTACGACTTGCCCGACGGTGATCCGCGGCCGCCGGACCGCATCGCCGAGCCGCTAGTGCTTCCGCCGCCGCATCCGGAGCGCGACATGTCGCCGGTGTGGATCGCGCTCGGCGGAATCGGCGCGGTGGCATTGCTCGCGGTCGGCGCCATCGGGGTCGCGGCGATCGTTCGGAACAGGGGGACACAGTGAAATCGGCTTTCCCATTGGGGCTCAGGGTGACCTGGTGGCGCGTGATCGTCGCCTTCGTCGTCACAATCGCGCTGTTGTCGCTGGGCACTCACCTGTGGCACGGGCCGGTTGCGTTGGCGGTGCCGATCGCGGTGGCGGTTCTCGTCGACCTCGCGCTGCTGGTGACGTGGCGTCAAGAAACGTTGGGCGCGTTGGGACTTCTCCGAATCACCAAGCGGCGCGCCACAGCGTCGGTGGTGGCCCCGGTATCCTCGCATCGGCCGCGCTGGACCACCGAGGAGGCGGCCATCCGCGGTGACGAGTTCGAGGCGCTCGCGGTCGTCGCCGTCGACGGCCCGTCTCACACCCCGTCGGTCCTGGATCATCATCAGGTCCAGTCCGGGGTGATGCTTCCCGTGGGTGTCGTCGCTCGCGCCGTGCAGCAGTTCGACGTCGCCCTCGCCGGAATCGACATTCATAGCGTCGGTCGGCGCCGGGCCAGTGACGACCACCATCACTACGCCGCCACCTACTCGGGAATCGTCGCCGACTACGGAGCGGTAGGTGAGCGCAGCACCTGGTGCGTGCTGCGGATCCGCAGCCGCGATAACGCCGGCGCGATCGCTGCCCGCGACTCGGTGGCGGCGACACTGCTGGCGTGTGCGCGGCGGCTAGCTGTCGAGCTGGGTGCCCACGGCTGCCCCTCCCGACTGGTCGAACCCGCCGAACTGGCCGAACTCGATGCAGCCATAGCGGGACCGCTCGCCCATGGGGCTGTCGCGCAGTGGTCAACCCTCGTTCATCCCGCCGGCGCGGTGACCAGTTACTGGATTTCGCCGCCGGACATCACGACCGCCACCCTGGACCGACTGTGGGCACCGGACACCGATGCCACGATGACGACGATCCAGCTGCGTCCGGGCGAGGACGGATCGGTGTCGGTGGGAGCGCTGGTGCGCTACTCGACGGCGGGCAAGCTCACCGAGCCACCGTTGCGGGGGCTCAACCCGCTGTCCGGTCAGCAGGAGCTGGCACTGCGGGCGACACTGCTGGAGCCGGCCGTGCCGGCCCTGCAGCTGTCCCACCGTGAGCTTGGCGACGGCGAGAAGCTGCGCGCCCCCATCGGTGCAACCGGGATCCTGATCGGCACCACGGCCAAGCACCACCCAATGCTGGTTCCCCTCGGAGACGCTCGACCGGGCAAGCGCGCGTCGGTGACCGTCGCCGGGGAGCTGGCTCTGCTGGTGCAGATCGCTCAGCGTGCGGCGGCGACCGGTTATCGGGTCGCCGTCGTCACGGGCCGCCCGGAGCGGTGGCGCAGCGCTCTGGCCCCTGGCCTCCGGGTGGTCAGGGAAGTGCCCGCCGAGCTGCCCGACAATGGGCGCGCGATGATGGTGGTCTATGACCACGTCGGCACTCCAGGCAACCACCCCAGCGCCGCGGTTACCGTGCGGGCCGTCGAGAGGGGAACAGCGAGCGTGGCCGATGTGCACCTAGAGCAGGACTCCAACAGCACCGCCGTCATTCGGACGGCCGAGTTCCGCTACCGGCTTCACATCAACGTCCAAAGTGAGCGCAATGACATCGCCGCCGCTGCCCGGCGCGTGGCCTGATCGCGAGCTGACACCACAACCTTCGGAAGGGACACCGCGGCGATGACGAGCATTCAAGCCACCGATGCGGCTCGCACGGCGATGACTAGAGGTCTGTTGGCCTCGGGGATCAATGTCGACGGCGTGATGGCCGGCCACAACCCGGCCGTGGCGGCTGAGCAGTTCAAGAAGGCCACCGCCATGGACCCCGGTTTCTGCGACGCGTGGTTGGCACGGATCGTGGCCGGCGACGACAGTGTCGGGGTCGTCCAGGCAGCATGGGATGCGCGCGAATCGTACGGGTGGGAGATTCACCGGCTCAACCTGCGCGGAACGGCCTTTCGTCCGATGGTCTCCGATGGGCTGTTCCTGCGACTGGAGGTCACCTCACGCGATGCGCTGCGGGCGGCACTGGCGGTTGCACTCATCCGCGAGAAGCGCTTCCCGGAGGCAGATGCGGTGCTGTCCGAGCCCGCCCCCACCGATCCGTTCGATGCCGACTCGTACGCCTACGCCCGCGGGCTGCTGCACTTCCAGGCCAAGCGCTGGCCCGACGTGCTGGCAGCCTTCTCCGACGACCGGGTGTGGCGGCTGCCGATCTATGGTGTGGCGGCTGCGGCGATGGCATCCACCGCTCTGGCCTCCCTCGGGGTCTTCGAAGACGCCTACCGCCGCGCCCAAGAAGCCGCCAACAGCGACCTGGCGCCAGCCGCCACCACCGTGGCGCTGTACACCCAGGCCATGTGCCTGCGCCACCTCGACAAGGCCGATGACGCCAATCAGCTTCTCCGGCGCGCCTATTCACGCGACCCGCAATTCGCGCCGGCCCGCGAAGCCCTCGACGATCAGACCATCCGTCTCGTTCTGACGAGCCCCGAGGCCATCGAGACGCGCACCAACCCCTGGGATCCCGACAGCGCGCCCTCAAAAGAAGCAGCGGAGGCGGCCAAACACTCCGCCGAAGCAAGCAAGCTGCTCGCCGAAGGTGACGCCGAGCTCGACGCGATGCTCGGGATGGAGGCCGCCAAACGCGAGGTCAAGCGGATCCGCTCCACCACGAAGGTCAACCAGCTGCGCGTCAAGGCCGGCTTACCGGTGCCGGTCAGCTCCCGCCACACGCTACTTCTGGGCCCCCCTGGAACCGGCAAGACCACGGTGGCGCGCTCACTGACCAAACAGCTCTGCGGACTGGGCGTCCTTCGCCGGCCAACCGTCGTCGAGACCCGACGCTCCAAGCTGCTCGGCCGGCACATGGGTGACGCGGAAAAGAACACCGAGGCCACCGTCGAAGGGGCGATGGGCGGGGCGCTGTTCATCGACGAGATGCACAACCTCTACGAGACCGGTTACTCCGGCGGCGACGCCTACGGCACAGCGATTTTGGAGACACTGCTGCCGTACCTCGAGAACGATCGCGCCGAGCTGGTGGTCTTCGGCGCAGGCTACCCCAACGCGATGGACCGCATGCTCACCGCCAACCAGGGCCTACGGCGTCGGTTCCCGACCGTGATCCGCTTCGAGTCCTACACACCCGAGGAGCTGTGGCAGCTCACCCAGCTGATGGCCGCCGAATACCAGGATGTCCTCGCCGGAGACGTCGAGGCGACGCTGCGGCCGCTGTATGAACGGTATTACCTGCAGGAGAACAGATCTCCCGACGGAGACGTGATCCGTGGAACGGACTGGCTCGGCAATGCGGGGTTCGTCCGCAACATCGTCGAGAAGGCGCGCGACCACCGCAACAACCGCGTCGACAACGCCGACCTTGACGCCCTCCTGGCTCAGGACGACCTGCTGACCGAAGCGCAGCTACTGCCCTTCCAAGAGCTCATCGCCGAAGACGTCGCCGAAGGCGTCGCTGCGGCAGTGTCGGACGCCCAATCCGACCAGACACCCCCCTCATAAGGGATCAGTTCAACGCATGAACGTCGTCGTCGTGTCGAGTGTCGAGGCGAACCGGAACGACTCAACGCCGGAAACTAGCCACGCCAGTGCCATCTGATATAGCACCGCAACGCCGCGATCACCATGAGGAACCATGAACTTTAGACGACGCAACTGCCTCGACCTGGGCGACCTGGTCTGCGGCAACCTCGGCTCCGACACCCCCGGGCCCGACCAACAACCCAGATACTTCCCCTACCGCTCCAGCTACTACCTGACCGAATTCTTCGAAGAGCTCGGCACCGACTGGACTCACGACGGAACCACCCGCAACTGGTGGGTCGCCGACATCATCGAAAAGATGCTCGCCCAACCCCACGAAGGCCCCGCCCACCCACCAGAGTTGTTCTGCCGGTTCATCGACCAACTAATGGACCCCGGCGACGCCCTCAACGAAAGCGCCGACCGCACGAACGCCCTCGGCCAACTCAACGACGTACTGCGCAAGGAAGGTTTCGAGGCCTTCCGCGGCGAAGACGGCCACTGTTACCTGCGCCACGTCGGCTCGGACACCGTGACCGTGTTGCAGGTGAACCCGCATCGGCCTCTCACAGCCGTAGAAAACCAGCGCCGCACAGCTCTGATCGCCTACCTCGACACCTGTAGCGAGGACCAACTCATCGAGGACGTCCTGCTGCCATTGTTCCGCCAGTTAGGATTTCATCGCATCACCGCCGCCGGCCATAAGGACAAGGCACTCGAATACGGCAAAGACATCTGGATGCGCTACACCTTGCCGACCCAGCACCGGCTCTACTTAGGCATTCAGGTCAAGAAGGGCAAACTCGACGCCTCCGGGGTCACCAAGGCAGGCAACGCCAACATCGCCGAGATCCACAACCAAGCCCTCATGATGCTGGCACACGAAATCTTTGACCCCGAACACAACAAACGCGTCCTCGTCGACCACGCTTTCATCGTCGCCGGAGGCGAAATCACCAAAGCCGCCCGCAATTGGCTCGGCAACGCACTGGATGCCTCCAAACGCAGCCAAATCATGTTCATCGACCGCGACGACATCCTCAACCTCTACGTCGTTACCAACCTGCCGCTCCCAGACGACGCAATGACCAAGACCGACCACCCCTGGACCACAGGCTCCGACGAACCACCCTTCTAATCTGAGAGACGCTTCACTACAACATCTTCGGCGATAGACGCCGTCGACCGCCTCACCTTCGGGGGCACCATCATCGAAACCGGCACCAACTCCTACCGCCTCGCTCACACCCGCAACCAGAACGCCGGCTGATCGCGTGGATCAGGCCACGTCCGTCATGGCACCGTTTACCTAATACGGTCATCGCCGAATCATGCGCGAATCTGCCCAGAAACAAACGACGCCGACTACTGCAACTGGCTCATCTAGGATGCAGCTTGAGATCTGATCAACGACCATTTTCGAACAATGGCGTGCGCTTGAGCGAAGTAGAACCCCGCGTAGTCGCGTTCGAGCGGCGAGCAGGCAGGCTCGAGTAAGACGCTGGCTGCGCCGTCACGAGCGGATAGGGCGTATTGAGTGCGGTGGTGGGCGTCGGTGGCCGCCACTGCGTGGTGAAGATCGGCCCGGGCTTTGGCCAGCTCGACGTTGGTAGACATCGCTGCAGCGTGCACCACGGATCTGGCGTCTGATGCCAATGTGTTGTCGGTCATGAGCGGTTCCTTCCGGGCACGGGATCGGGGGCGGGGTGAGACCGCATCGGTGAACGCGCAGGCCGGTCCTGAGGTCGGTGACCGCCCTGCGCAGGTGCTGCGGGAAGTTGCGGCCGTGGACTGACACCCCCTGATTGGAGCGGCAACGGCCGTGCCGGGCTCGGTGGTGAGCCGGGCGCGCCACGGTGGGCGTTTGAGTCGACGCTCGGAGGCTGGTGAGGATCCTTCGCGTTGTTGCTGTGCCCCTTGACTTTCGAGGCGACTCCGGCCGCGGCGATGGCCGGGAGGACCACCTCGGGGGCCAGGACGGCCGCGCCGGCTTCTGCGGCACCGGCCGCGGCACCCCCGGACGCTCCGCCTGCGGCGCTGGCGCGTCCCGCCGATGCCGCGGCTGATCCCGTGGGAGTGGTGGAGGGTGGGGTGAGTTTCGTGGTGGCCCGGCCGGGTTGTCCGGCGGCTGGGCGTCCGGTGACGGGCGCGCGCGTGAACGAGTCGCCGCTGGCGGTGTCACCGGAGTTTGACGAACGCGAGAACCGTTCGCGGGCTTTGTCGGCCAGGTCGCGTCCCTGCGCCACTTTGGCTTCGCCACGCTGATATCCGGTGTTGCCCAGGTGGATCGCCTGTCGGACGGAGTGGACGAGGTCCTGGCGGGCGCGGTCGTGCAGGATCTCGCGCTTGAGGTACCAGAAGACGCCGGTGGCCACCGCCGACCACAGGGCCACCAGGACGAGCATGGCGACGGGGCTGGTCATGCCGACCTGTGACGCCAGGCCGCCGGGGGCAACGGTTTTGAGGATCAACAGGGCTGCGATGCAGGTGTAGAGCACGTAGACGAACACCAAGAAGGCGTGGCGGAAGAACTGTTCGAGACGGCGGCGTGCGCGCCGGCGCGGCGCGCCGTGAATCATGGCCGGCCCCACGGCGAAGACGGCCATGACGGCGTTGAGCAGCGCGGCCCCGCAGACCATGATGTAGCTGTAGGTGATGTAGAGGACGAAGACGGCGAAAAACAGCCCCAGCAAGCAGAATCCGACGCCGAGCGCGAAGACGCTGCCGTCGATGCTTTGCGCGTAGTGCAGGGCCTGGGGTGCGCCGCAGGACTGCATGGCGTGCGCGGGGGCGTCGCGCACGCCGCTCATGATCGCGGCCGACCAGTCGTGGCCACAGTTGCCGATGGAATCGACCGTGGTACCGAAGTTCCAGAGTTGTAGCGGGGCGCGCAGCAGCGCGTCGGCCAGGACGCTGGTCAGGTGGCTGAGCTGCCCGGTGGCGCCGCCGGTGGCGATCGGGCCGTTGTTGGTGGCTGCCTGGGCGACGCTGAAACCGAGTGTCCTGGCTTGGTTGAGCACGCCGTCGTCGCCGGTCAGTTCACCGAGCGGGTCGCGGGTGAGCCAGAGCCCAAGCATGCCGATCGCGAAGGCACTCAGGATGATCGCGGCTCCGTGGCCGCGCCGACCGTGCCACAGGATGTGGAAGGCACCGACGCCGATTCCGAGGATGAGGCAGATCGGGAACACGTGGAGGTCGACGAGCAGCTGGCGCAGTGCCTCGAGGATGGGTTTGAACCAGGTGGCCAGCCAGTACAGCCAGGTGCTCGACATGGCGAACTTGAGCAGCCACAGCACGCCGGCGAGCAGGAAGATGTACACCGACGCTTGGGCTTGGACCCAGCTGGCGACGGTCTCGTGGGTGAGACCGGTGGTGATCGCGTGCGCGCCCCAGCGCATCCAGGAGCCGGGGTCGACCACGCTGACGTCCGGGCCGCCTTCGGTGAGGGCTTCCATGGTGTCGACGGTGGACAGGAAGTAGGCCCCCACCGGAACGCCGTAGCTGTCGGTGATGCCGGTCCAGTTCAGCGCGGCGGCCATGGTGGCGGCCGTTGCCCGCGGCGCGGTGATCAGCGCCCACACCGCCAATGAGTGGGTGGCCAGCCAGACGACGAAGACGCGGCGCTGCTGGGGGTGAACGGCCAGTTCGTAGCCGATCCGCTCGGCCACCACGTCCCGCAGTGGCGGGCGTATCGGCACTACCGCGGTGGTCATCACGCTGCTCCTTGGTCTGGTGTGGTGTCGAAGAGCCGGTGCAGGGCTTCGTCGGGTTCACGCGCGACGCGGATCGAGCCGAGCCGGCGGAATTCGTCGATGAAGAACGCGCGGCCCTCCAGGTCGCCGCGGCCCCGGGCGGTGGTTCCCGCCTCGTCGACGGCGTCCTCGTCGAAGGCGGTGGGGTCGCGCATTTGGTCGGCGGCCGGTTTGGCGAGGAAGAAGTCTTGGAACTCCGGGTACTCGTCCAACGGCAGTCCCACGGTCGCGGCGACGGACCGGGCGATGGTCTCCTTCTCGAAGGGCACGATGATCTGCTGGGTGATGAATTCGTCGCCCATGAGCGCGAGGTCCTTCAGCGGGTTCTGGGTGATGATGATCATCCCGGTGTAGTGCTTGCGAGCGCGCCGGCTGATCAGGTGGGCATCGCGGGCCCCGGTGCGCGAGTTGAGCAGCGGGCCTGCCTCTTCCAGCACGATCAGACCGAACCGGTTGGTGTTGTTGAAGAAGCTCACCCGCGCCAGGCGGACCAGCATGCCGTAGACGGCGATGGAGGCACGCTGGCGGTCACTGAGTGCTTGGTAGAGGTGCGGGTTGGCCATTTCTTCGGCGTCGGGCAGGTCGAGGCTGCCGGTCTGCCAAATGGTCACATCAAGCGTTTTGAGGTCGGGGATGGGCAGGGTGTCGTCGAAGATCGCTTGGGTGAATTCGTAAGTGGCCCAGGAGGCGAGCGCCAGCAGCACCGGACGCAGGTCGTCGGCGAGCTGCACGACCTGCGTCGGCCGGGTGTCGGCTTCGCCGACTGGGGTCTGGATTCCTCGGATATAGCTCATGAGTGTTGCGGTGCTGGTGATTCCGAGAGTTCGACGTGCTTGCGGCGTCAGGAGGGTGCGCAGTCGGCCAACGGCGACGCTGCGCACATCGAGGCCCAGCATGGGAATCATGTAGTCGAGCCAATAGGAGCCTGCGACGCGATCGGGGAAGATCCGCAGGGCGTCGCAACCGAATTCACCGCCGGCCATGTCGATGACGGCCTTGTTGGGTACGTCGGCCAATGCGGTGGCCCACTCGCCGTATTCGTCGGGTTCGACGATGAAGGCTTGCGCTCCGCGCTGCAGTTCAGCTTTGACAATCCTTTTGGCGGTGTAAGACTTTCCGTAACCGGGGGCACCCGCACAGATGAGGCAGGGGTTGTGATTGCGGCGGGCGGTGCCGGGCAGGTCCAACAGCACGGCGCTGTTGTTGGCGTTGCTCTTGTTGAAGCCGAGCAGCATGCCGGTGGAGCTGCCCAGCTGCGCGGAGATCAGCGGGACAAACCGTGACCACTTGGTGGCGGTGGTGGCGTGGCTGAATTGATTTGCACCGCTCTTGTGTTGGGCGACACCGGGGTTGAAGATGACCACAGGTGGGTGTGTACTCCGCGGTAATGGCGCACGACGATATGCCCGGATTGGGTCAGGTCCTCACGCAGGCGCTTGATGCTGTGGTCGAGGGTGCGAGCGTCGGGGGCGCCGACGTGGACGAAGAACGAGGCCGTCATGGGCTGTTCGTCGATGTTGGCCGACAGCAGCCGGTTGTATTCCGCGATCTTGCGTTCGGTGGACTGCAGCTCGGCGTACCCGTTGCGGACGTCGCCGCGGTGGTCGTACTGGTCGTCGATGTTGCCACGTGCGCGGTCGTTGCGGCGGAACTCCATTTCCCGCGGCAGGGCGGTGAGGTTGATGGCGAAGTCGAACACCGCACCGGTGTCGAGATCGTCCAGGGCAGAGAGGAATTCCGAGCCCGGGAACACGATGCCACCTTCGGGCGCGTCGACGACCGGCAAAATTGCCTGATAGCTGTCAGGGCTCGACGGGCCGGGTTCTGCGGCCGAGACGCGCATGTACTTCTTCCAGGACGGCAGGGCGTTGAAGATGCCGGGCCGGCGCGGCCGGTTCATCTGGTCGCCTTCGTCGAACGCGGCGGCGGGCAGCTGGTCGGCGTGGATGTTCGCGGTGCCGACATGGCGGCGGCGTGGCAGCGGATCGAAGTAGGTGCCCAGCCAGGCGTTGTGCCGCCAGAACCACCCCGACATGGCCGGCGTGACCGGTACGGGCGAGAATTCGGGCGGCAGCGAGTTGGCGATGTCATAGGCCAGGTCGGTGTAGGCGCGCAGGGACGAGTCGGAGTCCTTGTCCCTGCCCGCTACCCAGTCTTTGAGCTTGGTGGCCTGCCCGACGACGTTGTGACCGGCACGGCCGGCGTCCACGGGCACCATCAGCCAGTACAGGCGCGTCTTGGGCGCCTCCTCGGCCAGATGGTCGGCCACCTGGGCGCAGCTGAGGACCCAGTCGGTGCGGTCGCGGTAGCCGTGCACCATGGCGCGTAGCAGCTGATGCTGGTCCTGCGCGACACCGAGGCCGTAAAGCCAGCTGTCGGCGGGTAGTTCACGCCCGAGCAGCATGTGCAGGTCGGCCACGCCCGTCTTGCGCCGGATGGATTGCAGGTGGTACGGCAGTCCCGCGAGCAGAAAGCCCGCATACACCGATCCATCGACGCCGAACCAGAGGTTGTCGACCAGGTGGGGGCGCGCCAGGATTCCGGTGTCCGCGCTGGTGTGCACGACCGGGCGCGCGACCGCTTTCAGCGCTCGCAGGCGGAACGCCATGCTGGGACGTGCGCGCGGCACCATCGCCCCGAGCCCGGTGAGGACCGCGGTGAGGACCGCGCCGGCGAGCAGGATGCCTAGCGCATGACCCGAGCCGAGGTTGAGGACGGACAGCAGCAGCGTGGTGACCGTGCCCACGATGGCGGGCACGGCCACCCACACGCGCAGCGGCTTGTCGAACAGGACGTTGGTGTAGACCGGGGTGTCGTGGACGCCGGTGAACAGCTGTGCGGTGTCGCCCATGATCAGCCGAACTGCCCGGAGGTGACGCCGGTGCGGTTGTCGACGGTCTGCTTCGTGGAGGTGTAGATGGCGTAGGCGCTGCCGGTGATGACGGCGCAGATGATGCCGGCGGCGACCCACCCGATCGCCGACCCGATGCGTCCGCCGCCGAAGGCCGCCAAGCCGCGGGCTCCTCCGGCGAGCAGGAACAGGAGGGCGAGGATGACGACGCCGAAGGTGTAGAGCCCTTGGGTGCCTTGAACGAGGTCGGCCACCGCCAGGATGCGGGTGTCGGAGAGCTGAGTCATGTCGTGTTCCTTTTCGTGAGTGGTGGTGGGTTATCGGGCGGGTTGCCCGAGGCTGGGTGCCACGGGGGTGAGCTGTGCGGTCCCGTTGAGCAGGGGCCCTGGATCAATGCGGGTGACGCTCCAACTTCCGGACTGAAGGGTCAGGGTCAGCGGGTACTGCTCGGTTTGTGGTGCATACCGATTGGTGAGTTCGGTGACGGTGGCCAGCACCTCGACGGTGCTGCCGTCCGGGGGTGCCTGCTGGCCGGTGTCGACCATGCGGGTGGCGATCAATCCGGTCATCAGGACGCGTTGGCAGGTGCTGACGGCGCTCATGCCTGATCCGGCGGCGACGTAGCGTTCCAGTCCACCCACCGGAGTCAGGTAGCTGTTGAGGAAGCCGGCCACGGTGTCGGAGACGGGATTTCCGGTGGCACGGTTGCGGCCCTTGTCGTCGGGTGCGCCGACGGGTAGCGAGGCCGAGTAGTTAAGGGGAAGGGTGGCGCCGCCGCCGCCCTCGTTGACGGTGGCCAGCAGCCCGGACGTGCGCAGGCCGTACTTGCTGAACAAGACATTCACTTGGCGCAGCGTGGTTTCCGGTGTGGCGCTGTCGTAGGCGCGCTGGTTGACCCGCACGACAACTTGCCACTGTTCGACGTCGCTGTAGGTCGCGGTGAGTGCGATCTTGGCGATGACGGTGGAATCGACCACCACCGGCGGTGTCGTCGGCAGTGACCGCAGTTCATCCGGTGCCCAGCAGGTGTTGAGCGCCGACCGTTGCGCCTCGGTGACGGTGAGCAGGAGCCGCACGCAGTTCATGGCGTAGCCGCCGACGTAGTCCGTGCGGTTGACCGCAGCGCGGGCGGGGGCGTCGACGTCGAGGGGTTCGTCGGTGATCCAGCCCCATATGGTGCTCAGAGCGACGATGGTGCACGCGGCAAACGCGATGGCGGCCAGAGTCTTTCGGATCGTGGAGCCGCCGGTGTCGAGGCGCCTGCGCCAGGTGTTGGTCAGCATGCTTGGTGGCGTGGACATGATGAGTAAGGCCTTTCTCACAGTGGGGGGTGGCCGAGGATCTTGATGGAGGACACCGCCACGGTGTTGTCGACGGGATCGGAGTTGCTGGTGTCGGTTGTCCCGAAGGTGGGGTCTTGGCTGGGCGCGGTGCTGGGCTCCGGGCCGGCCACGGGGGCACCGAGGACACCGTCGAGTAGGCCACCGCCAGGCGAAGGATCCGTTGTGAGCCCCGCTGTGGGGGCCGGGCTGTCAGCCGGCGGGCGTGAGGTCTGCAGCACGATCATCTGGATCTGCGAAGCCAGGACGCCCTGGTCGGGGCCGTTGGACGGCATGGGTTGCACGACCGGGCCGTGGGCATTCTTGGTGTCCTGGGTGACAACCGTGCGGTCAGCGCCGTTGATCAGGATCCACTGGACGCGCGTGACGACACGGTGAGCCATCCATTGGTCGGCGCCGCTGGCGTCGGTGCCGACCCATCCAGGCGTGATCGAGATGGCGGTGACCTTCATCGGTTTGCCGAGGTCCATGGTTAGGACCTGTCCGTCGGAGTCGCGCATGCACACCCACGCCCGTGTGGGGTCGTCACTGGCGACGTCCTGCGCCGAGGCGGACCCGGCCTGGGGGCAGGGCGAGGACGCCTGGAAGGGGATCGGCACGTCCTGGGTGGGGTCGTTGACCGGCAGCGCAGCGGGAGCGGGCGGTGGCGCGACCGCGACCGTGGCCGACGGTTCAGTCGGCGAGGTGGCCACCGCGGGGCTGGACTGCATGCCGACCATGGCCGCAGCCACTCCGATCGTGACTACGGCGACCGCGCCGGCGAAGCCGATGACGAGGGGCTTGCTGAATCGCGGTGGTGGCGCGCCCATTTCAGCGTCGCGGTTCGGTTCGTCGTCTACGCCACCGTCGGGGTCGACGGGTAGTGCAGGGCCGTCATCATGGCGGCCGCCGTCGAGGTCGACAGCGTAGTCGTCGCCGTAGTCCATGCCGGCCTCGTCGCCATCGCCGGACTTGCGGTCGAACCCGGCGTCGGGGTCGTACCCCGCGTCAGGATCGTCGGTTCTGATCGGTTGCGTGCCGAAGACCGGCGCCTCGACCTCCTGACCCATATGGGGCGCCTCAACGTCGGGCGCCCCGGTATCGCTCCATGCAGCAGACCCGTCGCCGGTCCCCTCCGCGTACCACGGATCAGCGGCGGGCCCGTCGTCCAGGTCGAGGGATCGGAAGTCCTCCTCCTCACCGGCGATCGGGGCGACCTCTTCTTCGTCGATGTTGGCCAGAAAGCGCTCCGTGCTGCCGTAGCGGCCGGATCCGGTGCTCGTCACCGCGTCACCTCCACGGGTATGTAGCAAATGCAACGGATAGCCGAATGGGAGTGGCGTGGCGGCGTCCTCCTATGGAGGACGCGTCCGCTGTGCCGGCCTGAGGTCGCGATAGTCATGAAAGCTCCTTCGATGTACTCGAGATGAGCGTAAAGGCGGCCAATACTCGCTTTCTACGTCCATAGCTAAAAGGTTTCGGTGATTGTTAGCGTCTGTTTTGTGAGCGCGATACCGAGGGACGGGACAGGTCGTCTTCTGTATTTCCTGGAGCAGCGTCTGGCGCAACTGCGCTGGACGCGGGAGGATTTGGCCACCCAAGGCGGCCCATCGCCGTCAACGGTGTACAAAGCCATCGCCGGGGGTCGGCAGCCAACGGAGCGCACGTTGGCCCGACTCGAGTTGGCGTTGGGCTGGAAAGCCGGCTCGGCGCACCAGATCATGGCGGGCGGCGCGCCCGCGATCTCGATAACACAGGAGGTCGCGACCGTCGCGGCCCGAATCGACCAAGAGTTGGCGCGCGGGGAATCCTCGGGTGTCGGCCGGACCGCCAAAGAGCTGCGTGAGTTTCTTTTGGGCGTCGCTCAAGGCCTGGAGCGCTTCTACTCTGGAACTGAGCACGCGGCCAGGGAGATGCGCGATGTCAGCGCCAGCTGACCGGTTCGACGAAATTCGCCGTAAGTGGATCGCCCGACATCAACACACCTTCATATTTCAAAAACGGCGGGCCGAAAGTTTGGCCCGACAAATTCGCGACCGCGCGCAAGAATTGAGCGGAGCGCGAGTCGACGCTGCCGACGACGACATTATTCATCCCCTTTTAATGCGCCCCGTGAAAACGCCGTACGCCGGGCTGGATGCCGTGATCGTTGTAGTCGCCGCGGTCCTGGCACCCCTGGGCTGGATTGCCGGGCGCGCGGCCTACAACATCGTCATCCAGCTAATCCCGGATGCGCTGCGCTCGTACCCGGTCGCGGCCTTCATGTGGGCTTCTGTCATCACCGGGCTTCCGCTGGTCTTGCTCTATGACCCGGACGCCACGCTGAACCAGACCGTGCTCGTCCCGTGGCTGTTGGGCCAGCTGCCGGCTGCGGCACTGGCGGCCGGCATCTACGGCATCCTCGAAGGCTGGTTGGCCGTAGATGGTGCCCGAGACTGGTGGCCGATGCGGCCACCGCCTGCGGTCGAGAGCGTCGACTTTGGCTTCGAGGTCGACGGCTTTGCGATGCCGGAGATCTTCAACACCCATCCCGCGCCGCCGGTCGGCGAGCGCACCCCCTTCACGCGCGAGCGCATCACACGGGAGGACCGATGACCTACAAGCCCCCGCCCACACCGTTCTGCGGCTTCGTCCGTGACAAGGACACCAACGCCCGCACGGTCGCCGAATCCGGGCCGATGGTCCTGGTTTCGGCACCGACCGGGGCCGGCAAGACGCGAAGCGTTCTGGCGCCGGCGGCGGTGTTGTGGACCGGCCCAGTGGTCGTCGTGAGCTCGAAAGACGACTTGTTTCAGCTTGTGGCACAACGCCGTTTTGGTCCCCAGGCACTCATCGACCTGCGCCCTGACTATGACGCGACCTATCCCGGGATCACGGCCATGTCGTTCGATCCCACGAAGATGATCACCACTCCGGATCAGGCCGTGACGGCAGCCAACACGATGATGCAGATGTCGGCCGTCGGCATGGGGTCAGGCGTGGACTCGGTCTCTGACGCCGGAATTTGGGAATCCAACACCGAAGGCCCCTTGGCCGCGATGCTGTTCGCCGCTTCCCGCAACGGCGAAGGGATGGACTGGGTACTGCTGGCCGTCGACAACATGGAGTGGGATGAGGACAAGCTACCCACCGAGCCGGGCTGGCAGATGGCGGCGATGGCGGTACAGAAGTATCCGCTGTTCTACAACGCGCTGCGCCGAACCCTCGACATGGATCCCAAACAGCGCGACAGCATCGCGTTGACGATGCGCAAGGCCGTGATGCCCTGGATGCGACTGTCCCTGCGCGGGAATCAACCCGAGGCGTTCACCGCCGACTTTCTCGATGATCCGAGCGCCACGCTCTACGTACTGTCCTCGCCTGAGGGTGCGATCGCCGGCGCCGCGGTCACCCTGCTGGAGAATCTGGTGAAGTTGTGGCGGGCCAAGACGGCGCGCAAGGAGATGACGCACCGGCTGCTCATCGTGATCGACGAGGCCGCCAACGTCGCGCCGATGCCCGCGCTCCGCCGCCATGTAGGTGAGGGCCGCGGTCTCGGGGTGAATCTTCTCCTGGCGGTGCAGGCGTCCAGCCAGTTCGACACCGTGTACGGCAGTGCGTACGCCAACGAGCTGCGCGACATCTTTCCGGCCGTGCTGATCCTGTTCGGAGCCCCGGAGATGGAGATCCTGCGACGCGCCGAAGAGTGGAGCCTGCTCTCCACGCGCAGGCAGGAATCGTTCGATCAGGCCAGCGGATCGAAGACGTTGTCCTCCAACACCGACAGCACGCTGGACTACCGACGTCTGCTTCCCACCAACAGGAACCGGGCCAGGTTAATCCTGCGCGGCACACCCGGAATCGAAACGGAGCTGGAGGACTGGGGGGCCTTCACGGCGCTGCTCGACGATCAGGTCCGACGGCTTGCTCAGCACCGACAACGCAAGAATGGCTTTTCCCCCGACCCGGCTAATCGAATCTCGTTGTGGGGGCGAGTTACTGAACGCCGCCATCAGGCTGCCGAGGCAAGCAGGGGACCGCGATGACCGCGGCACCAAGGGCACAGTCATGGCCATCGGTGTCGCCCGAGGCCCAGCGTCCTGCTGAAAGGGCGGCGCTGCAGGCTCGCGTCCTGGAGGTTCTCGCCTGCAACGACGCATCATCGACGGCCGCGGTGCGCTACGCACTCAACCACCCCGATGCCGAACAGCACGTCGTCATCGAACAGGTCTACGCGTCCTTGGTGGCGTTGGAGCACAAAGGGTTGGTGTGCCGCAGCACCAATGCCGCCGGGACCCGTCCGCTCTGGGAGCTGCGGTCTTCAGATTTCCCGCCCGAAACGGCGAGGTCACACATCATGGCCCGCACTGCCCCCGCTCCCGTGTCCGCATCATCCCCCGCGCCGACGCCGACGACGATCGCGGACCATATCGCCCGGATCGACTCTGTGGCACAAGCACACTGCCTTGCAGAGGTCATCCTCGAGAAGTGGGACACCGGTGTTTGGCAACGGTGGAGATCGTTGGCCGTAGCACCGCTGGCCGGGTGGCGCTACACCGCGAGCCGCCACGATGTCAGCGGACGGATCGACTGGATTCTGCGCGGGCTGGCCCACCGGGCGCAATGGGTGCGCGCGGCGCAACACGTGCGCCATGATCAACAGCTCCACGAGTGCCTGCGGTCGGTCGCCAGACTCGACGGCCGCCGGTTCGGCGACGTGGGCTGGATGCTGGTGCTGGCGCTGCTCCCGTGGTCGTCCTGCGCTGGGGCGCACGCCGTAGCACCGATCACGGCGGCACGGTGAAGCAGCGGCGGGGCCCGTGGCTCACCGGGCTGATCGTGGCCCTGGGCGTCACGATCTGGATGGTGGGTCAGGTCATGGGCGGCGTGCTCGCCATGACCGGCTACGTCTTGTCCCCGTTCCCGGCTGGTCCCACTCCCGACAGTGGCGTGGTCGGGTTCAACGCACCGCCGAGCCAGTGAGGCACCCGTGATGAAGATCGGCATGCCATCCGCAGCACCTGCTGCAGCACAACGCCTTTTCCCGCACCTGCAGCGTGAGAACGCGCACCACCCCTGGACATCGACGGCCCCCTGCGCTGCCCGGACGACACGATGAGGACAATATGGCCCGCGGACGTAAAGACGCTGAGCAGCCGGATTTGTTCAGCCTCTTCGACGAGGAGGGTGGCGGTGACCAGTCCAGAGATCGCCCAGATCGTGGCCGAGGTCTACCGCCAGCATTTGACACTGCCAGCGGAGTGGACGACGGCGCAACGGCAGTCCTTCCTGGACAAGACGGCGGCCACGCTGAGCCGCCAGGTCGCGGAGTTGGCGGCGGAGCTGGGGGAACAGACCGTGCAGGAGTGGATGGCCGAGCACGGCGACCATCCGGATTACCTCACGAAGGTCGGACTGCTCAACACCGCGACGGCATCGGCGAAGGAAATCGTGTTGTCCCAGCAGCTCTACGAGTTGATCCCGCCGGAGCCGGAGTCGCCGGACGAGGACCGCGACCCGCCGAGTCCCACCGAGACGCCGCCGTGGACGCAGCGCTGGACACACACGCGGTACCGCACCGAGCCGAACGAGGAACTGGAAGACCTGGTGGCCAGTCTGTGGCCGGCCCCGGAGTTCTCGGCGGTGTTCCGGATCAAGGCGGGCTACCTGCTGGCCGCGCGCGCCGAGGACCAGCTGCCGCTGCCCCGGCAGGCTCACGACCCGCTGACGGCCGAACTGGCACAGATGGTGTTGCAGGATTTGCGCGACGACGGGCTGCCCGCCCGCTAGAGGCCCAGGGCTCGTTGTTCGATGAGCCCGACCAGCCCACCAATCCCCGCACGATCGATCCCGGCGGCGCGGACTTGCCCGCCCCGGTCCCAACGGCCCTCACCGCGCCGGCCGCCAGCGACGTGGAGACGGACCTGGGCAGTGCGGCGGATTTCCCGGCCAGCACCGAGGTCCTGGTGCCCTCGGGGTCCAAGTCGCGCGCGAGGGCCAATCTTGCCGCTCTGGAGCTGGTGCAGCGCCTTCGGGCGGCCGAACGACCCGCCACACGTGCCGAGCAGCGCGTGCTGGCGGCATGGTCAGGCTGGGGTGCCGTCCCGGAGGTCTTCGACGTCCGCAACGAGGGCTACGCACCCGAACGTGAACGCCTACGCGAGCTGCTAACCCGCGACCAGTACCGGCAGGCCGAGGCGTCGATCCTCAACGCCCACTACACCGACCCTGCTGTGGTGGCGGCGATCTGGGAAGCGTTGGGTCGCGCCGGTTTCACCGGAGGGCGGGTTCTTGAGCCGGGCTGCGGAAGTGGACACTTCATCGGGCATGCGCCAGCAGGGGCGGTCATGGTCGGCGTCGAGAACGATCCGATCACGGCCGCGATCACCGCGGCGCTCTACCCGTCGGCGCAGATCCGCAATGAAGGCTTCGAGACCACGCGCGTGCCGGAAAACAGCTTCGCCGCCACCGTTGGCAATGTGCCGTTCGGCCGGTTCGTGGTCCACGACCCCGCGCACAACGCGGCCCGACATAGCATTCACAACCACTTCATCAACAAGTCGCTCGCGTTGACCGCACCGGGGGGCTACGTCGCGGTCCTCACCAGCCGCTACACGATGGATTCTGCCTCCGATGCGGCACGGCGCGCCATCGCCGAGCGCGGTGAGCTGATTGGCGCCCTGCGGCTGCCGTCGCGCGCGTTCAGCCGCGTGGCCGGCACCGAGGTGGTGACCGACCTGCTGGTGTTGCGCCGGCGCACCGAACCGGTCGACCTGCGCGCCGAGCGCCCGATCTGGCTAGACACCGCGCCCATCTTCCTCGACGCGGACACCGCCGGCGCCGCGGCGACCCCGATCGCCATCAACGCGTACTTACACGAACACCCTCACCACGTCCTGGGCACGATGGAGGTGGGTCACGGCCTGCACGGCAGCCCAAACCTCGCCGTGGCGGGCAGCACCGGCCTCGCGCTCGCCGCCCAGGTGTCCGCCCGCCTCGGCGAGATGGTCGACACGGCGCTCTCACGCGGCGCGGGCCTGACCGCCACGGCCGCGGACTTGACCGTGGTGTCACTGCGGAGCTTCGATCCCGGCTTGCTTACCGCCGCAGACCTTGGCGAGCAGACCGGACTGTTCACGCTGCGCTACAGCGCCGAAAGCCGCCGCATCGAATACTGGTCGGGCCACGCATGGGAGACCCATGACACGGCGAAGACGCTGATCGCCGAGACGCGGGAGCTGATCGCGCTGCGCGATGCCGCCAACAGTCTCATCGTGTCCCAGCGCGACGGGCGCCCCGCCGCTGAACGCGATCAGCTGCGCGCACACCTGAACCATCGCTACGACTCCTACGTGCGCCGCCACGGCCCGATCAACCGTTTCAGTTGGGTTCGCCCCAAGGACGTCACTCAGGGGCGTCACGATCAGAAGGTCGCTGCGGCAGAGGCGAAGTGGCGTGCGAAGGAAGGCGAGCCCGGACTGCCCTACAACGGGTCGGTTCCGGCCGAGCTGCTCGACAAGTGGGACACCGAGGCCTGGCGCGCTCCCGCGCCGTACAAGAAGCGCCGCCATCTCGACGGCGGGATGCGCCACGACCCCGGCTGGGCGGTGGTGTCCTCGCTGGAGATCTTCGACGAGGCCACCGGACAGGCCCGCAAGGCCGAGATCTTCTCCACGGATCTGGTGTCCAAGCGCACCGAAGTGCTCAGCGCTGCAGGGCCGGAAGAGGCGTTGGCGGTGAGCCTGGACCGGACCCGGCGCGTCGACCTGGACCTGATTGCCGGCTTGCTCGACGTCGACAGCGCCACGGCGCGTCATCTGCTGCAGGGTCTGGTCTATCCCGACCTCGACGACCCCGACGAGCTGGTGCCGGCCACCACGGCGCTGTCGGGCAATGTCCGACAGAAGTTGGCCGCGGCGAGCGCCGCGGCACACGCCAACCCGGTCTATCAGGGCTACGTGGCGGCTTTGCGCGAGGTCATGCCCGTCGACCGCACGGCCGAGGAGATCCGGGTCCGCCCGGGCGCGCCCTGGATCCCCGCTGAGGTCGTCGCGCAGTTCGCGAAGGAGACGTTCCAGCTGACGTCGGTGACCGTGGAGCACATCGCCGGGCGATGGGTGGTCGACGTGCCTTCTCATCACCGCTTCGGTCGACTGATGACCGAGACGTGGGGAATGCCCCGCAAGGGCTCTGACGCCGTGAGTCTGTTTGAGGCGCTGTGCAACTCGCGCAGCGTCGTCATCAACGACGATAAGGGTGTCCTCGACGTGGAGGCCACCTTCGCTGCGCAGGCGAAGGCCACCAAGATCAGCGAGGAATTCAGCCGGTGGGTCTTCGCCGAAGAGGCTCGCCGCGAACCCCTGGTGGGGGAATACAACCGCCGCTTCAACTCGCTGCGGGCGCCGCGCTATGACGGGTCGCGACTCTCGATGCCCGGCTTGTCCGACCGGTTCGTGCCGCACTTCTATCAGCGCAATGCTGTAGCGCGGATCATCGCAGAGCCCACAGTTCTCCTGGATCACGTTGTGGGCGCTGGGAAATCTGGCACCATCTTCATGAGCGCGATGGAACTCAAGCGCCTGGGTCTTGTGCGCCAGCCGTGGATCGTGGTGCCGAATTCGATCATCGACCAGATTGGGCGTGAGGCCAAGCAGTGGTACCCGGCGGCCAACGTTCTTCTGGGCTCGGCGGCGACCACCGCGGAGGGACGGCGGCGGCTGATCGCCCAGTCGGCGGCCAGCGACTGGGACATGGTGATCATCCCGGAATCCGCCTTCACCGCAATCGGCGTCTCGGATCGAATCCGCGCCGACTACATCGACGAGCAACTCGACACCCTGCGTATCCAGCTGGAGCAGGCCGGAAGTGACCGGTCGAAGAAGGCCATCGAGCGCTCACTGAAATCCACCAAGGAACGCCTGGAGCGACTGACCGCTCAGGACACCAAAGACACCGGTCTGAATTTCGAAAACAGCGGTGCCGATTACCTTTTCGTGGACGAGGCGCACTATTACAAGAATTTGCAAAGGGTCTGCAACATCACCGAGTTGAACTGTACCAACTCCTCTGAGCGGGCCGAGGACCTGGCACTGAAGCTGCGCGTGTTGCGCGACCGCCGGCGGGAGGAGGCCAAGGCAGCCGGCATTCCGGCGCACCGCGTCGTCGAACGGGTGGCCACCTTCGCGACCGGAACCCCGATCGCGAACTCGCTAGGCGAATTGTGGGTGATGCAAACGTACTTGCGCCCTGACTTGCTGGAGGCCGCCGGCGTGGCAGACCTTGGCGACTGGGGGGCGGCGTTCACCGCCACGCATACGACTGTGGAGGTCAACGCGACCGGCACGAAGCTGCGTCCGGTCACCCGGGTCGGAAAGTTCACCAACCTGCCCGAGCTGTTGGCATTGTCGTCGGTCTACTCCGACGTCGTGACCCGCGATCAAGTTCCGGTCGAGCTGCCACCGCTGATCGGCGGGCAACGCCAGGCCATCGTGCTCCAACCCGACATCGAGGTCGTCGACTTCATCGCCGATCTCGGCTATCGCGCCGATCATCTCGATACCAAAGCGCCGCACCGCGACAACATCCTCAAGATTGCCAATGACGGCCGTAACGCTTCGCTGGATCCGCGGCTGGCCCATCTGGACGCGCCCACCGCCAGTAGGGCGGCTGCGGTCGCCGACGCCATGATGCGGACCTACCGGGCTACCCAGGACCGGGAATACCGGCACCCGCAGACCGGTGAGCTGATGCCGCTGCGGGGGAGTCTGCAGGTGGCGTTCTGCGACCGGGGGACGCCGTCGAAAGACCTGGAGCAGTTCACCATCTATGCCGCGATCAAAGACGAGCTGGTCGCGCGCGGTATGCCGGCGGAGAAGATCCGGTTCGTCCACGAGGCGCGCAAGCCCCATGAGGTGGGCCTGCTACGTGAGCAGTGCATCAACGGCGAGGTGGCGGTGCTCATCGGAAGCACCGAGAAGATGGGTACGGGGTGGAATATTCAGGTCCGCTTGGCAGCCCTCGATCACGTCGATGTTCCTTGGCGCCCAGCCGATCTGGAGCAGCGCGAGGGCCGCATTTTGCGCCAGGGCAACCAGAATCTCGACGGAGTCGAGATACGCACCTACGTCACCGAGGGCACCTACGACACGGTGATGTGGCAGAAGGTGCAAGCCAAGTCGTTGTTCATCGAACAGGTGCGCCGCAACGAGGTCGCCGACACCGAAATCGAGGACCTCTCCGGCGGCGACATCGGTGCCGCCGCGGCCGAGACGAAGGCGTTGGCCACCGGCGACCCCCGATATCTGAGGCAGGTCGAGCTCGACGAACAGGTCCGACGACTCCTGGCCCTGGAGCGTGCGCACCAGGAATCGATGCGCCGCCGCGATTGGCGCGTCGCCGCCCATGAGCGGACCATCCCACACAAGGAAACTCAGCTCGCCGAGTTGGCGCCGGTGGCTGGTCGGGCGGCGACGCATGTGTCCGGCAAGACGCCGCCGGCGATCGTCGTCGGCGGCGTGGCCGCCGGGGACAAGGCGGTCACCGCGGAGCGGTTGGCCGGGGCCTGCCGCCGGGCGTTCCTCGACGGCCGTGACCGGGGGGCTTCGCAGTACAGCCATGTCGGGGTGACGGTGGACGGGGTGGATCTGCTGGCGGCGCGCGATCTGACCCATGACTCCCTGCTGCTGAGGTTGGCGACGCCCTCGCGCATAGTGGAGGTGAAGAAGGACGATCTGCTGACCCTCGGTGCCGACGGCTCCGGAGCCAAGACGCGCGGGTTGTTGACCCGGGTGGAGAATTTGTACCTGGACTTGCCGCGTCTGCAGGCCACGATGATCAGCGAGCTAGATCAGGACCGCGCGGAGCTAGCCGACCTGCTCGATCACCCGCCGGGCCCGTTTGAGTTCACTGGTGAACTCACCGACCGGCAAGCCGAGCTGGCGACCCTGACGCTGGAACTGCGGCTGGCTGCCGAGAGCCGGGAAGCGATGGCCAAAGCCGAAGCGGCTCAGGCACGAATGGCTCAGCGGGGACGCGAGCCAGGGTGGTCACTGCTCCACAATCCGACGCCCTATGTGGTAGAGCAGTCAGGTTTTCGCACTGCACGCGAGCTGCGGGAGGCTCTGCGCGAAAGCGACCTTCGCGCGGTGCTGGCCGATGCCGAACTGCCAGAACCACGGTCGTCAACCAGCAAGGAGGATCTTATGGTGTTGCGTGCTGAGGTGGATTTCGTGGAGGCGGCCGGGGCGATCAGCCCGGCCACGGTGTACCCGCCCCCGCCGCAGGGCTGGCAGGACCTCGACGACCCGGCCCGCGCCGCGGTGTCGACGATCACCGCGAGCATGCAGGCCGTCCAGGTGCTCACCGTGGCCCCCGACGCCGACAAGCACGCCACCCTGACCGCGATCACCGACGCGGTGCACGGTAAGGGCAAGCACGTCCTGGCGATGCCAGCCACCGACACCGCGACCGCATTCGCCGACACCCACCGCTACGCCGAACGACTCACCGACCCGGCCACCACCCGCCGCCGCCTCGACAACGGCGAATGGACCATCCCACCAGGCAACCTGCTCGTCATCGATGACGCCGATCACCTCGACGCTAATCAGTTGCGCTACTTCACCGAACACGCCGCCCGTAGCAACACCAAACTGCTGCTGGTGCACACCCCGACCGAAGGACGAGACCCCGCGCACAGCCTCGTCGACGCCCTGGCCGACAACCTGCCCTGGGCCCAACACGTCGGCACCCCCACCCGGCGTGACACCGCCCTCGACCGCGCCGCCACCCATCTCGCCGAACGCGAGCCGGTCACCGCCGAGGACCGCGACGCCGCCGAACTACTCGCCCGCCGCGACACCATGCAGAGCACCTACCAAACCCGACGCCACCCCAACCGCACCCCACGTACCCGCGACCACGGCATCGACCTCTGACAACGAGCACCTGGACTTTGACCGCTAATCCGGGAGTCGTCTGATCGCGAATTAGGAGTCCGTGATGCCGCGGCGAAGTCGTCGACTGTGGATTTGGGAGTCACTTATGGTCCCGTCACGCGGGTTAGATATCGGCGTGTGCCGAGCGCTACCTAAACCCGCCAGGCCCAGCGGTCCCGACCGTCTAGAAGAGAAGGTCTTTCGGACTGCCGGCGGCGTGGTGAACGACCCGAATGCTGTTAATCGGCTGTACGCGTTGTGTATGTGTATGTGTATGGATTTACGGATTAAAGTCCGACGGTCTGGAGCAGGCTCTCCAGCTTTGGGTCCCGGCTTTGATCCGTTGGCCGCGGAGATCTTGAGCCGACGGGGATCGACAGCAGCTCGTCACCCGTCGAGCTTCCAATCACAGTTGATCACCTTCACGACCTGCCCCTCTGACAGGGTCATATAACTCGGGCCGAACGAAGTGTCGCCTCCCGTGGCCTCGGTGAGGGAGGCGTCCTTACGTGGAAGGAACGTAACGTGTAGTTGCACGCTGTGACCGAGGATCGTGGCCCAGTCGTCAAATAGCTGCCAACAGCCACGTCGGTCCCGCCGACGAACGTCCCATCACCGAACGATCGCGCTGGGCCAGGCGGAGGTGGTGGGGGTGGCACAACAGCCGGGGCAGCCGTCACCGTGCTCGTCTGTGCCGGGGCCGTGACGGTCGTCGTGATGGTGTGTGCAAGTGGAGTTGGGCCGCCCCCGCACGCTGTCAAAATAGCTGCTAGGTAGAGCAACTGGGAGACTGGGGTGTGCGAGCTGCATCCGGCGACAGTGATCGACGACCCAGCCGACGAGTGCGTCGCTCCCATCGCGGCGACGGTTGTTGTCCTAGTGCGAATGCGAACCAAACTCGAAGATCACCACGTCGCCGACTACGCCACAGCTTCAAAACCTCACGCAGCCGGCACTGTCGAGGCTGATCCTTGTTCCGATAACGAAGGTTTTTGGGACAGCCCGGTCTTATGCAACTCGGCGGGAGCGGACGTCGACCCGGCGGGTATGGCTGACGGCGCTGATTGCCATGAGGGCACGGGTGTCCACATGCGACATCGCAGGTGTGCTCTGTGCGCGACGATTGATCCGCTCGGCGAGATCGAGCCCATCGTCGACAACACCCGCCAGATGTTGCCAGCGCCAGACGGGGCGCTCGATACGAGCGACCTCATCGAGGTTCCTGGCCCGCTGAACGATCGCGTGCGCTCGAGCATCACCTAGTAGTGCCGCACCCCCTGGAGGGCAGCATTCGGCGTCGACGCAGATGATTCGCATCCACAGGTCGCGGTGTTCGCGGATCGTCTCCAAGGAGCGCTTGGGGATGCTGCGGAACAGCTGTGGGATGTACACCGGGCGGGCAGATCTCGGCCCCGACGATTGAGGCTTTCGATGAGCGTTGGCCCTAGTACCCAGATCACAGCTCTCACGCCATCCGATGCCACATTCGTAGCCAGCCGCACCTGCTGCGACGCAAACCTCGCCGAGATGCCCTTGCTGCCAGGCGATTACGGGGTAGTCACGGCGTAGTCGCTCAACCATCAAAACCACGTCCATCACGCGGTCGTGTGTCCGTACGCCTTGATCGGTCTTCGATGCTGCGAGTGCGACCTCGCTGGGCGCCAATGCAGAGAGGGCTCCCAAGACGGGGGCCAGTGCGGCGGGTCCATGGACGGGATGCAGTGCACGCCACCCGAGGGCGAGCAGCGCGGTCGTGGACAGGGCGATGTTCTTTCGGTCCAGGTATCGGCGAGTGCGATACCACAGTCCCGCTTGCACATCGATCCACCCGTCGTCGAGTCGGTCGAGGTGGACATAGGGCGGAATGATCGCGGTGGCACCGTGTGAAACCTGGTATTCAACGACCTCGGCGACCAGTTCTTCTTGAGCGAAGACGTCGACGTCGCTGGGAGCAAGCTTGGCTGAACGGCCAAAGGGCAGCAGCGCCCATGGGTCATCTGCGTGTTGTACGCCTTGGAGGTAGAAGGTCTGGGGATCTATCAGGAAGGGCACGCCGGCTCGGCGCGCGGCTGTGAGAACGCCATCCCCACGGCTCGAGGCGGGGACATGCGCGTCGACCACGATCCTGGTTGGCCGGGCGGAGGCTTCGCGACCCCCGTCGAGTCCATAAATGCGTCTGAGCAGGGCAGCATCCATCGTGGACGCCCTGACCAATAGTTCCGCCATGTCCGTCACTCCCTCCACTTAAAGGATAGCACGCCAACACGCAACTAAATACGCAACTTGAAAAGCAACAAAATTGCAGCATAATAAGCATGTGACACTGAGAGCGGACACATGAGAGACACTCCAACGCCCATGAGGAAGAAGCGGGACGCCGCCGCTGGACAGGTTCACGAACCCGCAGAACCTGCGTCAGTCACTTACATGCGCGTCGTCGAAGAGGTGACCAAGGCCGGCTTTACACAAGCAGAGCTTGCCAAAGCAGTAGGTTCCGGACCCCGCGCGGTTCAGAACTGGGCCAGCGGCCAGAACACACCACGCGGCGAGGCGGTCAAACGGCTCCTGGACGTCCGCACGGTGGTGGAGCTACTTGGCGACTCCTATACCGACGAAGGTATCGATATTTGGCTGCATGCTCGCAACCGCAACCTCGACATGCGTCGACCCATGGACCTCATCGTCGAGGGTCAGATAGAGAAGGTCATCGACGAAGCCAAATGGGTGGCAGGTGGAATGTAGGCGATGGACTCTCTTCCTGCGCGCCTGTCTCAAGCCACCCCAGCAGAGGTGGATGGCACCTGGCAACGTCATGTTGCGGCGCGGTTCGCCGACACTGCGCTCATGGGACGATCGGCAAACGGACGATGGGGAGCAGAGGGAGGCTTCCCGGTTCTCTATCTGGGCAGACCGACCGACTCAGTTACCGTGGAGGCGTATCGACATTTGATCGATCCATTGATTGCAGACGACGACGTACCCCTGCCGCCGATTCGACCGCGCGCCTTGATCACATGCGAGGTGTCGGTCAAGGAAATTCTCGACCTCAGATCATCGACGAACCGCGCACTAGCCGGAATCACACCCGCTCAATTGGAATCCGAGACATCGGACAGGGCCGCTTACGCGGCCTGCCAGAATGTCTCCGCAGCGGCTCACCAACTCGGCTTCCACGGCATCGTTACCCCCGCCGCGACCAAGCTGGGCCAAACTCTTGTGCTGTTCACCGACCTGTTGCCGACCGAAGAACAACCCGTCCGAACGGCAATGGAGATGTGGGTTCAACTACCGCCTGATCCGCGAAAGACTAAGCAGCGCAGTACATTACGAGTGGTCAAGTAATAGCGAGATAACGATCGGCGGTAGCCCCCCGTCGGCGAACGGCATGGCCGAAGCTTGCCCATCAAGGCTTTGGGCACGATCCCTCGAACCACGCCCCGCGACTCCTAATTCGCGATCAGACGACTCCCGGATTAGCGGTCAAAGTCCAGGTGCTCGTTGTCAGAGGTCGATGCCGTGGTCGCGGGTACGTGGGGTGCGGTTGGGGTGGCGTCGGGTTTGGTAGGTGCTCTGCATGGTGTCGCGGCGGGCGAGTAGTTCGGCGGCGTCGCGGTCCTCGGCGGTGACCGGCTCGCGTTCGGCGAGATGGGTGGCGGCGCGGTCGAGGGCGGTGTCACGCCGGGTGGGGGTGCCGACGTGTTGGGCCCAGGGCAGGTTGTCGGCCAGGGCGTCGACGAGGCTGTGCGCGGGGTCTCGTCCTTCGGTCGGGGTGTGCACCAGCAGCAGTTTGGTGTTGCTACGGGCGGCGTGTTCGGTGAAGTAGCGCAACTGATTAGCGTCGAGGTGATCGGCGTCATCGATGACGAGCAGGTTGCCTGGTGGGATGGTCCATTCGCCGTTGTCGAGGCGGCGGCGGGTGGTGGCCGGGTCGGTGAGTCGTTCGGCGTAGCGGTGGGTGTCGGCGAATGCGGTCGCGGTGTCGGTGGCCGGCATCGCCAGGACGTGCTTGCCCTTACCGTGCACCGCGTCGGTGATCGCGGTCAGGGTGGCGTGCTTGTCGGCGTCGGGGGCCACGGTGAGCACCTGGACGGCCTGCATGCTCGCGGTGATCGTCGACACCGCGGCGCGGGCCGGCTCGTCGAGGTCCTGCCAGCCCTGCGGCGGGGGCGGGTACACCGTGGCCGGGCTGATCGCCCCGGCCGCCTCCACGAAATCCACCTCAGCACGCAACACCATCAGATCGCGTTCGGTGGTGACAGAAGCCAGTCGGGCCTGTTCGGTTTCGCGGGCGGGATGGTCGGCGAAGGTGCGGGCGGTGCGGGCCTCGGCGCGGCTGAGCTGGTTGTCCAACGCGCGCGCGTGCTCGCGGGCGGCGTTGAGTGCGGCGATGTCGGCGTGCACCGCGATCGTGCGGCGCGCTTCGATGTCGTCGGCGGTCACCACCCGCTGGGGTCCGCCGGCGACGGTGTAGAGCTGTTCGCGCGCGGCGTGGCGTTCGGTGCGGGTCCGCACGACCGCCGCGGCGAGGTCGGCGGCGTCGGCGGTGAGGTCCCCGCGGCGCTCGCGGTAGGCCTGGGCCAGGGCCCGGTCTCCTTCGTGTACGGCGCGGGCCATGAGTTGCTCCAACTGGCTCATCCGGTACTGCTGGGCCTCGTAGGCGTTCTCGGCGCTGATCCAGTCGGCGTGGGCGTGGGCCAGCTCGTGCTGGTACGGGCGCTGCTCCACATGGCGGCGGTGCAGCGCGACCAGCTCGGCGCCAGCGGCCTGCTCGGCGGGCCCGCCGCGGGCGGAGAGCACCGCCTCGGCCAGGGTGCGGGCGCGAATTTTGGCGGCGTCGCACCGCGCCCGCAGTTCGGTGATGTCGATGTCCAGGTCGGGAGTGTTGGACGGGCGCTCGGTGAGCAGCGAGTAGAAGTCCAGATCACCGAGGCTGTCTTCAAATTCGGGGACGTAACCGAAGTGGTCGTCGTCGCCGGGTTCGGCGTGGTCCCCGAGTCCGACGGGGTGGTGCGGAGCTTCGTGCAGGGATTGGCCGAGTCCTTCGGCGGGGTGCGGGATGTCGCGGTCGATGTCGGCGGCGTAGTGGGTGAGCAGTTCGACGCGGTAGGTCAGCACGCGGGCGTATTCGTCGAGGCGGATCGCGTCGTCGTCGAGCGCATCGAGGAGGTATTCGGCGGCGGCGGAGAGCAGGTCTGCCGGCGGCCAATCCGAGGCGTTGACCGCGGCCACCAGGGCGGGCCAGGCCGGGTCGGCGGTGATGGTTTCCGCCGCGGTACTGCCCAGGATGCGGTGCAATCCGGTGGTCCAGGCCGGGCGCAGGTGCGCGTTGGAGGCGTCCAGGGTGGCCGGGGCCAGCGTGCCGGCCAGCCGCCACCACAGGGCTGCTGCGGGCAGTTCGTCGGGCAGCGCGCCGTGGCGTGCCATGGCGTCTTCGACCAGGGCGGTGACGTCGGCTCCAGCCCTGGCGGCTTGGTCGAGGTGGGTGGCCAAGCGCGGCCAGAACGGGTCGGCGGTGATGTGCGAATCGATGCCCTCGGCCAGCGTGCGCCAGCGTTGCGCGCCGCGGCCGCCGCTGACGAGCGCGGCGTCCAGGCGCTGGTGCAGCAGGGCCTGGAAGTTGGCGGCACGGTTGGCGTGCTGCTGGGGTCCGGTGATGCGGGTATCGGCCGGGTCGACGTCGTGGGCGGCACGGAACACCGCGATCTCGGCGAGCAAGTTGCGGCGCTGCCCTGCCAGCGGTCGGGCCCAGACCGGGGCCGTGGCCGGGGTCCAGGACCGGGCGTGTTCGCGGATCTGTTCGGCGAGCTCTTCGACCAGTGCGGCGCGGGCACCCAGGTAACGCGCCCATGCGGAGTCGTCGTGCAGCGCGGTGGGGATCGAGGGCAGCCAACGCAGCGGCCCGACGATGTCCAGGGCGGTGTTCTCGGGGGTGGGAAGGCGCCAGTCCAGCACGGCGGCGGGGTCGTTGGCGTTGCCGAGAGGACGCTGCGCGGCGTGGGCCAGGGCCTGCTGGGGGTCGTGGCCGTCGAGGGCGAGCAGGGCGAGGTTGCGCCGCAGCACCGGCCACGCTTCGGCGATGGTGAGGTCGGCGCGCAACGCCGCCGCGGCGGCGTCGATGCGGGCCATGGTGTCGGTGCCGGCGAGCTGTTCGGCGGCACTGGACAGGGCGTCGGTGTACATGTCGGCGGCGCGCGCCAACCGGGTGAAGGGATCGCGGTCGGCGCGTTGGGCGCTGTGGGCGGACACTTGCGCGCCGTCGCGGCGCAGGATGCCCGACAGGATGTCCACCGCCGTCGGCGGGTGGGTGGCCTTGGGGGTCAGGATGGCGTGCGGGTCGGCTTCGCTGGTGGAGAAGTAGATGTGGTTTTCGGCCTTGCCGCGGGTGAGGGCGACGTAGAGCTGTTCACGGGTCAAGGTGTCGGATCCGACGACGTGGCATTCGTGGCGGACGGTCGATCCTTGGGCGCCGTTGATGGTGCGCGCATACCCCAGGGTGGTGTTCGTTTCGACGTAGCGTGCGGGCAGGCGTACCACCGATTCGGTGTCGGATCCGGTCAGCCGGGACACCGTGATGGTGCCGCGTTCGTCGATGTCATTGATGACCCAGCGATGCCCGTTTTTGACCCAGCCGCCGCCGGGGATGCGCAGCCAGCGGGCGTTGCTTCGGGTCAGGATCCAGTCCCCGACACTGGCGGTCAACCCATCCGAGAGGATGACGGTGCGGGTGTTGTCCGGGTGCGGGGCGCGGTGCAACCGATCCAGTCGGGCGCGTTCGTTGAGTTCGGCCACCAGCTCGTTGGTGGGGGCGATCAGCAGCGCGTCGCGGCCGGCGCCAATGGCATCCGACCATGCCTGGTACGCCATGTCGGCGGCGACGTGTTCGGCACCGACATGGACGCGGCCGTGGTCGAGATAGAACGCGATACCGGTGGGGTCACCGTCGCGCAGGGCCAGGCTGGCCGCGCCTTCGGCGGCACCGATGACGGGGTCGCTGAACCGCACCACATCCGACAAGGTGAGGGCCCCGTGCTCGGCCACGATGTCACGCAACACACCCCCGGCGGCCACCGAGGCGAGCTGCTTGTCATCACCGATCAGGCGCACGCTGGCGCCGTGGGCCAAGGCGTGCGCGATGACCGCATCCAGGCCCGCCGTGGAGGCCATGCCGGCCTCGTCGACCACGATCAACGTATCCGGCCCGATGCGGTCGAACCATGCTCCAGCGGGATCGTCCGCGGCCGGTGGGAGGCCGCCGCCGCGCCCGGAAAGCTGCACCAGTTTGTCGATGGTGTCCGTCGGTGCGCCCAGATCGGCGGCGAGCACTTCGGCGGCCGCGGCAGTGGGAGCGAGGCCGATGACGTTGCCTCCGCTGTTGGCCCACGCGGCGGCCAACGGGGCCATGGCGGTGGTCTTGCCAGTGCCGGCGGGGGCGAGCGCGAGCTGTACGCGCGCGCCTGAGGTGGCCATGTCGCGCAGCAGTGTTTGTTGCCCGTCGTTGAGCTCCACGCCGTGCTGGGCGTGGGCTTCCAGCAGGGCCAAGCCAATGCTGTCGTCATCGACGACATGTCCGCCGGAAAGCCCTGCGGCGGAGAGGATTCGACGCTCCGCGGCGAGGATGTCGGCGCTGGTGTAGACGGCGGTGTCGTGGCGGGTGTAGACGCTGGCGCCGTCGCGTCGGCGCAACACCTGGGGCTCTTCGAGTTCCGTGTCGGCAGTGCTCGTCAACGCGATGCTGTGCTGGCCCAACGCGGAGTCGATGATGCGCTCCGCCAGCTGTGGCGTGTCGTGGCAGTCGGTGTAGCGCAGCACCCGCGACACCTCGGCGCGGACGTGGTTGATCTGCCATGTGGACCGCGACGCGGAGACGGTGGTGATGACCTTTGCGGCCTGCTCGGCGATCCACTCGTCGGTGACGGTGACGCGCTCGCGCGAGGGGGTCCTGGCGGTGATAGCGGCGACCATCGCGTCGAGGTCGCGGCGGCTTCCCAAGGCACCGACGGCCTCGGTCCGCCACACGTGGCGCTGCTCTGCCAACGACCGGGGTTCGTGCTTGGCCTGGCGTGTTTCCAGGGTCGCCTGCTGTGACAGCGCGAGCATCTCGACTGCGGTCGGCTCGCGGCCCTGCACGCTTTGAAAGTCCTTGGCGAGCTGGCCGACACGGTGCTCGATCGCGGCCCGGCGTGAGGACCACATGTCGAGCAGTTCGGGTGACATGCCGACGATTTCGCGGACCGGGCGCTTGCCCGGTGCGGGGGTGTCGTTGGCGAACCTGACGCCCAGTGCGGCGATGAGATTGGCCTCGCACAGGGTGTTGTACAACTCCGATGCCGAGACCTTGGCTTTGTAGAGCGGTTGGCCGTCCAGGGCCAGCCAGCGGGGGATGCCGTCGGGGCCGATCGCGCACACTTTGTTGCTCACCGCGACGTGGGTGTGCAGGTTCGGGTCTCCAGCGCGGGAGTCTCGGTGATCGAACGCGGCGGCGATGAACCCGGTGGCGTCGACTTGGGCGACACCGTTGGTGCCCATGCGCGAGAAGCAGGCTTGGGATTCGAGGAAGGCCAGGGTGTCGGTGACGGCCTGCTGGTGGCAGTCCTCGATGGTCTTGGCGATGTCCAGCGGCGCCAACGCCCACAGTGCCGACACTGATTTGACGGGGGTGAACGTCAAGTCATAACCCGCGACCGCGGTGGTGTCCAGGCGGGACAGGCGGGCGATGAAGCCGGTCAGTTCACGGTCGTCGGCGGGGCGTCGGCCGTAGCGTTCGGCGAACATGTCCGCGGCAACGGTGGTGCGGATCTCGGCGCGAACTTCCGGGTCTAGGGGGGCGTTCGTGGCGCGGCCGAGGGTGTCGTTGTACTGGCTGTAGGCGCCGCGCAGACGGCGGGTGAATTCGTTCTCGTTGGCGCCCAACCGGAACGGGCGGCCGAGCTTGGCGGCCGCGTGCGCGCCGTCGACCCACACACCGATCCCGGTGAGGTGTTCGGTGATCTTGGTGGCGTTGGGGTGCAGTCCTTCCCCGAACAGTGCCTTCATCTGTTCTTCGGTGACCTCGGAACCTTCGGGCACCCCCCAGAGCTGCTCGACGAGGGGGTTGTCGGGGTCGCGGCTGACCGGTCGACCGAGAGCGCTCAGGCCGCTGCCGATCCAGCGACCGGGGGTCTCGCCCTTGGACGAGTAGTAGTCGGTGAGGCTGGCCCGGCCCAGGTCGGTGCCATCGGCGACGGCCACCTGCCGGAGCAGGTAGGTGTACCCGTCTCCGGCGGTCAGTTTGTGCAAGCCCATCACTGCGCGATCACCACGCAAAACGCTATGAGCGCCCCGCTCCTACAGCACTGCCCCAAGGATTCCGATCGCGCCGCCGTTACCGTTTCGTGACCTGAATGCACTAGGTGTGATGGGCTCAAGAGGGCGACCGGAGGTCGGTGGTGAGGGCTGTAGGAATCCGCATAAGTTGTCGGATTTTCATTTAACTGTCGGAAGCGTGTCGGAAGTCACCAACGTGTCGGCGTCGGGCACAGTCAGGTTGTGACATCCGCCAAGGGTGCAGCAACCGAAGTCAGCTACATCGCCGTCGACGGTGAGCCGGTCACGGTGGACTTCGACCGCGTTGATGCCGGCCGGGTGGTGCGCGGTCGGCCAGTCCGCATTCCGGTGTCGCGGGCGGGACAGCGGAACTACTCGGGCCTGTACTGGTCTTCGACGACTCAGGAGCATCTGGTCTACGAGAGTCTGCTGGAACGCGACCGGCTTCTGCTCGCCGATTTCTGCCCGGCCGTCGAATGGATGGCCGCTCAGCCCTTCTGGATGCGCGGGTACGACGGATCAACGTTCCGCCGTCACGTGCCCGACCTCTTGCTGCAGCATCGGAACGGCGCCTTCACCGTGGTCGACGTGAAGCCCGAACGAATGCTGAAGAAGGCCAAGGTGATCGACGTCCTGAAGTGGACCGACAGCGTGTGCCGGGAGCGTGGTTGGCACTACGAGGTGTGGTCGGGCACCAACCCCACAGAGCTGAGCAACGTGCACTTTCTGAGCCTGGCGAAGCGATCCCGATTCGTCGACCGTGCCGCATCCGAGCGTGTGTCTGCGGTCGCGGCGGACGGAATGACCATCGATCAGATCCTCACGACGTCGCAGGACGGAAGCGTCGTCACTCGTTCGGCGGCGATGACGGCGTTGTTGGAACAGCTTTGGCTGTCTCGATGGGCGACGGACTTGCGTACCCCGCTGTCTGGAACGTCGACGATCACGGTCGGTAGTGCGGCCGCATGAGTTCTGGACGGTTCGATCTAGCGGTCGGAACCGATCTGTGGTTCGAGGGTGCGCTGTGGCGTGTCCATCGGATCGATAGCCGCGGGGTTGAGCTCGTCTCAGATCGGACCGCGACCCGCGTTCCCTTCGATCGTCTCCTCGCCGAAGGACGACCGGTGAACGAGGCGGAGCCTCGGAACACCGACGAGGAGCTCGTGCCGGTCATCCTCGGGTCGCTCACCCGTAAGCAACGTGATGCGCTGGAGGTGCGGGCAGGCCATATCCGTGACGTCATCGCCGTCATCTCCGTCGGCGGGAAGTCTGCTGGTGATGCGTACCGCGAGAAGGCCGCCGAACTTGGGGTATCCGATCGCACCGTCGAACGCTGGGTTGCCGGCTATCGGACGTCGGGTCTGGCCGGGATTGCCGATAGCCGACTGCTGCAGAAGCGCCGCTCCACCGTCGACCCCCGATGGGACGCGATGTGCGTCCGCGTCCTCGACGAACTGGTCCCGGCCTCGACACCGACGAGGAACGTCGTGATCGACACCGTCAATCGCAGGGTGGACGCGGAGTACGGACCCGGCGAGGTGTGCATCCCGTCGCCGTCGACGGCACGGCGGCGCTTGGGCGCGATGTCGAAGGGGCGGTCCGCATTCGGCAGCGCCAAGAACCGCCGATCCGTTGCCAACCTCCCATCGGGGGTTTACGGCCGCCTGCGTGCGACCAGACCCGGCGAGTTCGCGATGCTGGACACGACGCCGCTGGACGTGTTCGCGATGGAGCCGGTAACACTGCGGTGGGTGCCAGTGGAGTTGACCATCGCCATGGACGTCTTCACACGCTGCGTCCTCGGTGCGCAGCTCACCCCGTTGTCGACTAAGGCGCGCGACGTGGCGAACGTGCTCTACCAGGCGGTCACACCGCCTCGGACACCGACGACCGACGACGCGACGGCGTGGCCGTTTCACGGTGTTCCCCGCAACGTGGTCATGGAGTCCGAGTCCGCGGCGGAGGACGCACCCGACCGCGACGGCACCGTCGCGGCCTGTTTACCGGAGACCATCGTGGTGGATCACGGCAAGCAGTACCTGTCGGAACACGTGATCGGCGCGTGTGCTCGATTGGGGATTTCGGTGCAGCCGGCGATCGCCCGCAAGCCCACCGACAAGCCAATGGTCGAGCGGTTCTTTCGCACGTTGCGAGAGTCATTGCTTCAACACCTGCCGGCCTACAAGGGACCCGACGTGTACTCCCGCGGCGCGGACGTTGAGTGCAAGGCCTTCTACTACGTCGCCGAACTCGAACAGATCATCCGCGAGTGGATCGGCTCGGTCTATCACCACACCAAGCACGACGGCCTGTGCGTCCCGAGCCTGCCGCGAGAACGCTTCTCCCCGATCGAGATGTACGAGATCGGGCTCGCACGCAGCGGATCGTTGACCCTCCCTGCGCGAGCCGAACTCGTCTATGAGTTCCTCGACGTCGAGTGGAGAACCATCCAGAACTACGGCGTCGAAGCCAACGGGCAGCGCTACGACGGCGAAGCGCTCAACGGGTTTCGGCTTCAAAAGTCGCCATACCAAGGCGCACACGCCGGGCTGTGGCCCATCTCGATCGACTCCGACGACGTCCGCTTCGCCTACTTCCGCAACCCCGACACCGATGAATGGTCGCGTCTGGAGTGGGAGCACGCACACGCCCTAACATCGCCGTTCAGTCAGGAAGCCGCCGACTACGCCAAGCGCGTCAGCGTCCGCGCGAATCGGCACGTGAATCCATCGAGCGCGGTCCACGACCTACTCGGCAGTTGGGGCCGCGACGAAGTCCTCAGTCGGCGAGACAAAGCGCTTGCTCGCCGCTTGTCAAGCCAGCGACTGATCGACCTGGCCGGCAAGACAGCAGAGCCACTCTCGCCAGAAGAGGATCGGGACGAGGCGTCGCTTCCAGCGGTCATCGACCTGGTCTCGCGGATGCCGAAAGCAACCGGATTGGGCGAGGTGGTCGACGACCTCGATGCCTTCGACCGGTACTACGACGAGCATCCCGACGAGGATGCCTTCGAGGTCTTTCAGGAATGACGAACCGGTGGGCCAGATGGTTGGCGACGAACGGTAGCGCCCGGTATCAGCTTTCCCGAAAACAGGGCTGGGATGCCTTCGCCTGCGCAGGCCCGCGCGACGACTTCGAGGTCTTGAGTCGCCGCGAAATGGATGCCCTCCCCGACGATCATCGGGAGGACTACGACGAGGCGCGGATGGTGTGGAACGCCAACCTTCCGACGGTGAAGACCCCACAGCTCAAGGCCGCGTACGGAATCATCGATCAGGTCATGGCGTCGAATCGGCGCGACGGCGACCGTTTGCGAGGCTCGGTCGTGATCGATGCCGAGCCTGGCCTCGGCAAGACGACCATTGCCACCCGCTACGCGCGAGACTTTCACCAGAAGGTGTATCGACGCGAAGGACCAACAACGCCCGACGGCCATCAGCGCCTTCCGGTCGCGTTCGTTCCGCTCAGCGCTGGGATCACCTTGAAGGGCCTCAATCAGCAGATTCTGCGGTTCTACGGTCATCCCGCCGTGGATCGAGCGTCCACGTCTCGGCTCGGTGCGTTGGCGGTCGACTGCGTGACCAGTTGTGAGACCAGGTTGATCGTCATCGACGATCTCCACTTCATCGACTTCCGGCATCGCCACGGCGCGGAGGTGTCGAATCACCTCAAGGGCCTCGCCAACGAGATGGCGGCGACGTTCGTCTACGTCGGGGTCAAGTTGCGCGAGAAGCGGTTCTTCGACGAGGGTCTCATCGGCGAGCAGGCCGCGTATGCGCAAACGAGCCGCCGCGCCACTCGGTGTCCGGTCGCGCCGTTCGCAATCAAGACCGACGCTGGCTTTCGCAGTTGGGTCAGTTTGCTTCGCGTCATGGAAGGCCACCTCAAACTCGCGGACGCGACGTCCGGCATGTTGGTCGATCAGGCCAAGGAGCTCCACCGCCGGACACAAGGAAGAATCGCCTCGCTGACCAACCTCCTTGATCGCGTCAGCTACCTGGCAATCACCACCGGTGTCGAAACCATCACCGATGATCTGATCTCGAACACCACCATCGACAATGCCGCTCAGGTCAGCAGCCAAACCGCCTGAGCCAACCGGCCCGGGGCGTTCGCTGCGGGCGATTCCCGGCGGCTACGACATTGATCGCTGGCCCATCGCATGCGCTATCCGCTCGGACGAAACTATCGAGTCCTGGTTGGCCCGAGCGGCCGCCCGGTACGGGATCACGCCACGGGAGTTGTTCGCCGAGGCCAGCGTCGCCGACCGTATTGAGCGGCCCGGCCGGTTGGCGCGGCTGGTGCGCCAACACGCCGCCCAGATCGCCGGCACGTTGGGCTGTCCCCAAGCCGACGTAAATTCAGCCGCCGCGGAAATGCTGCCCAACAGTGCGGTCGTGGAATACCTGTCCCGCTACCACGCGGTCACCCGGCCCACACCAGCGGGCAGTGCGTTCTGCCCTGAATGTCTGTCGGAGTCCGACCCGCACTGGAAGCGCGAATGGTCAAGTGTTTTCGCCATCGCCTGCGGCATTCATGGGTGCTTGCTGGTCCGCATCTGCCCGCGCTGCGGTGAACAACCCTGGTCGACATCGTCGTGGCTGTCGCAGGAACCCGACACTCCGATCTATCAGTGCCCCAACCGGCCGAGGCGCCCGAGTGGTCGGATGAGGCGAGCTCGGCGCTGCAACTTCGATCTGCGCTCCATCGAACCCTTCGAGATGGACGCTGACGCCGTCAGTGCTCACCGGCTGGCGTTCCAGCTGTGGCGGCAGTACGTGCACGGCCCGGGCAGCCGGTTACGCGTTACCGACATCGAAGTCACGGCGACGATCGCCTTCGATGCTTTGTGCCAACTCGTAGACGAATCGGTCAGGATCTTCACCCTCTTTGAGGACGACTATGATCGCACAGCGTTGGTGCGTGCGTTGCGCAACGCAGGCGAGGTCCTGTCCTCGGAATCAGCGTTGGTCGCTGCGGAGAAGGCCAACGCTGTTGGGCTTCTAAATCCCGCGGGACCCACCACACCCATCGGTCCCGACAACGTGCTGCTGCGCAGGAAACGCAATCCCCTGCTCGCTGCGATACGCCTTGGCTCGGTCCGCGCCACGCTGAGCCCGGCCGCCCAGCTCACGTTCGACTGCGGTAACCGCCATTCCCGCTACCCAATTCGCGAAAACGCTGACCGCACTTGGCAACGACTCCCCGAACACTGTCGCGTGCTCCCCGAACTCGACCCGGCGCGGATCCCACAGGTGCTGTGGCCGGGCACCGTGTGGGCTGGCGCCGAAGACACCACCACACTCGCTGCGGCAGCCCAAGCGATGGCCCTGACCAAGATCGGCGACACCCGCCCGTGGACGATCATCGCCCTGGACCTGGGCCTACCGAAGGGTATGGCCACACCGGTCACGCAATACTGGCGCCAAATCGTGCGCGACGGGCAATGGCCCGAAGCGCTTGCCGCACTGACCAATCTGAAGGAACAACTCCGCCACCACCAACCCTCCATTGACTACCAGCAGCGCCGCATCATCGCCGATGATCCACGACGGCTCGTACTGGCCTTGACACGCGCGGGTGCCAGCAGTCGCACCATGAGCCGGGCGGAGTTCGGCGACGTTGTTCGCCGCTACTGGGAACATTTCACGGGAGGCGACATCCGCTACGCGGCGTTCCCGTACGCACTGCGGGCAGAGGAGCCAGCGGACTGGCAACAGAAGCGCTCGCGCATCGATGGCGAGCACGATGAGATCTTCAGAACTGCGTATGAACTGATGACCACATCGGATTCGTTGCGGCCTGGCGGTCCATTGACGTGGCAGCCCCCTTGAAGAAGCAACAGGCACGGCCCACGGGAAGCCCGCCACAACGGCGGCAACAGTCCCTCCGTTTACCGTCGCGCCGGGCTGAAAGACCTTGTGACGCTAACCCTGCTGAAACTCCCACCGCTAGAATCATATTCGCGGTCGTTGGCGGCGTTATTCGGCGATATTGAAGCTGAAATCGGCTGCTGGAACACGTCAAAGCTCATCCTCGCCGCGCGACGGCTACGCAAAGACGGCACCCGAGGGATGAGGCTGGGCGACATCGTCGACATCCACAACCACCTCGCCGATGGCACCCACAGAACGTTGTCTCCCGATCTATCCCGAGACGGGCGAATCACGGCCCGCGCAAATCACAGTCTTGGATGGGATCACGCGCTATGGAGCGACACGCTATCGCACCTCGGGTGAGTTCTTGGCGTTTTAAGTCCCACCGAGCCCTTAGTGTGGCCTCCAAGGCACCTGTGCGGCGTCTGTTGATTCCTTCGGGGGAGGGGAACCGCGTCATGTGGCCCGACAACGAGACAGATCGCGACTTCCTCAACTTCGAGGGCGTAGCAGACACCATCGCCGAGTTGATCGTCAGCGCCGCCGGCAAACCGGTTTCGATCGGCGTCTCCGGAGCCTGGGGAGTCGGCAAATCCTCCATGATCAAGCTCACGCGAGTATCCCTAGCCAAACATCAGCCCGATGATCCTCCTGCCAAATACCTGTTCGTCGACTTCAACGCATGGCTGTACCAGGGTTACGACGACGCTCGCGCAGCGCTGCTCGAAGTGATCGCGAACAAGTTGGAGTCCGAGGCTTTGCTGCGACAGACGGGTGTCGAGAAAGCTCAAGAGTTCCTCGGCAGAGTCAGGTGGTTTCGACTGGCGAAGCTCCTCGCGCTGCCAGCGGCATCCATGGCCCTTGGACTGCCTCCGATCGGCTTGGCTGGCGAGATCGCCGACGTGGTGAAGGACGGACTTTCTGGCAGCGTCGACAGCGGCGATTTGGAAAGAGCTGGCGCAGTCGCATCAACGACCGCAGCGGCGGGCCGAGCTTTGCTCAATCCGAAGCGCGAATCGTCACCACCCAGGGAGATCCAAGCTCTCCGTGACTCCTTCGAAGAAGCTCTGAAGGAAATCGGGGTTACCCTCGTGGTTCTCATTGATGACCTCGACCGGTGCCTACCTGGGACGACGATTTCGACCCTGGAAGCTATTCGACTCTTCCTGTTCCTGAAGAACACGGCCTTCGTAATCGCCGCAGACGACGCCATGATCAAACACGCCGTCAAGCTGCACTTCGGTGGTCTGGACGACGACACGCTCGTCACGAACTACTTCGACAAGCTCGTCCAGATCCCGATCCGCGTCCCCGCACTCGGCACGCAGGAAGTTCGGGCTTACATGATGATGCTGTTCATTGAGAACAGCGAGCTCGATCCCACTCAGATAGACACGCTTCGCTCAGCAATCGCAAGCCAGCTCCGCGAGTCTTGGAAGGGAAAGCGGGTCGATCGCGCTTTCATCGGTTCACGCGGGATCGATTTGCCGCCGGCGTTACTGTCCCGGCTTGAGACCGCGGAACGCCTAGCGCCGCTGATGACTACGTCGGGCAAGGTCTCCGGTAACCCGCGTCTGATCAAACGATTCCTCAATGCTCTGTCGATCCGGATGACCATCTCGCGGGCCCAGGGAGTGGGTGTCGATGAGGCGGTCCTTGCGAAACTCCTCCTCTTTGAACGTCTCGCCCCACCTGCCGCCTACGCGGCTCTGACGTCTGCCGTTAACGCCGATGCCGAAGGTAAGCCGCGGCTTCTCGCGCCTTGGGAGACGGCCGCAACCAAGGGGGAGCCTTTTGAGGCCGACAACGCATGGGACGACCCATTCGTGCGCGAGTGGCTTGCGCTTCCGCCGGCACTAGCCGACGACGATCTCCGAGGCGCGCTGTACGTCGGCCGTGAGCAGGCGCCGCTGATCACCGCAGCCGACCGGTTGTCATCGGATGCCGCAGCGTTGCTCACCGCTCTCTTGGAAAGTCCCGAAATGGCCAATGCCGTAAAAGAATCGCTCGGAGGCATCCAACGAACCGAGCTATCGATAATCATGGACCGCCTGCTGGCACGTGCGCGCCAAGAACAGACGTGGGGCGTTCCGGACATTTTGGAGGCCTGCATCGTCGTTGCGGAAGTTGACCCGACTCAAGGCAGCGTCCTCGCCGGATTTCTGATCGACCGGCCGCCTCAACAGATTCAAGCCAGCATCGTGCCGAGAATTGCAGAGCTTCCGTGGGCGCCTCCGGTGATCAAACACTGGTCAACGGCGAAAGGAATCGAAGGACCGGTGAAGAGAGCTATAGAGAATCAGGCCAAGAATGGGAACCTCGCAAAGCAGTAGCGGGCCGGGGGGCGGTGTTCCGCTCGTTCCGCCCTGGGCTGATGACGTCGATGTGCCAGTGCCCGACGATGGTGACGAGGGGCAGGAATCCACCGAGCCAGACCGTCAAGAGCCGATACCTCTGGCGCCACGCGCACGTTTCCGGGACACAAGGCGCGCATTGGGCGAGTTCGCCCGGTCCGGCAATGAGCGCGGGCTGCGGCGAGCCGTTTCTCACTACGTCCGAACCGGGTACAGCGGCAATAGCTCAATGGGACGCCGTATGGGCGGGACCGCCAGGACAGCGGGCCGCCTCAATGAGGTTCTCCAATCTGGCCGCGCTCCGGACGGCACCGAGCTCCGCGACGCTATCTTGGCAAGTGGCAGCGATGTCAACGTCGTACTCGATGCCATCGTCGACGCCGCTAGTCCTGCCGACGGAACGCAAGATGCAGAATGCTCCAGACGCGCCATGCGGGAAGCGCTTTCGGATCTACTCGCGTGGTCGCCGGACGTAGACCTGCTTGGTCTCAGCGATGCTCAACGTTACTTCGTGATCGAGCGGTACACGGCACTGGACGTATACGGCCGCTTCTGCCTCGACCTGCAAAGAACGATCATGGACAAATCGCCCGACCCTGCAACAGGCCTCCGGCGGCTGAAGCAGGTTCGGGAGTTCATCGCGGAACACGTAGCTGCGGCTTTCCGCGCAATCCGCGAACGCGGCACCCCTACAACCACTTCGAACGTCACGCAGTTGACGCGTAGCGCCCTGCGGGCGACGTTCAGCGTGTTCGAGGAGTACACGTGACGAAGTATTCGAGCGGGCCCAAGTCAGCTGTACAAAGCCGCGACGACTCCGTGACACCGATTGTTCTTTACGAACATGCCAACTCAGACCGAACCGCGGCGGCGGGCGGGGCCGCGGCCGCGACTGTCCGACGCTGTTCTCTGCAGCCGGACCCCGCGGCATGGGACCTCCTGTCGATCGCATTGTCGGTTGTAGTCGCCGACGGTGAGACCAAGCGGTCTGCTAGCTCGGACGGTTGGACCCGGGAGTTTGAGCTTGACGTAGCGCTCCATGACCCCAGCCGATGGGGAGCTCTAGCAGATCCCCTCTCGTCGGCACTCGCATTTCTCACCACCGACCGATGGCGCATCGCCTTTAACGCAGGAGGCGTCGTCCCTGCGACACCAAAGAAGCCCCGCTTTCCGCAAACTAACGCGGTGGCCCTCCTTTCCGGCGGCCTCGACTCACTCGTCGGCGCAATCGATCTGTCGTTCCAAGGAAACAAGCTGTTTGCTGTGAGCCAGATCGTTCGCGGCGATAAGGACAAGCAGACACGCTTCGCAAAGCTCATCGGAGGCGGCCTGGAACACCTGCAGATCAACCACAATGCCAGCACCCGCAGGGGGCAGAAGGAAACGTCCCAGCGGTCGCGGTCATTAGTCTTTCTCGCCTTTGGAATCTTGGCCGCGACCGCAACGCAGCGCTATGCCGACGGTGAGACCGTCCCGCTATACGTGTGCGAGAACGGATTCATCGCCATCAATCCTCCGCTCACGCAAGCCCGGATCGGAAGCCTGAGCACCCGCACTGCACATCCGGAATTCCTTGGCCGGATGCAAAACCTCCTCGACCAGGTGGGGCTCCGCATTCACATCGAAAATCCCTATGCCGAGAAAACAAAGGGGGAGATGATGCGCGAATGCCTCGACCAGACGCTGCTCGCGAGTGAAGCATCCGTCTCGACCAGTTGTGGACGGTTCCAGAGGTTCAACTACACACACTGTGGTCGCTGCGTTCCTTGCCAGATTCGAAGAGCCGCCTTTCTTGCATGGGCGCACGCCGACAACACCCAGTACTTCTACGACGATCTCGGCAAGCCGGACAATGACCACGCAGCATTCGATGATGTGCGATCACTTGCAGTTGCACGCCTTTCGGTGCAGGAAGACGGGCTTGACCGATGGCTCGGTCCGGCGCTGAGTTCGCCGCTAATCAACAACCGGCTCGCACTTCGCGAGATGATTCAGCGGGGCCTCGACGAGCTTGGCCTACTCCATACCCAGTACGGTCTGGCGTGATCGATTTCCATTGCCATCTAGATCTTTACCGGCACCCGCATGAGGTTGCCGAAGAAGCCGAGCGCCTTGGGATTGGCGTTCTCTCGGTAACAACAACTCCATCGGCGTGGCCAGGTACCTCCCGCCTAGCCGTTGGCCGATCAACCATCAAAACCGCACTTGGTCTCCACCCGCAGCTCGCCTCGGAGCGGAGACAGGAGCTTCGACTGTTCGATCAGTACCTGTCCGACACGATCTTCGTCGGAGAGGTCGGTCTCGATGGATCACCCGAACACCGATCTTCCTGGTCGGACCAGGAGGTTGTTTTCGACCACGTGCTTCGCTCCTGCGAAGAGGCCGGAGACAAGATCGTCTCGATCCACAGCAGACGAGCTGCTGGCCAGGTCCTCGATTCGCTCGATAGGTTCAGCGGGATTCGAGCACCAATCCTGCACTGGTTCTCGGGAACAAGGGCAGAACTCCGCCGCGCCGAGGAAAGAGGGTGTTGGTTCAGCGTCGGCCCAGCCATGCTCTCTGGAGCGAAGGGGCGAGCACTTGTCCTTGAAATGCCACACGACCGAGTGCTACTGGAAACCGACGGACCGTTTGCGCAGGTTCTGGGGGCTGCGCTTAGTCCGTGGGATGTCACCATCGCGTGCCACAGGTTGTCGGACCTGTGGAGCATTGACAACAAAGACGCAGAAGTCAGAATTCGCAGCAATGAGAGTGCGCTTCTTGGCGTGAACAGCGGGTAGCCACATCGTTGAGGTGTTTCGAGACACTATTGAGAATCAGCGCAGGCCTCATACATCTAGCGCGTTCGATCGTCGATCTGTTGGTCAATCGGCTTGGGTGGATCTGCAGCTATCGCGAATTGAACGCGGGCACGTAGATACTGTGTCAAAGCTAGGCAGTAGGTGGTAGCGACTTCGTGTTGCTCGTAGCGGGGATCGACCAGCTCTTCGACGCTGCCGTCGGGCTTGAGCTTGACCGCCGAGCTAAACCAGGCGACGTCGTCGAGTTCGTCGTTGTCGTTCGGGTGCGTCAACGGGTTGCGGATCGCCCGCAGGCTAGGGACGCCCACGTCGAACTTCGCCTGTGCATCGAGCAGCTCCTGGGGCTGACCGAATACCTTGATCATCGACTTTCCAATGTCTTGCAGCCGAGCGAGCTCGTAGATGTAGTAATCCAGATCGTTCCCGAGGTCGCCGGTGAGGTTTATGACTGGGAACTGACTGTCCGGAAGCAGGCGCGGTGCCGTGGCGGCGCGATCGACGATCCGCTGTCGCTGCTGCTCCAAGCCGGCCGACGTGCGCCGGAGCGCGTTTAGGAATCGACTGGATGACTTGTCGAGGTCCCGCTTGGCCATGACGGCACGGTACTTCAACGAAACGTGGACCCGCGACTGCGGACAGTCGACGCCCGCGCCCGGCACGGCGTCGAGCAGCAGCGCACGATAATGAATGTTGTGGTTCCAGCGGGCGGCGGGACTATCCGTCATGTCGCGCCATATTTTCCAGGCGACGGTTGACAACTCCGCAGCACTCATTGGGCAGTGCGTTCTGGTACGTAGCACCAGGGGCCATGACAATCTGTGTCCCAGGGAATCAACCCGCTGAGGATTTCGACACCCTAATGCCAATCCCTGCACGACACGATGTTGGAAACTCCCAGGTCGAACTGAACTGATTCCGACACGTCCGACGACTTCCTACAAGGGCGGTGGAGGGTGGTGAGTGGGGGCGGGCAGGTGGTGGCGGCGAAGACGGGAGGGTGGGATGAGAGCGGAGGTTAAGGGGATGACGATTGTGGTTGGGGCGGTGCTCAAGAGCGGTGTGGCGTTTTAGGTTGACGGCATGGCGAACAAAGTGTCGAAATCGAAGTCAGCGGTGAAAGCGGCCCGCGAAGCGGTGCGCGCCTCGCAACGGGAGGTGCTGGAGCGCGCGGCGCGCAATGCCGACGACCTGGCGGTGTTCTACTCCAGTCAGGAACGTCTTGACGCCGTCGATGAGTGGCTGGAATCGAAGACGGTGGCGCTGCGCGAACAGGCGGAGGCCAAGCGCGCCGAGCACCGGCGCGCGGCCGGCGCGGCACTGCGGGCGCTGCGCGATCGGGGCGAGACGGTGCGCGACATCGGACGCCTGGCTGGGATCACGGAGAAGTCCGCGCGGGAACTGATCCGGCGAGCCGAGGAAGCACCTGGAGCAGAAGTTCGGGAGGCCTACGCGGCCGCCGAGGCTCATGAGGCGGCGGCTGAAGCATCGATTCAACCGGCCGGCTGGGGCGGCGTCGATGACTCCACCCAGGACGCGCCGGCTGGGCTGAGTCAGCCTGTGCCGGTGGGAAGTTAACGTACGAGGACTGTGGGTATGACGTCGAGCCGGTCGCAACCACTACAGCTGGCCGTAGATCCGGTGGCACATGCCGCCGAGATCGCGCGGTTTGAGGCGGCCGTGGTGCGCGGGCCGGCGGCGACGGACTGCTGGCTATTCACCAAAGCGATCGGTGGAGACGGGTACGGCCGGTTGTGGGTCCGCCGCGATGGGCAGCGGATCATGTTGCGGGCCAACCGGTACGCGCTGGCGGTGTCACTCAAGGGCGAGGTTCTACCGGCCTGGGAGCGCGCGCTGCACGGCTGCGATGTGCCGTTGTGTGTACGGGTGAGCGCGCCCGGCGAGCTGGGGTTGCGGCACGTGTTCGCCGGATCTCAGCGCGACAACATGGAGCAAATGGGGCGCTCGGGCCGCGGCGGTGGACGGTTGGCGATCCGGCGCGGTGATGCCGGAGTGAAGGCGCGCCGCGACCGCTCGATCGCGCTGCGCGCCGCGGTGCGTGACGGCTGGAACGTCGAGGCGGTCGCCGATGCGTTGGCCGGGATCACTGAGCCGACGCTGTGGTGAGTGTCGCGGGCCGTCGCACAGCGGTAGCACTGGCAGGCTCGCACCCAGACGCGGCCGGCACCGTTGGGTGAGGGGCACCGGCCGCGGTGGTGCGCCGGTCTTACCCGGCGGCGTAGGCGTTCTCGTAGGTGCGGGCGATGAGGATCAGTACGTCGTCGAGTGCGACCTCGGCGGGGGCTGCTGGGTGGTGGTCGACGGTGAGCTGCCAGGTGTCAGTTCCGACGGTGGCGGCGAGGGTGTAGGTGTGTCGCCCGGTGGCGGCGAAGGTGTAGTTCTCGCGGGCGGCGAACATCAGGTCTGCGGCGCGGAAGGCGATGATCCGGGTGTGCGGGCGTGCGGCGCCGTGGTGGGCGGTCGCTTCGACGGCTGCCAGGATGCGGTCGCGGTCGGCCAGCCAGAGGACGAGGGTGTCGTGTCCGTCGTCGGTGGCGGTGTGGGTGGCGACGAGTTGGAGGGCGCCGTAGGCGTGGTCGTCGATGGTGCTGGTTGCCTGGGGTGCGTGGCCGATGAGGTCGGCTGCGTCGGACAGCAGGGCGGCGGCGAGTTCGAAGTGGTTCTCGGACATGGTTGTTCTCCGTTCGGAAGGTGTTTTGTGCGCCAGTTAGCGCTGGGGTGCGGTCAATCGGTTGAGGGTGGGCGGTCAACCCCGAAGAGTCCGGTGGTGGTGCCGGCGGATTTGCGGCCCGCGCGAGCGGCAGCGAGCAGGGTTGGGCCGCAAATGTCCTCCGCCGCCGGCACCAGCTCCGGGCGTGGGTTGACCGGTCGGGCCCCCGGCCGATTACGCTGCGACCCCTGCTAGCGGCAAGAAGGTGAGGGGCTACGGACGAGGCCGCCGCAGGCGGCCCTCCGTCGGTCGCACCTAGTGCGCCGACGCCTCACACACGCGATGTGGCAACGACACTGGTGGCGATGCCGTGGATGCGCTGCCGGGCCGGACCCGCGTGCTCGGTCCGGCCCGGCAGCGTCCGGGGCGCTTGGAGGTCGGTTCCGGGGATGGGGTGTCCGGTCGCGGCTGGGGATGATCATGCGCAGTTTCGCTGGGTCCATTGCGGCGCGCAGGGCGGCGCTGAGTAGCTCGGCCAGGGTGGTCATGGGCAGGTGCGCGGTGGCGGCGGCATCGGCGATGTGGTCGATGGCGATGCCTGCGCGGATTCCGTCTCCGGCGAGGTAGTAGTTGAAGGCTGCGACGGTGAGGATTTCGGCGCGGGCTTGCCCGCGCAGCTGGGCGGCCAGCGCGGTAAACATCTGCGCGGCGGCGAATACGTTGCCGAGTCCGATGCGCAGCAACCCGTCTCGGATGTGGACGTTCTCGGTGACGATGATCGCGGCGCGGGTGGCGAGGTCGTCGGCCGGCCCGCTGGCCCTGCCGGTGGCCAGTGCGTGTAGCTCGATGGCGGTGCGGCGCACGAGTTCGTCGAACTCTTCCTCGACCGCGACGTAGGGAGCGGCGTCGGTGACGGTGAACTCGGTCTCGATGACCTCGCGGGAGGTGTCGATGGCTGATCCCTCGAAGACCACCTGGGCGGTGATCTCCGCGTCGGTGTAGGGAACGGTGGGTCCTTGTGCGCCGGTGTCGGGATCGGACCAGCGGCCGGCCTGGGTGAGGCTGTGGGTGGTCAGCATCTGCAGGACCTGGATGCTTTGGTGGTGCAGGGCGTCCCGGGCTGCGTTGAGGATGTCGAGCACGTGCTCGTCGTGTTCGGGATCGCAGATCGCGACGAGGATCGCGGCGGCGGTGTTGCGGGAGTGCAGGTTGCAGGTGTGCGGGAAGCGTTGGGCCTGGTCGAGGTCGAGGTCGAACCGGATCGTGCAGTGGATCGCGTCGCGCGGTGCGCCGCTGGGTCCGAACATGATCGCGACGATGCTGTTGGTCGGAACGAAGCGCAGCAGTGCGGGGATCGCGCTGATGATGGCCTGCTCGGTATCGAGGTTGATGAAGGACTTGCTCATGGTGTTTCTCCGTTCGGGGAGGTGATGAGTGCGCCGGTTGGCGTGCCCCCTTGCGGACCGGCGGGGTGGCGTCGTCAACCTCGGAGAGCCGCAGCGTCGGAGGGCGAATTTCAGCGAGGGAGCGCAGCGAGTGAGTGCGTGTTGAAAATCGTCCGCAGGCGCGTGGCGCAGCGCAGCGGAGACACGCGGAAGCGGCCGCGGCGTGGGTTGACGATGACGGGTCCCGGTCGGTCAGGCTTGGGGGGCTGCTGACGGCTTAAAGGTGAGGGGCTACGGAGATGTCCGCCGGAGGCGGGCAAGTGGGTGGTCGCCCCTAGCGCGCCATCCCTTTCCGGGACGGGTCGGACGCCTCGTAGCCGTCTCCGATTTGGAGCTAGGCTCGTGCCATGGAGAGTGCGCTGCTGCAGATGCTGATCGCGCGGGGTGGCCCGTTGTCGTTGGCGTGTCTGCGGTGGGTGGTCGACGGTGACGGGTCGGCGTTGCGCTCACCTGGTCTGGTCGACGTGCGTACGTCCGCCCCGGGCGACCCGACGCCTTTCTGAAGTCGTGCCGCGGCCGCGATGCGGTCCAGCCGAACCTTGATGGTGGGCCCTGTCGTTCGGCCTGGCTGCTAGATGGTCAGATCGTCCTGGGTGGTGTTGGCGATGCGGTCGAGAAGGTCGACGATTCCGCGGTGATCGGGAAGGCCTGCCTCATCGATGCCGGTCTGGATGATGGCGAGGAGTTCTCCGTCGACTGCGGCTTCGTAGCGGTGGTGTTGAAAGCCGGCGGTGGCGTTGGCGGCGCCGATCGCGCGCAGCGCGGCGGCCCGGCTGGCGACGGCGTTGTCGGCGGTGCCGATGATGGTGCGGCGGCTCTCGCCGGTGATGTCCAGTGTCCAGGTGCTCATGGGGGTCATCGTCGCCCCTCGCGGTGACCCATCTGGGGGACCAGACCCACCGCCTGTGGATTGATCCGGTCCCCTGATGCGGGCTGTGGATTACTGCATCGGCTGCTGGGTCGGCACGTAATCGTCGGCGGTGGGATCTGCGCGGTGCTTGCTTCCATCGAGACAGACGACAATGGCAGTCCGATGGACGTCTCGAAGGATGCTGGTGAGTGCGTGGAAGGCGGCGCGGTCGAGGATCTGCCAAGTGAGCGGGCCCATGTGAACATCTGTCCAGCGCAAGGTGCGGCGCTGGTCGTCGGTGACGCGGCTTTGCGGGATCGCCGCGTAGTTGGGCCGGCTGGTCCAGTCGACGGCGATGGTGGGCTGTCCGTAGGGGCCGGCACTGACCGCCATTTCCGGCGGCATGTGCATCAGCGTCGCTCGGGCGGCGGAGACCCCCTCGAGTACGCCCTGGGCGGCCGATGCTGACCAGAAGGTCATCAGCACCGTTCCGAGGGTCATGGTGACTCGGGCGTGTGGGGTGCGGGCGTTGTACACGTCGATCTTGCCGATCTGGTCGCCGCGGACGCGGACGTAGGTGTGGGCGATCAGGCCGGAGGCGTTGGCGCTGAGAGTCGACGGGGTGGTGAAGTTGGGGGAGGTGGTTTTGGACATGGTGTTCTCCGTTCGGGTTGGTGATTGGTGCGCCGGTTAGCGCTGGGTGTGCGGGGACCGGTGGGGTGGCGCGGTCAACCCCGTAGAGGCCGCGACGGGCGGAGCAGGGTTTTCGGCCCCCGGCGAGCCGGCGCGAAGCGCTTCGGCGAGACTGGGGTTGGGCCGAAAAGGTCACTCGGCCTGTGCAGTTCGGCGCGGGTGTGGGTTGAACGGGTCGGGGCCTTGCCGGTCATGCTGGGCCACCCAGCTAACGGTTAAAAAGGTGAGGGGCTACGGAAGGTGGCCGCCGTCAGGCGGCCAGTCGCGCCGTGAGGGGCGGTCGTTGGGGTACCGGTAGAAAAAAGGGGGTCCGCCCGACCTGGTGGCCGGGCGGACCCCGTTGGTGTGGCGTCGTGTTATCCGCTGGTGTGGTGTGGGTTTGGCGGGTGGTCGATGCCGAGGCCGGCGTCGTTGATCTGCTTGCGGATGGCGGGCAGGCTGATCCAGCGGTCGATGCCGTGGTTCTCGGCGTGCAACAGGGCCCAGTCCTCCCATCCTTCGAGAGCGGTGTCGATGGCGGCTTCCTCGACGTCTGGGCGGCTGATGGCGATCTCGTCGAGGTTGTCGGGGCGGTGGCCGTCGAACCTGCGGGGATCGCCGGCGGGGGCGAAGTTCATGCGGCATCTGAGTTGCCGGGGTCGGCCGTCGTCATCGACGAAGGTCCAGGACAGTGCGTTGTCCTTGTCAACCATGGTGGGTCCTTTCTGTTCGGTGGTGGGACTAGGCCTGGTCGGTGTTGGCGATGATGCCTTGGGCATCGGCCAGGTAGTACTCGGCGTACTCACGTTCTCTGCGGGTGCTGCTGGGGTCCAGGAGGACGGTCACGGCGTTGTCGCGGGCGGAGAGCGCGTATTGGCGGCGGCGTTGGTCGTCGTCGGCTCCGACGGCGTTGTGGATGTCTTGGCGGGCCGTGGCCAGGATGTCTGCGGTGTTGGTGGACGGGTTGGTGGTGAGGGTGGTGGTCATGGTTGTTCTCCGTTCGGGTTGGTGATCTGGGCGCCGGTTAGCGCTGGGGTGCAGGGGGAGTGCTGGGGTGGCGGGGTCAACCCCGCAGAGTCCGGTCATGGGGCCGGCGGATTTGTGGCCCCGTGAGCGGCCGCGAGCAGGGTGGGGCCGCAAATGTCCTCCGCCGCCGGGCCGGGGCCGGGCGTGGGTTGAGCGCGACGGGGCCTCGGCGCTCATACTGGGGCACCCGCTGACGGAATTAGGTGAGGGGCTACGGATTTCGGCGCGTTACCCGCGACGGATGAGCCGGCCAGGGCTCACGGGCGGCGCCTCAGGCCAGGGTGTCGAGTGCGGTGGTGAGGCGGGCGAATCGCCCGTAGCGGTGACCGCTGGCGGGTGCTGCTTTGTCGCCGAGCCAGATGCCAACGATGTGGGCTTGCCCGTTGTCGTCGACGATCCATACTGGTCCGCCGGAGTCACCGGGAACGCTCGCCGGCATATCGGTGGTCATGAGTTGCTCGTCGCCGTAGCGGTGGGCAACAGTGCCGCAGTGCTCTCCGCTGGATACGCCCAGACGGCAGACGGTCTGGCCGGGTTCAACGGCGGGCGGTTCGGCGGCCGCGACGGCGATGTCATCACCGATCACCGACCGGGAGGTGACGTCGGGGCCGAAGTCGATCAGCCCGTAGTCGGGTCCGCCTGAGCGCGGCGGCGCGACCAAGATGTCTACGAACCGTCCTGTGACGGTGGCACTTCCGTCCACGACATGTCCGGGATCATCGGTTTGGCAATGGCCGGCGGTGATGGCGTATGCGTGTCCATCTGAGCCCGTGTAAACGTACCCCACGGTGCAAAACGACGCCGACCCTTCATCGGTGATGTAGTCGATCCGGTCGCCGGGACTGATCGATGGTAACGCTGCCTGCGCCGGCGCTGCGGCGATCGCGAGAGCGGCTGCACTGGCCACGGCGACCGTGATGCACTTCCACGCCGCGGTCATTGTCGGCTCCGGGCGTGACGTTCAGCGCTGCGTTCAGCTCGACTGTGCAGCGTCTCGATCCAGGCGGTGGCAACGATCGCTGAATGCCCGTCCTGGTGTGTGCATCCTGCCGCTGCGACGCCGCCGCGTTGGTCCACCAGCCCGACGGCGCAACGCATCTGGTGACGGGCGATCATTATGGCGCTCCGCTCGCGGAGAGCTTGGCCGCGGCGTCGGCCCGACGCCACAGGTCGGCGAGTTCTTCGCGGATGAGTCCGAACTGCTCGGTCAGCTCTTTGCGGTCGCTGTCGGTGTCGGCCAACTGCTGCATCCGTTCACCGAGGCTGCCGAATGCACGCCGGTATGCATCGTCGAGGACCTGGCGGGCCAGGCTGCTGGCCAGCGCCGAGCTGATGTTCTGGGTGTAGGCGTCGACCAGGTACAGGGCGAGGTCCTTGTGACGCTTGGGTGTGGGTGGCTGATCAGGCCGCAATGCATGGCGGGCGGAGTGGCGCTTGCCGGCGGCCAAGACGCTTACCGGATCGGGCTTTTTCCCGTCGTCGACCAGGCGCCGGATGAGTTCGTATGCCCACCGTGCGACCGGCTTGGCGATCGCGTTGTCGGGCACCAGATCCAGCAGGGATCGCGCTTCGTCTGCGGACAGGTACAGCAGCGCCCCGATGAACTGGTGTTCTGGCTGCCACTGCTGCACGACGCTTTCAGCCAGGAAGGCGTCGGCTTCGGCGGCCGTGTCGACGAGGGTGTCGTCGGCGCCGGGGTGACTGGGTACCAGATGCAGGGACTGGCGGATGGCAGAGGTCACGATGCGTGGGCTCCCCACATGGTTCGAGTGCACTGCGGGACAACGGCTTCGGACCGGTGCTGTGTTGCTTCGGCGAGGTCCTGCCGCGCGACAGCGACTCCGGTGGCCGGCGCCGCGATGGTTGCGGTGCCCACACGGTGTGGCTGGCGGCCCGATGGGCTCAGTGCGAGCAGGTCAAACTCGATCGCGAAGGGTGCTCGGTGCGCTGCTTCGCCGAACAGCTGATCGCCGCAGAGGTAGAGATCAGCATCGACGACGTGCTCGATGAGGGCCCGGCGGGCGTGGTCGAAATCATCGTGGTCGGTCGTGCTCGTCGTCGCGTCGCTGGCGATGATCAGCTGATACATGGTGGGCTCCCGGGAGGCGGTCTGCGCGGACCAGCGGTCAGGCCGCGGCGGCGAGTTGCTTAATCCGGTCAGGCCGGAATCCGCTGAAGTGGTTGTTCGGGCCGGCGTAGACGACGGGGGCCTGGAGGTAGCCCAGCGACATCACGTAATCGTGCGCTTCTGCGTCGACGGAAACGTCGACTTTCTCGTAGGGAATTCCCGCTTTATCGAGTGCCGGGAAAACCGCGTTGCATTGCACGCATGCGGGCTTGGTGTAAACGGTGACATGTGCCATGACTGCTCCTTTATCGCCGGTGCTTATGTACTCAATTTTATAGTCGGACAATGGCCTTAGCAATGCACCTACAAAAATTAATCGACTAATTTCGGTGCGTCGTTTATCAAAATATCCCACCGCGCGGTAATGCGTCGTCCGTCCATGTGGAAGCTCTCCTTGCCCCCGAAGAAACGGCACCAGTCACCACCCTCAGCCTCATTTTTGTGGCTGTTGTCCTGTGCTCATCTTTTTGGGCTTCTCGACACGTTCTGCAGGGCGAGAATGGTCCGTAGTGCAAGGTCCGGGCGAAACATTTACCTCCTCGATTGGCGACACTTTTAACGAAAAGGAAAAATGTTTCGAGCCGGTACAGTGTTCCGTGGCCTTGCGCGGAGTGTCCTTCTCGACCAATGCTCGAATGTGCGAGAAACCAGGAATTGGTGTCTTCATATCAGGGCCGGTAATCCGCCGGTCGCGGCTGCGTACATCGCTTCGAAGCCGGACCGCTGTTTGTCCTGAACCTCGACGCTGGGTGCCACGACATGAAAAAGCTCGACCCAGGGGCTCGACCTCGCCGCGATGGTGCCGCCAGACGCGAGTGATGCCATCGGCACCGGTGACCAGCTCGCCGGGCAACTCCTCGAGTGCGCAGGCGAATCGGCTGAGTGGTGTCGCTGAAGATGCTGATGCCTTCGCCTGCGGCAGTGGTGTTGCGTCGGGTGCGGCCGGCTTGCACCAGGCGCACGCCGTGGCGGGCCAGCAGCGGAAGGAGGACTTCCTCGGCATCGCGAATCGTGGAGGGGTACTCGTCGCCGACATGAGCAACCACGATGACCAGCTGGTCGAGGTCGAAATCGCGGCTCGCGGGCTCATGGAGCCAACGCAGCAGGATGGCGGTGCTGTCGGCGCCGAGCCCCCATGACAGCGCATGCGTCGGCGTGGTCGTGGTGGTCTCTGGACCGAACAGCGCGTCCTGGACGGCGGTCATCGTTCTCCAATGGGGTCAGAAAGGCGAGGGGATCGGGCACTGCGGAATAGACGGGATGGCGGGCGATGGTGGGCCTGGAGGTCAGGCCCCACCACCTGTGCTCTCAGTCCTGTTCGACTGTCTCGTCGTAGACGGCATCGGCGGTCCGCTCACCGACGATGACCTTCTCCACTTCGCTTGGCTCGTAGCCGCTTTCGATCAGGAAGCGCACATAATCATCGGAGCCGATGGTCAATGGGACGAAGCTGGCGTTGCCCGTCAGGCCTGAGCGCGCGTTGCGCCAGGCGCTCTTGTCGGTGCGCGCCTCCAGCGATCCGAGGACGATCGCCAGGGTGATGACCTGAGCCCGTGCGTCGATGTTGGTGCCGAGGTCGTTCACCAGTGCGCGGACATCGCGGTCGTTGTCGAGCCCGAGCAACTCGGCCGTGATCTCGGATCCGTGATTCTGGTTCAGGATGAAGTGGTCTCGCGTCAGGCAGTGGGCCACGAAGGTGGCCGCTCCCTTGGGTGCGGTCTTTCGGGCCAGGAGCTTGGTGACGTATTCGCGTCGCACCGATTCAGCGGCTTGTCCCAGCCGGTTGAGGACCAACACCTTGCGGCGTTCCCGACGCTCGGCCTCCTCCTGCTGGGCCTGGCGCTCGGCGATGGCTTCGGGGCTGTCGTCGCCGGTCGGGGCTGAGCTGGAGCGCTCGTTGCGCTGGTAACGGTCGCGCAGTGACGGCGCGAGCTGCAGGCCAGCGGCCTGGTGGTCGAGGCAGAACCACTCCGGCACGATGACGGTCTTCTCGGTCACGGTGGAGTAGTGCCGCAGCCCTTCATCGGCCTCGCGGTCGGTGTTGTACCGGGTCTGGTCATCGACGTCGTCGTCATCGACGGGTTCGCCGGTCTCGGCGTCGACGTAGGCGTACTCCTCGGTGAGGTAGACCGCCCAGTGCTCGGGCTTCTTGTCCACATCGTCTGACACATTCTCGTCGTCGGCGGTGCGCAGGTAGCTCAGTTCGACGGCCGAGGTGTCGTTCCAGCGCGGGCGGTCCTCCAGGACGGTGAAACCTTGCTCCACGTAGACCTTCTCGGCCTCGGCGTACAGCGCGTCGGTCTCGCGCCGGGACCGCAGGCTCGACACCGCGTGCTCGAAGTGCTGGGATCCGTGGCCCGCCGCACGAAGGAGACCCTCGACAGCATCCGGGTCGTCTTCGAACTCGGTGAGGACTTCGGCCTGACGGAAGTCGAGCTGGCCGTCGTTCAACGCGTTGAGGGCGGTGGCCGACTTGGCGGCGGCTCCGGCGGCGTTGACCACATCGCGGGACATAGCCAGCTTCTTGGCGACCTTGGTCGCCGACATCCCCGTATCGAGCATCTGCTGAATGGCGCGCGCTCGCTGACCGTTCGTCAGGTCCTTGCGCCGGTCGTTGGCGACCATCTGCTGGACGATCCGCTGGACCGTCGCGGTGTCGGCGTCGGCGGCGTCAGCCGGGACGACATAAACCGGGACGCTGGTCAACCCGACCTCGCGCGCTCCCAGCGTTCGGCACTGGCCCTCGCGAACCAGGGTGCGGCCCTCGGCGTCGCGGATCGCGATGATCGGAATGATGACGCCGTGCTCGCGCAGGCTCGCCAGGAAGTCCTTGTCCAGCTGCACCTCGTCGCGGACGTTGTCTTCGAACTCCAGCGTCTGCGGGTCGATGTGCTCGACGGTCGCAAGGGTCTGCTCGCTGCGGTTGTCAGTGGTGATTGACATGGATGGTGACCTTCCTCGTTAACGCGGGCACCCCTCGGACGGGCCGCCCGTTCTTTTGCCGTTCTGGCAATAACGAATGAATGGCCAACGGCGCAGGTAAGCGAGAAGGTCTCGGGCGCAGAAGTTTTCCCGTGAGCGCAGCGAACGTTTTTGGGGAAAAGTTCTGCGAGCCCAGCGGGCCCGGAGCGCAGCGGAGGCCGACGGCCTTCCGCGTCCCAGCCGTGGACATAACATGAGTGAGCCAGAAGGCAATGAACTTGAAATCAGTCACGCCGCAGGCGTGTCCGCCGCCGCCAAGGTGTGTGGCACCAGGCCGCGCGGCCCCGCCGGGCTAGGGGTTCACGACAGTCGCCGAAAAGCGCTCAGGCGGTGGGGTTTATCTCCGAGGTGCCGCGTAGGTGTGCCCGAAGCAAGGCGGGCCCCACAGCCCTCGGCCGGCAGCCTTGGCTTCTTGTTCGGCCGCGGCGATCTCCGCTGCGCGGCTCACAGGGGAGTTGCCGTAGACGTAGGCGTGGGCGGCGCCGTTGCGGGCGGCTTCGATCGAGTAGTCCCAGCCGTTGGCCTTTTCGAGATCGAGATATGAGAGCGTGCGTCCATAGCGGTCGTGCTGGTCCTGGGTGGGATCGGTGATGATGGCGACGCGGGCGCCCAGGAGGGCGGACTTGGCAAATTCCGTTGCCTGTGGGCCCCAGCAACCGACCTTCTTCGTCGCTTCTGGTGCGTCGATGCCGAGCACGCGGATTCTGAGCCGCCCCCGGCGGTCGTCGATGACGTCGATGGTGTCACCGTCGACTACCCGCAGAACGGTGGCGGTGGTCTCCGTGTCGGCATGCGCCAGGGTGGCGGTCCAATCTGCACTGCAGGAACTGGCAAGCATCGACAGCGCCAGTGCTGCGCCGAGGACAAGGCGCGAGCGCCACATCTGGTGGCCGACGGAGGGACCGCGGGACGCTGTCACGATCGGCTGGCGTAGTAAGCTTCGGCAAGCTGGGCGAGCTTCCACGTGGACAGCGCGGGGTCAGTCGCGGCAACGTCGAGCGGTAGGTAGCCGTGCAGCCACCCGTCGAGGATGTACTCGCGCAGGATGAAGTCCTGTGGGTCTTCACCGCCCCGCTGCAAGATGCGGAGAATCTCGATGGCGCGGTTGAGGGCGTCGACGGCAACGCCGTTGGAAACGGCGGTCTTTCGGACATTCTCCAAAGTCTGTTCGGCCAGCGCCAGCGCTGCCAGCTCGAACATGTACGGCCGGTTCTCAGTCATCGCACCTATCCATCCTGCCTCCTCAATCGCGCGAAATCAGCGTAAATGTCGGACTGTCGCGTTAGCTACGCTCCAAGCGCGGGGGTAGAGAAATGAGCTACAGGCACACGTTGTCGATGTGACGTGGGCAGCTCTTCATCCCTTGCCGCTGACCTCGGGACCGTGATAAATCGCCGCCAGGTGGAATGCCAGTTACCGGAGTCCTTCGCCGCGCAGGCGTGCCCGCACTCTGCATTGCGGGATACGCCGACTGTGCAGGGGGTCAAGACACGCCGACCCGGCCCCACGGGCACAAGCCGCGGTTCTGTCGGTGGCCGCGGCGATAATGGCACGATGAGCGACGATGGCGCCGGCCTGCATGTTCGACAGGCCCCCCGCAGGGGGCCGGGGGAGCTGTCCGTCGCAGATCTTACGATGTTGGTCCGCGTACCCGGTCAGCCCACCGCGGTGCGGGTGTACAGCGACGACGAACGAGTCGAGGCCGCCCGCTACGCAGCGGAGGTCGGGGGAGTTGTTGTACCACTGCCCCTTTCGCCGCCGACCGGCTACAGGCCTGGCCCTGACGGGACCTTGATCCCAGCCGTGGTGGCAACAACAGAAGACCGCCGCTGAGTTGGTTACCGCCGCCACACGTGAACGCGGTCCTTCATCAGCGGGGTGCCCTCGGGGCCTTTGACGTACGGCGCGATCCACTTTGGTCGTCTGTCGGCGTGATTGGGGCCGCACGCCTGCTGGCGCCAATGCCCGCCCACCCACCAGCGGTGGTGATACTGGCGTTCCGACGACGATCCATCCTGCTGGCGCGGCGGACTGATCGGACGGCGTAGCTCGATGATGCTGACGCTATCGGGATCAGGGCCGGTGGTCGTGCTTGCGCCTTCCGTGCGGGCCTGCGACGACGCTTCCAGTGCGCGGGTCGCGGCGACGGTGGGCTGGCCCATCAGCAGCCAGGCCGCGCCGACGACGCTGACCAACGGTGAGGCGTCGGCGGCACCGGCCACCTCGGCTGTGCGCGGAACCAACGGCTGCACCATCAGCGTGGGATTGGTCTGCCACAGCGGCGAGGACACCTGATACGGCGCCAACAGCTCGGGGTTCTTCGCGAGTCTGGATAGCGGTTGCAGCTGAAGTACTCCATCTGGCCGCGACCACCACCATAGGCCGTCCCAGTCGACCTCGGCAGGGTCGCTGGAACTCAACGCGTTCCACGGAACCACTCCAGCGGGCTTGGCCCAGCACAACAACCCTGCCGGGCATGGAGCTGCGATTGCAGGCGTCCATTCCGGCAAGGAATCGGCAGCATCGAGAGCGACGTCGACCATGTCGCGGGACACCCAGTACAGCTCGGCGCCGCGGATCGCCTCGGCCTCAGTCCTCATCTGGGCCAGGGACTCGGCCAGTTTTGCCTGCAGTCGCTGCAGTCGGCGAGCACCGCCGGCGGTGGCCTCGGCGGGCTCATCCTGCAGCGCCGTGGACTGGCGCGCCACTAGGGTGTCCAGAGCGTTGCACCACTGACGCCGCATATCCGGAACGCAGTTGGGAGCCCAGGGAAGGCCCTTGCGCTTCACCATGGCGTTGTCATCGCGGCCACAGGCGCCTCATGGGGCGAGGGTAACGCGGTTGGGTCGACGACGCCCCCGATTCGGTAGGTATGGCGCGACTGCCGGGAATATCGATAACTGTTGTGTCACGCCAGACAGCGTTTGAAGCCCCTGCACGGCAACGTATCCCGCCGTTAGATCGGTCTGTGGCCGCGACAGTAGAGAATGATTCGCCGGGGCCGCCATGTCCGCGCATACTGCTGAGGATGGTTGACGTTGAGCTCTTCATTCGCGACGGATTCGTCAAGCTTGAACAACCGGCGCTGCGCGATGCCGCCTGTGCCGCACACACGCTGTTGTGGCGACAGATCGCACCGTCACCCGACGACGCGTCGACATGGACCCATTCGGTGGTGTGGACCGCCGACCTGACTGGGCTAAGTCGCAGCACTGATTGCCCCTGGCTACCCGAGCTTGCTGGTGATCGGTCGGTCTGGCGCCGGAGGGCGTCCGCTGACTTGTAGCGTTGTCTGCCATGCCAGCACTCGGCGGACAGCGTGCCACTCTGTGTGACAGACTGCGCGGTGCTGGCGCCGCGGTGCCGCCTCGGTGACTTCTCTGGCCGCATCCGTCACCTCTGACAGTGGGTCGGCAGAGACCTGGGATGCTAGGACTGACCGCTGATGCGCCTGGGCTGGGGGAGTCGTTTGTGACTGGACCTGATGTGACCAAGCTGTTTTCGCCTGCGGTCAAGGTGGCGCGGGAGTTGACCAAACGCACCACTCAGGACAAGTTGATGGCGTCACTCAAGAAGCATTACGACATCACTCCCAAGCTGACCTGGTGGCAGCGGCACCAGCTGACCAAAATGATCGGCCGGGAGGAGGCTGCAAACGCGCTGATGGATCAGGACGCAGCGGCGTTGTCGGCGGTGGTGGCCGAGACCCTCAGCGAACCCGAGGCAGAACGTTCGCGGAAAATCGCTGATGCCCTGGTCAGCGAGTACCCCGGGTGTGTCGACGGAGCAGAGCAGGCCATCGCCTTGGCCTACCAGTTGCGGCGGATTCGCCAAGCGGTCGATGAGCAGGGTGAGCACATCGCCGGGATCGACCGGACGGTCAATGCCCTGCATCGGTTAAACGCGTCGGATCCTGGCCGGATCGACCCCGAGGTGTTGCTGAACGGGCCGCTCGACGGACTCGATCTTCACGCCGACTACCGGCGCGTTGTCGATCTTGCGGGATCGGATCCTACCGGGGCGGCAACGCAGCTTTCGGCGATCATCGATCGGATCGAGGCCGCTGGGTATCCGCTCCTGACGAGGCGGTTCCGCCGCCAGCTTGCTGACCTGCTGGCCCAGGCGGGCCAGTTTGAGCATGCCGCCGACGAGTGGCTGCCGATGGTGGAGGATTCGCTGACCGGTGGGTTTGGCTTCGGTCAGACCGACGCCTGCAATTCGTGGGCGGAGATGGCCACTCATGAGGGCGCACCTCCGTGGCTCACGTGGCGGCGCGCGGTGGTGCTTATGCTCGACCGCAGCATCATGGGGGACCAACCCCCCTCCGACGTGCTGCAGGTGGCGATCGACACGGCTGATGCGGGTGATCCCGCAGGATCGGTGTGGTTGATGCACGCCGCGGAGGCCTGCCTTGCCGACGGAGAGTTGGCGGTCGTCGTAGAGCATCGGCAGCGCCTGGTCGCCGCAGCCGCGGCCGCGGTCGAGCCGATGGTCGCTGCGCGCCTGCGTTTGGCGGTGGCCGACGCGACGGGCGACGAAGAGCTGTGGGATCAGCTGCTGGCGGGGACGGTTCCGGGAAGTAGGGGTACGCCGTCAGAGGCGGCAGCGCTGATCCTCGCTCGTCGTGGCCGAAAGTTCTTCCAGGAAGGGCAACTTAGCTCTGCGGTGACGTCCTATCGGCAGGCTGGCGGCCGGGGTAGTTATGTGAAGAATTGGCAGGACGCCGCGAACTGGGCGCGCTCAGCTTTGGTCGCCCTCGGGCAGACCGAATCCGTTGATATGGACGTGTTGTCGTCACTGAGTGATCAGAAATCGGCGTTGGATGACGCCGGGCCCGGAACGCTGATAATCGCGGGCTATGACATGCGGGGCGCGGCGACGGAAAAGCTGTTGGAGATCACGGTCGCCCAAAAGCACCGCCCACGCTCTGCTCGTATCGACCTGCGCCGCTATCTGAAGCGGGCGATAATTCTCGGGGAGGTCAACAACGAGCTCGACGCGCACAAGTTGCTGGCACAGATGTACCTGTTGGTCGATGACGCCGGCGCGGCCCTGGACCATGCGTTGGCCGCCGGCGACGTCGAGCGAGCCGGTGAGGCTGCCGCAAGACTGACCTCATATCACGACTGTTTGGCCGCGGCGCAGTCGTTGGTGCCCAACGTTCGGGCGGCGGGCCTGCAGGCCGGGTTCGGTCAAGCGGACCTCATTCCCGATGACCTGGTCGCGCAGTGGGTGCGGGTGGCGCTCGACGAGGCGAAGGCGCTGACCACCACCGCAATGGCGGCGGATCCGTATATCCGGGCGTACAACGTGTTGCGTGGGCTGGCCAGCCGTATTCCTGACGATCTGGTGGGTGAGTTGCTTGATGCGATCACCGATCGATTGGCGAACGGCTATGGCCTGCTTGGTGATCAGATCGCTGACATCCTGATCGGGCTTGGTCGCCACACCACCATCATCTGACCCGGATCGCCGAGCTGATCGCAATGACATTTGAAGACGCTGATGACATCGCCTATCGCATCAGCGACACCGCCCGTTCCCTGGCAGCGCCCTTGCGTGTCGTCGCCGACCGGTTGCGTGCGCTTCTGGAGCCGGGCGAGTACCGGCTCGGTCGGCGCAGCGCCGCACTGACATTGGCTGTCATTGGTGACCGGTCACCGGAGTTCGTGGACTACGCGCAGGCCGCGGTCACCGAGCAGCTCCCCGACCCGCACACCGGCAAGGTCGCCGGCAGCCCGGGTAATTGCGAGGATGCTGCGATCATGTCGGCGGTCCTGCCAGTGCAGCGGCGTGCCGAATTAGCGCGGTACTGCGCTGGCCGGGTCGCTGACCCTGGCGCCGATGAGAACACCAGAATGATCTACGCGAACGCATGTCGGCTTGCCGCCGAAGGGTTGCCGGCTGAGATCCGGGCACAATTGTTCGATCGGATGTTCCCGCAGCACAATCCCCCCGAAAGCCAGCATCCTCACGACGTGATGCGGCGCCGGTTCGACAACCCGTTCACCTTCGTCCGAATGACGTTTCACAGCGCCGAGCGATTCCGGCGCCACATTGCCAAGGCCCTGGCGGTGCTGGCCACCGACCATGACCGTCAGGACCGTCTGTGGAAGGCAACGCAGCCGTTGGCGGTGTCAGGCAGCCGGATTGATGCCAACACTGTCGGCGATGTCGCATTCGCTCTGGCCAAGGCTGGGTACGCGGCGCAGCTGCCGTGGTCGGCGATGGCATACGGGTCGGATTCGGAAATGAGGGGTCTTGCCGCAGCGCTGATTCCGTACATGCCCGACGTTGGGTCTGAAGTGGTGACCAATCTGGCCGGTGATTCCGAGCGTGGGGTGCGTCGCGAGCTCGCGCAAGCCATTGTCAACATCGCTAACAACGTCTCGGGCCACGGGCTACCCCGACAGCAAGATTGGATCAATCCGGTGGCCGAGATCCTGCGCGGTGATTCGAGTAGCCGCGTACGCCAGATCGCGGCGCGGCTGTCCCGATAAGGGCCGATGTGGAACATTCGGCCAAGCAGTCGCTTCCACGTGTAGCCCCCACCCGGTACCCGCCATACTCGCCAGCCTTTGGTCCCCGGCGGGGGAGAGGTAGCTGGCCTCACCGGCCGCTCCGGGCTGCCTCTCAGCCGTCACATTCCGTGCGGCACTGATTTCATTCATCGGATCCAACAACGGCGGCAGGTTGAGATGTGCGGACATCGACGCCAGAAATCACTGGGCGGGCGGACCTGACGTACAACGGAAGTTGTCGGCAGGACGTCTGATCATGACTGACGTGCATGAGCAGAATTGTCCAGCTAGAGCGTGGCGGGACGCGTTAACGTACTTTCCCTCAGCAGCGTCAAAGGCGCACGCGTTGGGGGACGAAAGCTCTACTCATAGGAGGTCTGTTGTGGCGCGCAGAAGATCGGGCCCGCCCCCGTCAACACCACCGCGACACAGCCCAAAAGGGATACCTCGACACCGGCCGTCTGAATTAATGGGTGCGGTTTCGCTGATCCGTGCGGGTGCAGCGGACACCGGTGGCGTGACGGGCGATCGCGGCGCCAGCCCAAATGCGCCGTGTTGCTGAGGTTCACAAGTCCTCGTCGTCCCGAGCGGGTTGGTTCTTCCTGTCGACGAGGTACTGCCACACGCCTGCCAGAGCGGGGTACGGTCCCGGCCTGGCACGGCGGGCGCCGGAGACCAGGGAGATCGGCGGGTACATGTCGAACGAGTCCTCGCGGCCGAGCCATACGCGGCTGTTGGCGTCGTACTCGGACGAAATCTCCGCGGTGAGTTCCATTTCTGGGCTGTTGAATTCGAGGGTCCATTCGCCGGCGATGGAGCCTCCTGAAACCTCCGCGTCGACGCGTTGGCCTTCGGGGCCGCGGAGTTCGAATGACGTGGGCAGGCCGCCTTTCGCTGGCGTGGCCGGGGTGACGGTGATGCCGTCCCATCCTGTGATCGTGTCCAACACATCCTGGTACGCGTCCCATTCGTCGACGAACCGTGGTCGGCCGGCATGGACGGTGGCAGAGTCAGACTGGCGCGGCTGAAGGAGCTTGCCGTCGACGATGTCCGCGTCGAAGGGCAAGGTCACGATACTTTCGTACAGAGTCATCCATTCGTGAACGGCGTTGCCGTCGTTGTTGATCACATAGCCCTCGGCGCGGACGTCAGCGAGGAGCACGACGGTGTAGGAGACTAGGTCAGTGTTCTCGTCGATGACCTCCAGTGAGACGTTGGCGACATAGACGAGTTCGGCGGCCGGCTCAAGTTCGAACGCGGGGTCGATGAGCTCATCGAACTCTCGCCGGTCATCGGAGTCGACCTTGTCAACAGTGATGTCCTCGACGTCGATCCAGGCTGGCGGCGGGCCGTGGCGGTCATCTGCGGCTGCGGCTTCGGCGATGCTTTCGAGAAGCTCATCAATGATCAGTCGGTGAGCGGTGTCGGCGGAGTGCTTTGGGTGCACCGGAGGCGAGAGCTTGCCGAACAGCTGGTGGGTGGTATTCGCGGAAGCAAAGTCACTATGGCCTAACGCATTTACCGCTGGGCGGAAATCTTTGTAGTTTTTGGTGAGAAAGACGATCTGGTCGGGATCGTTGTCAACGCGGCGCAGTGCATCGCGGACGATCGAAGAGTCGACAACGCCGGTGCGAGTGCCATCCTTGCTGCGTCCGCCGGCGCCTTCGCCGAGCACCTGGTCGCGGATAGCGTCGACAGCGCACTGCCCGTCGAGGTCCAAGACCTCAACGTTGGGCATCGCTCGGCACAGCTGGTCGATGTGTGCCGCGACATCACGGGCAGCCAGGGGCGGAGGTGGATCCCCGGCAATGGTCAGATCGCCCAGTTTCGTGTAGGCGGCCTGCAGATCCTTGAACGCTTCGAAGGCATGGATAGCCCATTCGTCGATGACCTGCCCGGGAATCCACAGCTTCACGTCCCGTCGTGCGAGCCGGCCAGCGAGTTTCTCGACGTTATCGGGCTTGAAGTTGCCGGCGCCAAAAAAGCATGTGTCGATCACCGCGGCAACGGGATGGATGGGGTCAGTTGCCGGTTCGGGTTTTGAGCCGTCCTGGTCGCTCACGTAGTCATCATCGCACTGCACGTGTCAGGCCTGGCGCCGCGCTGGGGCCGGTGGCTGTGTCCGATAGAAACGTCCGAGAACCGCAAGGTCCCGGAAGGCGTGGCCCGGCCTTGCAGTCCCCATGAGGCCGAAAAACGACCGTGACAGTCGGGACGACGTTAGATAGCCGCATTAGTTATCATCCGCCCAGCAATGCCGTAAGCTGGCACCAGCAAACTGGGGGATGGTATGCCGACAATCGTTCTGCCTTCCGCGCCTGACTCGATCACCAACACTTTTGGCGCCATGTTGGCGCACACCGGTGCACTGAACCCGGTGGTCTTCGGGTCTAGGCGACCCAAAGACATGTTGAATGACTTGGTCAGTAGTGAAGTTTACGGCGTGAGAGGGAGTGAATACCAACCGAGCGGGTTTATGAAGATTGATCATGGCTCGCTTCAACTGATATGGACGGTACTGACGGACGGAACGACGTGCTGCGCGCCCTTTCTCGTGAGTGGAATTGATTCCGACCGTGGTGGCGCACGTCAGATGATGTTGTTCGTCGATTCGTTGAAAGAGTATGCAGCCCAGTCCAACCGCCACCAGTGGAACTTCCTCGCTCTCGCTGCACTGCTGATGATCCGTCACTGTGACGAATTGTTTCGGGGCGGCGCCTATTAGAGCAGCGCCGCGCGTCGCCGCTCTCTCACGCGTCCCTGGATCGGACACGTACCCCCGTCGCTTCAGTACCAGCAGCAGGGCTGCCGCCAGATTGGCCGAGAACTACTCGATACACCGGAAACCGCCAACTCTATTGCAAAACCGCCAGTTGGATTGAGATCGCACAACAATTATCAAAATGGCTAATTGTTTGTGGGACAGGGCATCTCGCGCTAGGTTGACGTAACGTCAATTATCGGCTTAAACCCATTGCGGTACAACATATTTCATCTTAAGGAGGTGCCACCGTCGTGCCATAATACTGATGCGAACCAACGAACTGTGTGTCGGACTGACGCTTTCTAGTGCGACGTCGAATTGACACTGGCCCCTGGTGCTGACTGCCCTCGGATTCGCCGCCTCGGTCTGACACCGCAAGCAGGTTCCAGAAAGGTCACGCCCGACTAAGGTGATGGGTTCTGCGCCGCTTGATTGGCTCGACCTAGCCCGCAGCGCGAGTCCGGGCATTCCGACTGCCCGACCTCCCGTGAGACGTCTCTCGGCCAACGTCCCTAGTGCCCATATATTTTGTCACTGTGACGATTCGCGTGCGAACCATCAATTGCTGGAACCCATTTGGACAAGCTGGCATTTGCAAAGTATGCACTGTTCACCAGCGGCCCGCCGCAGCCCGCAGACCGTCGATGAGGCCCGCTGCATAGCTGCTGCCGCCAGCGTGGTCGACCAGCGCCGCCGCCAGGATGAGCGCCTCGGCATCTTACCTGGCTGCGTCGAAGTCCCTGAGTTTGTCGGTAATCGCGGAACGCTGAGTCTCCAGATCCCGCTCTGTCATTGGGGTGGACCATCGGCATCCATCTATTGGAATGCTGCCTGCAGTTTGCCGGCCGATTCCGTCGCGGTCGATCAGGACGATACGAACTGACCAGACGCATCATCGCCAGGCCGGCGGCGTGCTCGGTCCGTTTCGCAGAAGTGCTGCAGCGACTCCTCGGTGTGCACGGAAAAACTCCACCGGCCAGCCATCGTCCACTTCAGACCGAGGGTGACATCTCAGACCGAACGCCTGGGTTTGCGGCTTGGTGTTCTCGGGTCATCGCTAGCATGCCTGCATGCAGCTGGCTCCGGGGGACGTCTTCGCTGGTTACACGGTCGTCGAGGCATTGGGCGCCGGTGGGATGGGTGAGGTGTACCTGGCCCGCCATCCGCGGTTGCCGCGGCGGGATGCTTTGAAGGTCTTGCCGGCGGCCGTCTCGCAGGACTCGACGTTCCGTGAACGGTTCACCCGCGAGGCTGATCTAGCGTCCGGCTTGTGGCATCCCAACGTCTTCAGCGTCTATGACCGAGGTGAGCACGGCGGCCAGCTGTGGATCGCGATGGAGTTCGTCGACGGGACCGACGCCGGACGACAACTGGTCGCGTCGCCGGCTGGGTTGCCGGTCGGGGACATGATGGCGATCGCCACCGCCGTCGCGGCGGCCCTGGACCACGCCCACTCTCGCGGGCTCTTGCACCGCGACGTCAAGCCCGCCAACATCATGCTGGCCCGCAATGACGCCTCCGGGGCCGAGGGTCGGCGAATACTGCTTGCCGACTTCGGAATTGCGCGTCCGCTGGACGAGGTAAGCGGATTGACGACGACCAACATGACCGTTGGCACGGTCGCTTACGCGGCGCCCGAGCAGTTGATGGGTGAGCAGATCGACGGGCGCGCTGATCAATACAGTTTGGCGGCAACGGCGTACCACCTACTCTCGGGTGAGCAACTGTTCCCACAGTCGAATCCAGCGGTGGTGATTAGCCGCCATTTGAATGCGGATCCGCCATCGTTGGCAGACCGGCGGCCTGAACTGGCGGGGTTGGATCCGGTGCTGGCCCGGGCGCTGTCGAAGGAGCCAGCGGATCGCTACACGCGGTGCGCCGAATTGGCTAGGGCGCTCAGCGCCGCGGTGTCGACGGATGCGCGTGCCGGGGCGTCGCCCACAGCGGCAGCTCCCATCGGGCCGAAACGTGATGCTGGGCATCTCTCGGCACACGTGGCCGCCGCGGGCACTGGTTCGCTGCGGCGCTGGCCACAGGTCGGATTCCTCGCGGCGACCGTGGTTGTCCTTATCCTCGGGCTGGCGGTTTGGCGTCTGTGGGCTTCGTCGCAGACCGCGGCTCCCAGCGTGCCGTCAACATCGACCTCCATGGCGTCGCCTCCGGCGGTGACATCGTCGTCGTCTCCTTCAGTGGCGACCGCTCCCCTGCCACCACCGGCGTCCACTACGACCACGCCGCCTGCCCCGGATACGTCATATGCGTTGCCGGCATGCTACGACGCGCAAAACTTGATCACCGTGGAGCCCGAAACGCCGAACCTGTTCTGCCGCCAGCACTTCTATGAGGACCTGAAATGGACGAAGTGGACGTCCTCTAGTGCTGACGGTTCCGGTATCCAGCAGCTACAGAACTGCGATCCCAACTGTGCGTCGGGCGAGGTGTTCCGCAATCCCGTCGAAGTGCACTTCACAGGAGCGGCCGCTCCCCCGGCCAACAGCAACTGCCCCACCGGCCTGAGGTATTACACGCAGTTGATTGCGGCGTATCCGTCGGGGCCAGCACCCGATGTCGGGGCTTCGGTAAACGTGACGCCCACTCGGTACAACGGGATGCCTGCTCTTCGGTGGAACAATCTGCAGCCATACTGCCTGACTTACTGAACGCGGCTCGGCGGCCGGCTGGCCTCGCTGGGGCTGTCACATGTCGACCATGAACCGTAACGCGCGACGTGCCGCACCATGCGAACTGTGGCGCGCCGGACGGATCCAGGTACCACCCCGCCGGTTTCTTCATCCGTCCCCCATCAATGCGTGGTCCAGTGCGACGTCACCGGGCCTGGCCGAGAGCCGTCAGCAACTCGCGAGAATCTGGAATGTTGTAGCCGACGGTCTGCCATTGCTGCCGGGTCATCGAGAACGTCAACATGGTGTCGGCGCGGTCGCGACCTTCGCGGTGCGGATCCGCTGTCGCGTCTCGTTGCACCACACTGGCCCCTTCCCGCCCCGTCGACATCATTGGCGGCGCTGATGACGCAACGTGTCGAAAGCGGGGCGGGCCAGCGGCGCCCCGCCACTCAGGTGATCACGGATGCGTGCCGAACACTCCTCGACCGAGGACGTACCCGTGTCTACCTCGACGTCATACACACCGTGAACATGAACGTTCTCGGCTTGACTGGCCGCGGTCCCTGGCACCCGGTCGGCACGGACCGCCTCCCGGCGGACGAGTTCGGCAGTCGCGCAGTGCACCCGATGAGCACGACGTCGATCTCAGCCATGACCTCAAGTAGATCGGCGAGCCGCCATGGCTCGCTCAAGACATGGCCCATCACCACGTCGTTGCCCGCCATGGCCATCCCGGCCACGGCACGGTGAAATCTGGCGTGAGTCTTATACAGCACATCAGCTAGTGCAATCCCTTTCAGGGAACAGGCCTGACGATGCGCGCGCATCGCCCCGAAGTCGTCAACGGCCATGTGGAACCACGGCCTTTCGAAGTCGGCGAGCAGACGCTCCGCAATCGACGACTTGCCAGCGCTCGACGCGCCGTTTAACAACACCACCTGACCGGTCCCCGCGATGACAGCCATGCGGGTCCTCGTGCCGGCGATGCGGCCCAGACAATGCACCTAGCAATGGGTGCTCCGCGGCTGCCGCCGTGTCGCGCTTCCGGCTTATGGGAGGCTTCGTGGACATGACTTCGTGGCTGTTTGGCAGGCGAGCGCACCTCATCGGGATCGGTGGTGCGGGGATGAACGGCGTCGCACGACTGCTGCTGAGCCACGGTGTCGCGGTGTCGGGCTCCGACACCGTTGAGTCGGCGAGCGTCCGACTGCTGCGCGACCTCGGTGCACACGTGTCCATCGGCCACGACCCCACCAACCTGCCCGACGGCGAGGTCACGGTCGTCATGACCACGGCTCTCAGACCGGACAACCCGGAACTCGGGGCCGCGCGGCAGCGCGGACTACCGATCTTGGTTCGGGCGGAGGCGCTGGCCGCGCTGATGGCTGACCATCGCTCCGTCTGCATCGCGGGATCGGCCGGCAAGACGTCCACTACGTCGATGCTCACGGTGGCTCTCCAGCACGCCGGCTTCGATCCGAGCTATGCCATCGGCGGCGAGCTCATCGCGTCGGGAACCAGCGCTCATCTCGGGACGGGAATGTCTTCGTCGCCGAAGCCGACGAAAGTGACGGGACGTTCGTCGCGTTCTCCCCCGAGATCGCCGTGGTCACCAACGTGGGCGCCGATCACCTCGATTTCTACGGGACCCAGCAGGCGTACACGGCGACCTTCGACACGTTCGCGGCCCGCATACGGCCGGGCGGTGTTCTGGTCGTCTGTGCCGACGATCCCGGCGCGTCCGCACTGGGACAGCGCGTCGCGTCTACCGGGACAGCGGTGCACCGCTACGGCCGCGAGGCCACCGCTCCAGGCGATGCCACCCTCACCGCGTTCCATCCGGACCGAGGTCAAGCCCGGGTAAAGATGACCTACCGGGATCAAGCGTTCGAGCTGAATCTTCGAGTCCCGGGCGAGCACATGGCCCGCAATGCGCTCGGCGCGTTCCTGGCCGGTGTGGCCGTCGGAGCCTCGCTCGATGACATCCTTGCTGGGCTGGCTGCCTACGACGGAGTTCGGCGACGATTCGAGCTCAAGGGACGGGCCGGCGGCGTGTCGGTGTACGACGACTACGCGCACAACCCAGCCAAGGTGGCCGCGCAGCTGCGGGCGGCACGCCAGCTGACCGAGGCTCACGGCCGACTCATCGTCGCCTTCCAGCCCCACCTCTACTCACGGACGCTGGAATTCGCCAGCGAGTTCGGCACCGCATTGGCCCTGGCCGATGACGTGGTGGTGCTCGACGTGTACGGCGCCAGAGAAGACCCGATCCCCGGGATCGACGGTGGTCTCATCGCCACAGCGGTGCCGTTACCAGCAGAGCGGGTGCAATACGTTCCCGAGCGAAGCGACGTGTCGTCCGTGCTGGCGGGCCTCGCCCGTGCCGGCGACGTCATCATCACCATGGGGGCCGGGGACATCACCGCGCTGGGACCGGAGTTGCTCGAACACCTCGCACGCAAGGGGCGGTCGTCTTGAGCCCTGCCGCCGTGATGTGGAGCCTGTGTGGAGTCTGGGTTGCCGCTCCCCGAAGGTCAGGGAGTGTGCGCGCTGTCAAGGTCAGCCTTGGTCAGGACGGCGAGGACGGCGAGGCACACGTCGTCGAAGGCACTGCCGGTCTCACGGCGTCGGTCGATGGCGCAGATGACAGTGGAGACGTCTGCGCCGTAACGCCGAAGTGCCAATGCGGCATTGCGGACAGCGCCGCCAGTGGTGATCACGTCTTCGATCAGCGTGACCGTTCGACCAGCGACATCGGCGCCCTCGGCGAGTCGGCACGTCCCGTACTGCTTGGCTTGCTTGCGGACGAATACCGTTGGTAATCCGCTTATTTGACTGACTACGGTGGCCAATGGGACACCGCCCAATTCGAGGCCGCCGAGTAGGTCCGTGTCGGAGGGAATCAGCGGAACCATTGCCTGGGACATGCGTTTGAGTAGCTCTGGGTTGGCCTCAAATAGGTACTTGTCGAAATACTCGTTGGATCGCTGGCCTGATCGCAGCTCAAACTGCCCAGACAGGCGACAGGCGGCATCGATGTCAGCGGCCAGGCGTAGGTCCATCGGGTGATCTTCTCATCGCATCGCTGGACGGTGAGGCTGAGCCGTCAGTGGCTCTGGTTGTCGTCGACCATACGCGGCGTCGGCGATGACCTTCTCGACGGTAACGGTCACGGCAGGCGGGTGGTCCCATCGTGACCGTCAGGCGGCGGATATAACCGGCGCGCATCACCCTGGTCTCTCGGCGGAATGAGCGGAGCGTCGCCAATGATGCTGCGGGAGTTCGAACCTCATCGTGGCGGTCTGCGGAACGCGGAAGTGAGGTCCGGCGGCACCGGCGTCGACGTTTGCTCGTGCTGGATGTGCCACTAGCCCCCGTCGTCGTCAGCCTCGTCGCGCGGCTGCGCGCGCCGGGCTTCGCGGCCAGGCCCGCGAGTGGAATGCGCAGGCTTGAACTCACGGGCAATCGGTGCGGCGCCGAGGTAGCCTGCGCGGATGCAGGATTCAGCTACGCCACCTCCGAGCCGATCGCGACGCGACCTCGTCAAGGAGTTGTCACTCGGGATGGTCACATTCGGCGCGGACGCCCGGAATCTCACCGCCCAGGGCAACCTCACAGCCGCTCAGACACGCCGGCTTCTCCCCGCCGGTTTGGTCGCGGCAATCGGTGGTGAACTCCTGGCGAGCACCGCGTACCTCGCGATGGGCCGCTGGGCTTACGCCAGTGCTGCCCTGGTCCGCCAACTCGTCGAGGTCGAGTACCTGGCGTGGGCGGTGACCAACGACCCGGATGATGCCTGGGAATGGCTCAAGTCCGACAGGCAGACGCGCCTGCAACGTTGGCAGCCGGGCAAGATCCGTCAGCGCTCGGACGGCCGTTTTCCGAACACCGACTACCACGCACACTGTGAGGCTGGCGGCCATCCCGTCCCGGAACCTGCGATGTGCATCCTCGACCACCGGGACCAGTGGGTCGAGCTCAGCCTGCACGAAGCCGCTGTGCACGGGACGGCCACGTGGCACTACCTCCTGCAGGCCGTTGGCGACGCGCCGGTTACGGCAGCCGAGAGTCACCACCGTGTGATCGACGAGGCGTACGACGTTTGGCGCCGAACCGAAACCCTGGACCACGGACTCCAGGGTCAAACTGATGGGCAGTGACGCGTGACCTTCGAACTCGTCGACCTCCGACCCGCCGCATCCGATGATCGCTGGTGGACACCGCCGTTCGACTCCGCGGTCGTCTACGAGCATCCGCACTGGTGGAACCGACAGCTTGGGGACGAGCCCTGGTTCGTGCAGGTGCTCGAACACGGCATCGAGGTGGCGCGGGTCGAGTTCGACGATCCAGGCGGCATCAACCCGAACTACGAGGGCGTGCCGGAGCTCGGGGACGAGCGCCTGGAGATCCAGTTCATCGAGGTGTCCGCCTCGGCTCGGGGGCGTGGCATTGGGACCAGGGTGGTGCGCGGCCTAGCTGACCGGCACCCTGACCGGCTGCTCTTCGCGTACAGCGAGGCGGCCGACGGGTTCTGGGACTTCCTCGGCTGGGAACCGTTCTACGACTCGAGACCTGGCCCCGTTGGCCGCACCCTGTTCATCCAGCCGGCCCGGTTGAGTCGGCCTGGGGCGCGGTGCCGGGATTACTCGCGGTCCGTTTCCCCAGGCCGCTCGCCGAACCCGGCGTGCGACTTTCATCGCACCGGGCTCTCCACGGTTCCTGCCGTGTGGGCATGGTTGTGCAGGGTCCAGGGGGTGGGGATGGTGTTACCCCGGTAGCGGTAGCGGGTAACCGGCACCGCCGCCAAGTTGAACAACTCGATCCCGTCCACCGTGATCGGCCTCCACTGCCCAGTGGGTGTGGTGAACCGACGACGGACGTCCTTCCACCTCCAGCGATGCAGCCTGCGCAGCCACCCGATCACCCGCCACCACACGAAGTGCGACAGGCGACTGAGCGTGCGTTTGCAGGCCGCATGTTTGAAGTAGTTGACCCAACCCCGCATGATCTGATTGAGCCGGATCAACACGGTCGCGGGATCCTGCTGCGACGTCCTGCGGGTAAGGGCACGGATCTTGGCCTTCACCGACCGGATCGGCCGGTCGGCGATGAAGGTGTAGACGTGCCACTTGTTGGTGCCCCTCTTGCGTTTCCACCGGATGTGGAAGCCGAGGAAATCGAACCCGTCGCTCATGTGCACCACCTGGGTCTTGGACTCGGAGAATCGAAGTCCCAGGGGTTCGAGCACAATGGCGATGTCTTCGCGTAGGGTTTCGACGTGCGCCCGCTCGCCGTGCACGAGGATGACGAAATCGTCTGCGTAGCGGACGATTCGCCACCTTGGCAGGCCATGGACGCGACGCCGGCTGCGCAGATAGGCCGTCGACATCTCCCCGCCCGACTCCCAGGGCCTGTGCAGGTGCTCATCGAGCACCGACAGGGCGATGTTGGCCAGCAGCGGGGACAAGATGCCGCCCTGCGGCGTCCCGGTGTGGGTGTCCTCGCGGTCGCCGGCCTCGGTGAGGACGCCAGCCTTGAGGAACGCCTTCACCAGGCCCAGCACACGCTTGTCCTTGACCCGGCGACGCACCCGGTCCATCAAGGCCACGTGGTCGATCGAATCAAAGCACGCCTCGATATCGGCATCCAGCACCCATCGATACCCCTGGGTGCCGTACTGATGGATCTCGGCGATCGCGTCCTGGGCTCGCCGCATCGGCCGGAACCCGTAGGAGACCGGCACGAAGTCGGCCTCAAAGATGGGTTCCAGCACCAGCTTCAGCGCGGCCTGAACCACCCGATCAGCTACGGTGGGGATGCCGAGTTTCCTCAGCTTCCCCGACCCGCCCGGTTTGGGAATCTTACGTTCCCGCACCGGTTGCGGCCGAAATGCGCCCGCCTTGAGCTGAGCGCGTAGATCATCCAGGAACCCGGGCATCCCGACCCGCTCCTCGACGTCGGCGACCGTAAGGCCATCCACGCCCGGTGTCCGGGACCCGGTATTACCCGCAACCCGGTCGAACGCCACGAACAGCGTTGCCGGGTCGCACACGAAGTTGAACAGGTCATCGAACCGACGGCCAGGATCGGCCGCCGCCCAACGGTGAAGTTTGGCCTGCATCTCCGATACCCGCTGGCGCGGCCCCGCGGGCAACTCCAGCGCGGCGCCGGTATTCACCGGCGCACCTTTCGACATTACAGCCTCCGTCCCTTCTCGAAACTGCTGCCGCCCTTCCCCATGTGCACGGGCTCTCCCCGGCTCGAAGTACTACGGCGGCTCCGTCCCGTCTCGGCCCGATCGGTCGACGATGAACCCAGCCCGACCACCGTGCTGGAGGCACGACACCGGGCAAGGACCCGAGACGGTTCCCACGTTCACTGTGATTCGCTCGACGAAGGAGGAGCCCAACTCTGTCCCTGCGGCATCGCCACGGCTACCCCGCAGCACGTCACCGTGGCCTCCCGAACCGACATCCACAAGCCAGTCCAGAAGTTCCCTGTCCCAACGCAATTGAACAGGTGCGCACCGCGCCCGGCCCATATCCGCCAGATTTGAGCCGGTTTACCTTTCGAAGGACGTACTCACGCTGGTTCCTCGCGTACTCCACTTCGTCACGCTCGCCGAACCCACACCACCTGGCAGTATTGGCGCGTCCCGGCTTCGTCGGGGCTGCTCCCGCCCATCCCGGCACCTCCCGGGACCGGCTGCCCCCAGCTTCACCGTTCCTGCTGCGACAGGCCCGGCGGCGAAGGTCTCTCACCTCCACTCGAAACATCAGCGCCTCGTGGCGCACGTAGGTCTTGGTAGACGGCGGTTCTACCACCGCGATCTGTCGGGGCGCCTGCGTACCGTTACGTCCCGTGAACCCGGACGACTTCTTCGAGGAGATCGAGTCCATCAGTCCGTGGACCAACAGCGCCACGACCACCACCAAGCTGCGCCGAGATCTTCTCAACGAGTTGCGGGCCGGACCTGTCGCCGGTGTCGACGACCTGGACGCGGCGATCGCGTTGACGCACCTGGTGTGGGACGACCTGATCGCGTTCGGCACGTCCGGAGGCAATACCCTCGACGACAAGGAGATCGCACTCGCGCAGCGCGCCCTCACCGCGATCCTCGCGCGCATCGGCATCACGCTGAGCTTCCCGTGGCGGGACTTCAGCACATTCAAGGCGCACTGGGTACGCAACGGCTGCTACAACTCGTGGCAGGCACGCCGCGACCTCCTCAACGAGTTGTTCACTCCGGTTCAAGCGGAGTTGGATCGGCAGGAGGACGCTGCGTTCCGCGTCGTGAACGCCGAGGCGGTGTCGCCGCACACAAAGACGGGCTGGCCGAAGGTGGACGAAGAGCTCACCGAGTTGCGGCGCCGCTTCCGGACCGCCGCCACCACGCAGGACTACCGGGACACCGGTAACCGAGCTGTGGCGGCCTGGAGGCCATCAGCCGCACGGTGTACGACCCCGCGGTGCACGTGCGCGACGGGGAGACCGAACTGTCGCCCGACAAGACGAAACTGCGCATCAGCCGTTACGTCGAGGACTCCCTGGCGGGCAAGGACAATGAGGCGATCCGAGGCGTCGTGGTGAAGACGATCGAGCTGACCCACAGCGTGAAGCACTCGACAGCGCCAACGCGGCGGGAGGCAGGGATCGCCGCGGACGCGGTGATCATGCTCGCGAACATCCTGCGCCGGGTGGACCAGGACTTCTGAGCCGGTAGGCGTGAGAGGTGCCGATACCACGGTCACGATTCCGACGCGCACCTGCGGGGTTACCGCACACCGCTGCGAGTGGTGCTGCACCATAGGGACCATGGGGACCTCTGATACCTCCGCCGCGCGCATCGCCGCTACGGGGACCGTGGTAAGCATCGGCTACGAGGGGAAGACTGTCGGCGACCTCGTCGCGCAGCTACTCGAACAAGATGTGCAGGTCCTCGTCGACGTGCGTCTGACCCCGCTGAGCCGCAAACCGGGCCTGTCGAAGACGAAGCTATCCGAGGCACTCGCCGCGGTGGGCATCGGTTACGTACACCACCGCGCCCTGGGCAACCCGAAGGACAACCGCGCCGGGTTCCGCGCCGGTGAGCCGGAGTCCCGCGCCCGGTATCGCGACGTCCTCGACAGCGCCGCCGCGACCGACGCGCTGGCCCACGTGTGCGAGCTGCTGGACGGTGGCGTGGTGGCGCTCCTGTGCTTCGAGCACGACCACGCCGAGTGCCACCGCGACATCGTGGTGCGCCGACTCATGAAAGCGCGTCCGGACGCCGCAGTGGTGCACGTCTAGAAGAGGGCGTTTTCGAGCTTCGGTCGCCAGACGCCGAGGACCGAGAAGGACCGGCGGTGCGCGTTCTGGTTCCCGACGTAGAAGTGCACGTCGTTGTCCGTCGACAGCATCTCGTCACGCCACTTCTTGAGCATCGCCTCGCGGGCGCCGGGGTCGCCGTACTCGCGCAGCCACTTTCTACCGGCCTGGCCCGCCTCCCAGTCGAGCACCTTCTGGTGGTGGCCGCCGCATCCCGCCGACTCGCAGTGGTAACGGTACTTGACCGCGAACGGTGCCGGTTGCAGCGGCTTGAGCGAGGTGCCGAACAGGTCGGGGGCGGATGCCTTGTCGATCTTCGCCTGCGCGGCCGCATCCCACGGATCACCGTCACCCACGGTGACGGTGACCTTCCTCGGTTTGATCAGGCCAAGTGACGGTGACGGTATCGCCATGCCGCCCTTCGGATTCCGGTCAATAAGTTCGCACATCGTGGTGGCGCCGACGAGCCCGTCGAGGTTCATCCTCCGCCGCTGCCAGTTGCTGCCGGTGTCGAGTTGCTCCACGTGCTCGAGCTCGTCCTGGCGCGGCCGGAAGGACTCGGGCCGGTTGTCGTTCACGTGCTGGTACGCCCCGTTAATGCGGATGATCTCGTACTTCTTAAATTGGCTGTCGAAGTCGGCGTTACGGAACTTCACCGGGTACAGGCGGATCCACTCGGGCTGGCCGCGGTCGAGTCGGACGCCTGCCACACAGACGGTCTCGCCGTACGTCTCGCTCGGATTCGGGTAAGTCTTGACGGTGATCATGACGTCCGCGGTTTCCTCGCCCGGCCGCGGCGGCTTCAACCCTGCTGCACCGGCGGCGTCTCCCAGGTCGCTGTCTCCCATCGAGGCAGATTAACGGCTGCGTCAGCTACCGACCGGGACGTTGGCGCGTGACACCGCTACGTGGTCGATCGTGACGCCAGCAGTCGCGTTCACCCCTACTCGTCGGCGGTGCTGATTAGGGTCATGCCGTGCCCCTGGAACTCGCCAACCACCGCGCCGATGCTTAGCTGGCCCTTGGCGTAGCTCTGCCGCTGCGTTGCGACCCATGAGCCGAGTCTGAATCCGCTGTCGGTGGCGTAAACCTGGGGGCGGACGCGCAACTTGACGCGGCAAAACTGTTTGTGCCGCAGACCCAACAGGACGTGTTGTTTGGGTTCGCTGCATGGATATTCGCGCCCGAGGAAGTGTGGTCAGACCTCGTCGCCGAAACCTGAGAGGAATCCGTCGCCACGGACGATCTCGATGCGGATCACGGACGATCCCCGCGGCTGACAGAATCCACACTCACGTAGAAGGGTTTAGGATCTCACGCACGACAACTCGCACCTCTCGAGCACGCACCATTAACGGTAAACCGTTGTGGCACAACCATTTTCGCCCTAGCGAATTGCCGGGGTTGCTGTCCGATTCGGAACTAGTTGAGAGTAATCCGGGAAAGCCTGAGTGCTGTCCGCCTTCTGGCCTGCTTTCCACAACTATCTGACAGTGCCGCCCATCCCGGCCTGCTCGCATCAACCTGGACCAATCCAGCCGGTATGGCGATGCCACGGTCCGCCACGACCCGATTCCACGACTGCCCGAGAGCTCCGGACCGAGGACGGCCGGACGATCCAGAACCATCTGACAGCGCCGGACAAAGTGCCACCCCGAGTCCGGCTACACAGTGCGGTCAATTCGTCACTGTGACATTACTACCGTGGTGTGGCGGTCCTCGTTTGCCAGCCCATGAGCGCGAGTGCCAATAATGTGGATAACGTTGCTTATCCATCGTTAAGTACTCCGTTTTCATCCGATGACACAGCTTGCTTCGCAACCTGTTCAGAAGGACCGCGGGCGGTTTGATCCAAACTAGTTGCCAAGGGCAGGGTTTCAGCTCCCAATGCAGCGTAGCCAGCGGGCCGCACGGGTGTCGCGATTGGAGCTGCTCACACAGACCCCTACGACCTGCCCTATTGTCAGTATGATGCACTGCTGATTCGGGTTGGAGGATGCTATGCCGGTCGATAAGAGCGGCCGCGTCTTCGTCGTGGGCCCCCTAACGGTCGGTCAGCTTAGGGCGAACGCGGTACTAAAGTGCCAAATCCCTGGCTAACGTGATCACATGGTCGTCACTCGCGAAGTCACCTACGACGTCGACGGACTGACGATGGTCGCGCACTTGGCTCGGCCTGACGGCAAGGGTCCTTGGCCGTCAGTGCTCATCGGCCATGACGGAATCGGTCTCGATGACTATCAACGCGGCCGCGCCGACAACCTCGCCAAGCTCGGCTACATCACCCTCGCGATGGATTACCACGCTGGCCGGACGTTCTTCGGTGACCCGCAAGCGATGCTGGCTCGGGTCATGCCACTGATGGCTGACCCCGTCCGCATGCAAGCCATTGGCCGTGCTGCGCTTGACGTTCTACTCGCTGTGCCCGGCGCCGACCACAACCGGCTCGCAGCGCTCGGATACGGTGCCGGCGGCCGAATCGTGCTGGAACTTGCCAGCGCGCGAGTACCATTCAAGGCACTCGCCGCGATCCATCCGGGCTTGCCAGCCGCCCGCACCGAGGATTGGATGAACGTGGGCGGAGCCTTCTTGCTATGCACAGGCTCCGAAGACCCGCTCTGCACCCCAGGCCAACTGTTCACGTTCACCAGCGCGCTTCAGGACGCCGGAGTTGACTGGCGCGTAATCGTTTACGGCGGAGCCAAGCACGCTTTCTGGGCCGCTCCGATACAACCTGACGGCTCATTAGCCGGTGACACCACCCACGCCATTGCCACCGTGCCCGGCGTGGGCCATCACGCTTTGCACGCGGGACGGGCGTGGCAGGCGGTGCTAGATCTGCTCGACGAGACAATTGGATCTTCGTCTGCTTCGGTAGAGCAGCCGTGACGATGAGCTTACTTCTCCCCGCGGGATGTTCGGCATCGGCGGGGGCGTGAAGTCGCCGTGCTCGTTCCGGCCGAGCGTTCCGTGATCCATGAAATGCCACCGGTCGCCTAGACATTCACGTCATAGCGTTTCTGCCGGGCTTCGACTCCGTTTCCAACCCAGTCGCGTAGCCGGCGTCACCGACGGCCACCGGAGGCCATCCGACCGGATAGCGGCCGGCAAGGTCGACCTACTCGAGCTTGTACAAGCTCCCCCGCTTGTTGGCCATGGTCGACTCGATCGATGCTGCAAGGCCGCTTTCGCGAATGAGAAGACCGAACTCGATGTTCCGATTCTCGGCGTTGTAGGAGAAGTTCGCGCTTGTCAGCAGGACGATCTCATGGTCGACGACGATGAACTTCGTGTGACTGACTATCGCCTGTCCGTTAGGCAAGTTGGCTGAGCGGTATACAGTTGCCCGCGGGAGCCGTGCCTTGACGTCGGCGGGGTCGCCCTTGCCGGCGTCAACGTAGACGCACACCACGACATCGGGCTCTTCGGACGCAGTCTTGAGGGCGTCCCACATGTTCGATGTCGGTGAGAAGTTGTAGGTCGCGCAGGTAACCGAGGTGCGGGCGGCGGCGACTACATCGTGAAACTGGTTCGTCAGATGTCCAGTTGTGGCCTCGTGCCCGGGCATCGTCCAGACCGGTGTGAGGTCGCGATGCGCCGACTTTGCGCCAGCGATTCCGCGGAGCACCGCCACTGACAGTGCTGGTTCAGAGTGTCCGATTCCAGCCGTCTTCAACAGGTTTGCAACTTGGTCGCGCCGGGCGTGGCTTACTGATGCCAGGGCGTGTGTGGTGTGTTCACCGGCATCGATGAGCGCTGCCAGGCTTTCGGCCTCGGTCGCGGTTAGGTACTCCCCCAGTAGTTTCAGCGGGTCATTGGACATCAGGGCTCCCAAAGAACCCGGGCACCGGTTTGCCGTGCGCGCTGGGCAATGTGAGCAGAAAGCGGCGGTCGAGGAACCGATTAGCCCTCTCACACGATGTCTCCGACGCGAAGGTGCAGCAGTGGCATGCCGCTCCATGCAGGAAGTCCTCGGGGTCACTCGGAGTTCGCATGGCGCACAGAGGGTCCGACGAGCATCGGGCAGCGCGGCGAAGCGCCGAGATCGCCAGTCCCTGCAGTCGAGACGGCTCTGAAAGCGCGACGAGACCACCCAGGGTGCCTTCGCTATCTGAGGCGGTAGTGCAGATCAATAGCCCGGCAGCGCCCTCGCGGTGTGCGGAGGCTGGCCAGCCGTAGATCCGCTCGGTCAGGCTGGCTGCGCCGTAGCCACATGACATTGCCATTTCGCGGATTAGCACGTGAGACAGGGTGTGCAGCAACCAGTATCGAGGGGCGGGCAACCGAGTGTCGGGATTGACAGCCTTGGCAGTCTCGGAGAAGCGCCGGGCGAAGTTACGCCGGTTAGCTGCCTGGTGTGCCGCCCACAGCGGTGTCGTGTAGACGATGTTCTCCCAGGCTTCGACGGCATCGAGGCTGAGCTGCAGGAAGATTCCCTCGCCGCGGTCCTCGGTTGCGGGCACCCACGTTGGCTTGCCGGTGCGGGTGAGCTTGACCAGGCGCCCGGGTACGTCGTTGACGCGATCCATCTCGTCGAGCCGGGTGAATCCTATGAAGGCGTTGACCTTTTTCATCTGGTTGACGGCCACGATGCGGCTGATCTGCGGGGGAAGCTCTGGGCCGCGGGTCATGTCGGTCACCATTAGCCCCGTGGTGTTCTTCTGGGAGGGGAACAGCGCCGGCTTCTGGAGATACTGCCATTCGGGGACCAAGAGTTCTACTGGATCCCAGTCGTCGCGCTTCCTCTTGCGCTCCTCGTCGGACTCCGGCGGCGTAAGCGCGTCGGCAATTGCGGTCGAAAGACTCTCGTCCGAGATGTCTTTCAGGTCAATACCTTTCATGCCTGCCATCGCACGGATAACGTCGAGTTGTCCAGCGAACTGCTTAACGGTGTCGACCCCGAGCTCCAGCCGCAGGAGGTCACCTAACGCTTCGGCTTTCTCGGCGTCGGTGCGCGGCATGACGATGATCGATTGCGTCGAGGCGAACCACAGGTTGGAGGCACCCATCATGATCAACGTCGGTCGCGCATCGCACTCCTTGTCGAAGGCGTTCAAGTGTGGGTGACGTCCCCGGCAGGTCTGCGGCAGCTTGTCGCGGCCCACGGAACCCTGCGCCTCTGCCATGCCGCGGGTGGCCCCGCACTGCGTGCACGCGATCATTGAGCCGACGCTCTTGCCGACATTCGGGTCACGCATCTTCAGGTCGGGCCGCTCGGCCTTGGCGCACCGCCGGCCGCGATGCACCCACAGTTCGTAGGGAAACTCGTCGACGTGGCCGTTGGTGCACGTCAGCAGATGCTGCGCGGGTACCGCAGGGCATTCCCGCCGCCCAGCCTTCGCACCACCGCGCTGCGCGCCGCGGCCCGGACAACTCTTGTGAGTGAATTGCGCCAAGTCAGGCCGGAAGGGATGGGTGTTGACGTAGCTGAATCTAGGTAACGGGCCGAGGTAATCACAGCCCGTGCACCGCAGCCACTGCGGGAATACCCTTGCGGGGATGCCCAAGTCGGCGCCCTCTTTGGCGAACGAGTTCTGCTTCGGCTGCCAAGGATAGGGCCGCAGCGCCTCTACCTGCGGACCGAGATGCATGCGAATCACATTGAGTAGCCGGGGCTCGATGACCGCCGGAATCTTCTCGCGCCGTTTCCAGATGGGCTCCCAATCGTCCAGACCCGCGGGCATCACCGAAAAACCGGGCAGATCCATGATCGCCCCTGGCCCGTAGGTGTACAGCAGCGACGACGGCCGTGACGAGCCCACCTTGGCGCGGTTCTTGACCACCGCGTCTTCGGCGTCGGCCAGGGGATCGAGCGTCTCACCCGGATCGTGCAGCATGACCGCTTCGGGCGTGGTGTCGGCCATCAGTCCTCGTCCCCCACTGGCAGGGTCCACCGTGGTGCGCCGTCTGGAACATGCGCGAACAGGCGTTCCGGGATCGGGCTGACGAGGATGTTGATCTCCGGCTGCACTTCCCGCATCGAGTTCGCGACGACGAACGGCGCCTGATTCGATGACCCGACACCGGCTTTGGCGTTCTCGGGGCTCATCAGCAATGGCAGATACTTGTCCCCTTCCCCAGTGCGCTCGTACACCAGCGTCCTGTGCATATCGCTGGCGCGGGTGGCGCGATCTACCCACCGATCGATTCGATTAACGAACCGGTCGCTGGCGTACTTCACCGCCGCCTCATCCAAGGCTGCTGCCGAGATCCGGGCTTTGAGTCGCTCGGCCACCTGCTCGACCACTTCCCGATTTTCTTTGATCCGCCACGCACCGCGCTCCTGGGAGAGCCCGTCATCGAGGGGCGCCTGCATTACGCGGGCCACGCTGACCAACAACCCGTCCAACCCTCGATCCAGCGACGTCGGCGAGTACGGCGTCACGGACAATGCTTCCACCTGAGAGTAGAACGTCTCATGATAGTGGCGGAACTGCTCGTAATGCGCCAGATCGCGGGGACGAGCCCAATTGCCCAGCGTCACAACTAAACCGGGCCGTGAGGCGTCGCGGCCGACACGAGAAGATGCCTGAATGTACTCGGCGGTGTTCTTCGGCTGACCGACGACGAGCATCAGCCCGAGCCGCTGCACGTCGACACCGACCTGCAGCATCGAGGTTGCCAGCACCACGTCAAACGGCGCTTCCTTGCGCATGGGCACCTTCTTGCCGTCGCGCTGTGCCGCCATTCGAGCCTGGAAGGCTTCGGTGGTGTCATAGTCAGGGTCGAACTCCAACCCCAACCGGTCCAGTGTCCGGCCGATCTCCGACGACGCGATCCGGGCGGTGAGTTCGCCGGTGTTCAGCAGGCCAAACGCGGCGCCGTGGCGGGGTGGAAACCCGGAGTCTTTGCGGGGCCGCTTGATTCGATTCTGAACATCGTCACCCATGTAGCGGGTCATGCCCGCCAGCTCGCGGGTGGCGTTGAAGTACCCGACCAGCGTCAAGTAGGGGTCGGCAGCGATGCCGCTGCGGTCCAACAGCAGCTGCCCGGCCGAGAGCAGGACCTCCGAGACGCGGATCTCGGCGCTGGCCAGACGCACTCCCTGCGCGCTCACCCCGATATATCGGCGGCCTGGAGTTGTGTTGGTGATGGGGATTTCGCGGGAGAAGTAGGTGTCGGCGACATCGAGCACCTGCGGCGGAAAGATCTCTAGGCGCCGACCATACAGGCCGCGCACCTGCTCCTGAGCATTACGAACCGTAGCAGTGGACGCGACAATGAGCGGCCGGACTGGCTTGCCGTCGGGCTGTTCCCAGGAGGCCAGGGTCTCCACTGCGACCTCGAACAGGCCAACGGAGGTGCCCAGCGCGCCGGTAATCAAGTGCAGCTCGTCCTGGATAATGAGGTCCGGCGGTCGCAGCCGGTTCACCGGATAGACGGTGGCCGCGGGATATCCGGCCACGGCGGGATGCGCGGTGGAAATGTTGCACGCGGCATAGTCGGGATGGACATAGCCGTGGCGACCACAGCGCCGCCCGACGTAGCCAATCAATGCCGCGGCTTCCCCTTCGCGCGCCAGGCGGGCGAACTTGTCGACGGTGGCGATGACGAATGCCGGTGTCAGCCGGTAGATCTCCTCATCCACGGTCAGAATCGGCAGGCCCTCACTGACCTGCCCACCTTTGGCGAATGGGCAACGCGCAAGGTCGTCACCGCAGTAGACGAACACCCGCCGCGCCGTAGCGTCGGCCTTGACCTGTGCCGCGGTGATCGGGGTGCCACACCACGGGCAGCGCTGGACCTGGAGCACCGTAAGCCGATGCGACCCGTATTCGTTGGCCTTGGTCAGCTGCTCGTCGGCCTCCTCGAAGCGTTTCGGGCTCACGTCGGTACCCACCCACAGCCCGATCCGGAACGGTTCACTGCCCCAGGTGGTTTGGTCAGCTTGGCGCACCCGCTCGGCGGCGCACACCAGTGCGGTGGCCCGCTGAAATTGCTGGGCGGTGAGCAGCCGCAGCGTGTAGCGCATCAGCACCGCCACGCCGTCGCGACCATCCAGCGGGGCGCCGGAGGAATCGACGACACCCTGGCGGCGCCGGATCGCGAACGTGTACGCGGCCAGCCCGAGGTAAGCCTCGGTCTTTCCACCACCGGTCGGGAAGAACAACAATTCGACTTGCGCCAAGTGTTCTGCACTGCGTAGCGGCGCCGCCGGGTCCGTTAAGGCGCCCAGTTGCATCAGGATGAACGCCAGCTGGAATGGCCGCCAGGATGCGGCTTTGGTACCGGCTTCAGCGACCTTGCTGTGTGCACCGGTGATCGACAGGGTTGGGTCCGATGCCCGTAGCGCGGCCACCTGGGAGGCGATGCGCTGATCGCGTATCACGGCGTTCATGAACTGAAAGCAACGCAGCGCTTCAGCGTCGGCCGCGACGTGTTCGAGCCCGTCTTGCAGTCGCTTGTGAGCTCGGCGGGCTTCCACCAGCGCCAGGTCGGCGGTTTCGCGAAGATGAGGCGGCAACTGCGTGGTCACGTTTTCTTGGCTATCGAGCCAGTCCCCGTAGCCGGCGATCAGGGGCTGAAGTGCGGCGCGGACCTCTTCCGCGGTCGCGGTCGCTAGAGCATCCATGGATAGCAGCGCGTTCTCGACGTCGCGCGCCTGCGTCTGCGGGGTCTCGGCGACCGGCAGCCATGTGGTCCACACCGCCGTCGCACGTCGCGAGTCTTTCTTTACCGTCCAGTCCACCGAGCAGGTCCGACCGATCGCGTACTCAAGCCGGTTGCGATACTGCAGATTTAGGCGTTGCACCTCGGGGTCGTGTTCCGGCAAGTCTTGCTCGAGCACATCGCACACCGGGAGAAATACCTCCGCTCCCCCGGCATCAATGTGGAGCTTGGTTTGGAACATCCACATACCGATCGGGATCGGCATCGGTGTCTCCCGGTCGTTGCACAACGCGATTTCGATGAGCACCCGGCCGTAAGTCGCATCGTCGTAGCGGTCCACCCGAAGGCAGATGGTGTCGCGCAGCGGGATCGTCGTCGTCTGGCCGGCATCGAGATCGGCAAGGCGGATGGCGCGGGGTTCTTCGACCGGAATGCGCTGGAAATGGCGAATCACACGGCCAGCCTTGGTGACCTTATCGGTCTGCACCGACTCGTAAATGCCCCACGACGCCGTGACCCGGAACGCCTCCAAATCCGGCGGCACCTGGAAACGCAGACCCATCGACGAAGGAATCATCAACCCCTGCTTAGGCGCTCGGTCCTCAGCGTCATCGTCGCCAGCATCGGCCTCGTCCTCGTCAGCGGCAAACGCAGGAATACCCCGCCCCTCGGCCGCAGCGCTTTCGTCGGCCCGCGCTTCGGCCAATTCGCCGCGCTCGGTGGCTTCACCTGCATCTGCGCTACCGGCGGTTGCTCCGGTCAAGCGGACTGGCGCGATGTGTCCAACCAGATACTGCGACCGCGGGCTGAAGGGCAGCAGCTCCTCAGGTCCATGGATCGGGCCTAGGAGTTCGCGCTCCATAATGTCGACCAGATTCTCCCGGACGGTAAACGACGTCCCGTCCAGCTCGTACATCAGCTGATACAAAGCATCGGCCGGCTTTAGCTGGCTGGCTTCCCTCATGAGAAGAGCGTCTCCTCGCCCTGTGCCGCATTGTTGGTGCGGGCGGCCTTTCTCTTCCTTCTGCCAGTGGACGCCTCGAGCCCGGCACGACGGTGATTTTCCGTGAGCAGCCGATCCAAGATCTCCACCCTGGCGGCCGGGCAGACTGTCCAACGTTCCATCTGCCGATAGGTGTGGAAGCCGTGGTCGAGTGAGACGTCAGACCACCCGTAAGCGGCCATCACTGCCTCGTCGAGCGCGACGTGGATCTCGCGCATCCGCGCGACATCTGGATCGGAGGCACCAGCAATCTGTGGGTCGTTAACGAGATTGTAGAGCTTGGTCAGACCAAGGCTACGACGCACCATAATTTCCCCCCTTTCGCGGTCTAGTCCCTCCCCGTTCTGCGCCAGTAAAAGGCTCTCCTGCGGCCTAGGAAAGGTTTCGAAGGCATCCCTTGGCGTATAGTTGATGTCCGTTTTCATGGTCGTTGAGTATTTGACTGCCCATAACCAATGAACAGAACTCGATAGAACCGCTTGCAAAGCGTACGAATCTGTCGCAAACACGGCAAGTTTGTTGCTGATTACTTGAGCCGTTGAAACGCGTACAGGCATAGCAATCTTGCTAGTAAGAGTAATCGCGGGTACCGCACTCAGAGCGGATAGCGCACGGCGCATGGCCGGGCGGTTCTCCGCGTATCGCCACCAGTAGTTGCTGTACGACTTCCGCTTATTCTTTAGTCGCTCATGATAGACGGTTTCTTTGATTCGTTCGAATGGTAACCTGTATATTGCCGCGTCCGACTCACTACGATCGTTGAAATCAATGGCCCATCGAGATGCGGATACATCAGGTCTGGAATTGGCATCCTCACCTGTCAGGTACGGGAAGAGGACGTCACGATATGCTGGTTCTTCGTCGATCCATCGCATCGCCTCGGATTCCGGTAGCACGAAGCCCATACCCAGTAAGATGCAGCCCTGGTATGCAATACCTGCATTCTCTACGAGCTGCTCAGGCACCCCGATCGTCCGGCCTTCAGGTTCCAGTAGAGAAGATATTTTGGCCGTGACAACATTGTCGCATACGCGGGTTAAAGATTCGCTGACCGTCCCTTTTACTCCCCAAACTGCTGCATATTCTAGATTTGCCATGCTCGACGGCCACTTGGCGCTTCTGACAGCACGAAGAATGGTCAGTCCGCTTTCAACCATTCGGTCCAGACCTATTTCCCGCGTATCGCCCTGAGCTATCGAATTAGTTGCGATAAGACCCATTGATCCCGAGTTTTTAAGGAGGTCGAACGTCCTGCGAAAGAAAAAGGCTACAAGATCGGCTCGACCTTTCTGTCCGTTTGAAAGTACATTGCCAAGCCAGTCATGCATGTTCGTGCCAATAGCAGCTGGAACCTTTTTCCCCCCGAGGAACGGCGGATTACCAATGAGCGCATCGAACCCGCCGCGCTCGACAACGACGTCAGGTGCTTCGATGGCCCAATGCAGTGGCTGCCATCGCTCGTAATCTGTTGCGACTGTTGGTGTCAGCCCGGCATCCACGATCGAGTTCAAATGCGACGCGTCCGGTTCGCCGGTGTTAGGGTACGCAGCCTTCGCTGCGATTCGGAGGTTCTCAAAAGCCTCGTCGAGTCCACGCCCCGGCTTTCCGCCAAGCACCAAGCCCGTTGCGACGACCCCGTCGGCGAGGTTGCGCAGGTCTGCGGTGATGCGACGTAATTCGGCGAGTTGCCGCCGCTTGGCGGCGCTGTTGCGGGCGGGATTGTTCTCGTCGACCTCGCTGGCAAGTTTGCGACGCAGGTCGATTGCCTTGCGAATGATGGCGTCGATGTCAATGTCATAGAAGTCGATCATCGCCGTCGTCGGCACCCGCGGCGGGTCGATATGAAGCCCGCGTAGTTGGCTGAGACTGGTGAGTCCAAGCAGCGAATTGCCGACGAAGACTTTGTCGTCGACGAACGAGAACGGCAGGTCACGATCCAGCGACACCAGCCAAAGCGAGAGCTTGCACATCTCGACGGCCATGTCGTTGATGTCGGCGCCGTAGAGACAACTAGCGACCACCTCGCGAAGGGCGCGCCGGTGCAGATCGCCGCGCTGGGTGTTGGCCGGATCCTCGGAGGTCCACGCTTCGACCACCCGATCGGCCAGATAGCTTGCTGCGGAAACCAGGAACGCCCCTGAGCCGCATGCGATATCGGCTACCTTGAGGCTGAGCAGGTCATCGGAGGACCTGAGCCTCCACCGCGATTCGTCAGCGGTCTGATAAGGGCCAGGCAAATAGCACAGCGGCTGCAAGGCGTGCAGCACAACTTCCCTGGCCAGCGATTTGGGTGTGTAGTGCGCCCCCGCATTCTTGCGGGACGGGGTTTCCCTAACCATCAGCCCACCTCTGAGCACGACGAAGGGGCGTCCTCGGAGGTCTTGGCGCATGATTCCCAAGCAGGGCAGCACGCGTTCCCGCAATGCAGAATCATCTCCCACGACTTGCGCCAGGGCGCTGACCACACTCGGCTCGATCTGGGCGCCAATGCCTTTGGCCATTGCAGCGGCCGACTGGGGTTTGGCCGAGGGTTGACCGTTCTCGACGTATGCCCGGATGGCGTCGGCCAACTTTTTTGGGGTGGTGTTGTCCGCAGCAAGTCGTTCCAGTACGGACAGGGCGATCTCGGGTTCCTCGCCGCGAGCTCCCTGCAGGCCTAGGTGGATTTCGTCGACTGTGCCGGCGGTGTAGCCGAGTAGGCCTTCGTATATGTATCCGATCTGTTCTACATCGATGTCGCGGAAAGAGATTCGGCGTGCCTCACCACCTTTGAGGAAAGCTTGCTGCACCGAGCGCAGCGCATGCAACATCACTCGGTCGGACACGGCGATGGCCAGCGTTCCATGAGCGGTGAGTGCGGTCAGGAACGGGAAGCGGGCTGGGTCGAACAGGGAGCCGCCGTAGGCGGGCACCCTCATGTTCTCGAAGGATGCGCCGGCGTAGAGCGCCTGGCTGGTCGCGAGCAGCCGATGCCAGGTCAGCGAGGTGGCATCGAGTGCTTCCTCGCTGTCCTCGGCTTCCCGTGCTTGTAGTCGGTCGAGTTCGCGAGAGATGCCGTAGCCCTGCTCGAAGAGCTCCCCCGACGGCAGCAGCCCACGTTCCTCGGCGAATAGCAGGAACACGATCCGCATCATGATCGTCACCGCCGCCTCATAGCTTTGGTGGGTGTCGTCGGGCAGCGGATCGGGTTCACCGCGTTGTTGGGCGTCGCGAGCCGATTCGGAGAACGACTGGATCAGCAGTTCGACCGCGCGACGCACCTGCGCGCCAAGAGCTTCAGTGATCTCCTCGGCAGCAGCCACGGATTCCTCAAACAGGATGGGCAGCCGCTCGTCGACGTTGCCGCCGATGATGTGCTGACGCGAGATCAGCGTCAGGAAAGCGTCGCGGGTGCGGGATTCCTCTACCCAGGTCAGCGCGTCGATGACTCCGGAGGCGGTCATGGCGCCAGCGCGTGCGCACACCAGTGCCCACCAGCGTCCGTCGGTGACGATGCCTATCGGAATGTCGTTGTCGCGCAGAAGCGCTTCCATTCGGTCCACCGGAGTGGCCGCCCACAGGTCGCTAGGGACCTGGCGCAACGAATCGACCGGGTCGATCACCGACACCAGGGCACCGATAGCGCCGTCGGGGTCCAGCAGGGCTGCCTCGGCGCCTACGGTGACCGCACGATTGGGTGACTGAGCCGTGATGCTGGCGACGGGACCCCAGGACAGGGATTCGGCCCAGCCGACGACGTCGCGCAATACGGTTTCGACCCATTTGTCGCGGGCGATGCGGTACGCGTCATCGGTCGCGCCGTCGTCGCCGGTGGTGCGGTCTGCCGCTTCCCATACGACTTCGAAGTCCTTGCGGGCGTAGAGCAGTGCTTCTTTGCGTTCGCCGTCCAGGGCTGGCATGCCCTGGGGCCATACCCGCTTGAGTGGTGCGATCGCCAGGAACGGGCCGTCTGTGTCGACGAGTTCGAGCCACGCGCGGTGTAGCTCGGAGACATTGGGTGTCGAACGCTGCCGGGGTGTGCGAGGCGCCATCAGCGCAGCCCTCCCTTCGCGTCCTCGGGAGTGAGGGCGAAGACCACTGCGGCGGCGGTGGTGTGGGGTTTGACGTCGGCGTAGCGGTCGATGATTGCCGCGATCTCGCGGGTCTCCTCGTCGTCGAGTTCGTCGAGGCGGCGCTGCATCGAGTCGATGTCGCGGCGCCACTGCTTTTGCTGGTCGTCGGCCCAGAGCATGGCTTGGGCTTCGGCTTCCTTGCTGCGCAACAGATCCAGTGATTCGCCCAGGTTCGTCCGGAACGCGGCGAAGATGTCGCGGGCCCGCTGGATATCGGAGGCCTGACGTTTGTCTAGTTGCTCCAGTACGCGGGTGTGTCGGCGGCCGGCGCGGGCGTGCATAGACTCCTCCAGTCGTGCCCGCAGCGGTGCATCCGGGGCGTTCCAGATGTCGCACAGGTCGTCGCGGATCCGGCGGCTGGCCAGTGTCAGCCGGTCGCCGTCGAGGGCGTGATCGAGGGCGTGATCGAGGGCGTGTTCGGCTTTCTCCTCGGCCATCGCGCGCCGGCCCTTCAGCCGCACGCCGACTAGGAACACCTCCTCGTGCAACCGCACCCCGCCTCTACCGACGAGCACCATACGGGTCACGGCAGCTACGAACGATTCCGCCGTATCGTCGATCACCACCGCGGTGACTCGGTTCAGGGTGGAATCCACACTCCACAGCGAGCGGCGCAGCAGCCGTTGCGCTTTCTGGACGATCGGATGTCCGAGGTGGACGTACACCAGATCGGCGCGTCCTTCAGCAACGGCCGGGTCGAACGTAATCGGGCGCAGCACTTCAGGTTTCAGTCGGGTGGCCAAGCCTTTGAGGGTGTCCTGCCATGCAGGGCTCAACGGAGGCATCGCGAACACCTCGGCGTCGGTGTCGGCATCGCCGACCGGCTCCAGCGGAAGCTGATGGTTGATCCGCAGTGCCGTGTCGACCACGCGACGCAGGTTCTGCGGTTCCAGATGCAGATCGGCCCGGGATGCGCCGTAGCCGCGTTCCAACTCCGTAAGCCGCGTATTGAGTTCGATGCCGCCAGCCAAGGCTTCCTGAATCACCTTGTTGCCATCAAGCCCCGTGGCTTTGCGTTTGGCCGGCGCGCGGTGGGCGAAGTGTTCTTGGATCTCGTCACCGATCACCTGATTGGCCGATCCCAGATCCACCTCGACCTGGGCGATCTTCTTGGCGATGCGGGCCATGAAGTTCGCGTCGGCGGCGTAGGTGGAGGACTTGTCGTCGGGCACGAAGTGAAACACCTCAGGTGTCTCGGTCTGCCCATAGCGGTCGATGCGGCCGATACGCTGTTCAAGCCGGGACGGATTGAACGGGATGTCGAAGTTCACCAGCCGGTAGCAGTGATTTTGCAGATCGATGCCCTCGCCGGCGGCATCGGTGGCCAGCAGCACCCGCACCGGTTCCTCGGTCGGGTCAGCGGTGAACTGCGACCGGATGTACTCCCGGTCCTCAGGGGGTGTCGCACCTTCGATGACAGCTAGCCGGTCGGCGTAGCCGCGCTGCACCAGCACCCGCTGCAGCCAGCCAAGGGTGTGCGCGTATTCGGTGAACACCACGACCCGCTGTTTGGACCACTGGCTGCCGTCGGGCCGGCACACCGCATCCAGGAAGGTGAGCAGCCGCTCCAGTCGTGAATCGGGTCGGCCTTCGTAGCTCAAGCCCCAGTCGGCAAGCGTCTGCAGCTGCCCGGGCTCGGCGGCGCTGAGCGGATCGGAGGCCTTGGACTCCCGTAGCCGCTCGGCCTCGTCGTGCTCCCACAAACCTTCTTCCTCGTCGGCCTGGCCTTCGCCGAAGATGTCGTCGTACTCGTCGTCGCGCAGCCCGCGCCCAGCTCGCGCGTCGCGGTAGTGACTGATCGTCATCCCGAAGGCGAACGGGCTGGACAGAAACCGCTTCTTAAGCAGCATGGTCACGATGTCGCCGCCCGGTTTGGTGCCGTTCTGCTTGGCGCTGCGGGTGACGATCTCATCGAGCAGGGAGAACATCTCCTGCTCGCTGTCCTCGGGCGTGAAGTCGAGGATGTTCACCTGACGGTCTTTGAAACCTTTACCTTTGAGATCGCGCTTGAGCCGGCGCACCGTCACGTCCTTGAGTGCGGTGGCGTCAAGCAACGCGCCGCGAGAGAACCGGCGGGGGTCGATCATCTCCATCAGCGCGGTGAACGACTCCGGGTAGCCGTTGTGCGGGGTGGCGCTCAGGAACAAGCGGTGCTCGCACGTGTCGGCGAGCTGGCGTACTGCCAGGGTGCGCTGTGTGTCCACCGAATAGCCGCGCCCGCCGGCGATGGTCGAGGGGCTCGACGGCGCGACGTGGTGGGCTTCATCGACGATGAGCATGTCGAAGGCGAACCGCTTGCCCAGCTTGGGGTTCTTAGCCTGGGCGTAGACGTCGCGCAGCAAGCGCTGGCAGCGCACCTGCGGCAACCACGCCATGGACACAATCACCCGCGGATACAGCTGGAACGGATTGGCGTGCAGGCCATGGGTGCGGCGCACTTCGGCCATCAGTTCGCTGTTGACGATGACGAACTGCAGACCGAACTTGTCCCGCATCTCGTCTTGCCATTTCAGCGCCAAGCTCGGCGGGCACACGATCACTGCACTGCGGGCACGATGCCGCAGAAACAGTTCCTGCGCGACCAGGCCGGCCTCGATGGTCTTGCCCAATCCGACGTCATCGGCCAGCAGCAGATTGGTCCGCGGACTCATCAGCGCACGTCGCAGAGGCTCGAGTTGGTAGGCCTCCACCGTGACGCCCGACCAGAACGGCGCCTGGTAGCGGTTCGGGTCTGCCGAGGTGACCGCGCCCCAGCGCATCGCGTCGATGAAGCCTGCCAACGTGACGGGATCGTCAAAGCCCTCTGGGTTGATGTGCTCGGGCAATCCTTGCGGTGGGGTGACGGTCTTGCCGACCTCAAGCTCCCAGATCACCGACAGCTGCTCGCCAAGGCGGTCCTCGTCGAGTGACTGCAGGTCGACGACGTGATTGAGCTTCGCGGCTGCATCGTCAGCCGGGCTGAGCGGCAGACCCTGGGCCTGAACATTGGCGACCGCCCACGTCGAGCCGCGCACCTCGACGACCTGACCGGGCTCGGGCAGCGACGGGGCAGCTACAGGCACAGGTGATCCTCCGAGTGGTGGCGTTGGCCGAACAGTATCGCCGTCGACACCGACAACGGCGCGGATGGTGTCTTCGGACACTCCGAAGTGCTCGGCGGACCGCTTGACCACCTCGGAAACAGCGCCACGTCTGCGACTCCGATCGATCTCGGAGGTCGCGGCGCTGAAGTCCCGTCGGATCTTGTTGCGCTGCCCCGACGTCAGCAGTTCCTCGGGTAGTGCGGCCGGCAACTCGTCATGTACCAGGTACTCGATGGTGTCGTAGGAGATGCCGTACTTTGCTTCGAGCTGTGCACAGGTATTGCGCATTGCCCATTCGATCCCGTGTTCGTCGATCGCATGTTGCACGGCTCGACGGATTGTCGAACGTTGACCGGGCGACAGATGGTCAGCCTGTGCCTGCGGTGTCTCCCCCACGCAGCACCATGTTAGCTGGGGTTCTCGGACATTGTTCGGATTTCAATTACCGTGGGCTGGTGCGGCACCTTAGATTTGCGCTGCCAGATCACTGCTTGGACACCGTGGTCCGCTTGTGCACCCCACTATTTGACCAGTCGCGTTTAAGGCGTTGGCGCCTAAGCTGCCGCACCGAATTGTCGCACCGCCGAATTACCAATCGCTGAGGCCCGCACGCGTCGAAACTCATACACGGTGTGGCAATGACGTTTGCGCTCAGAGCGGGCTCTAGAAGCACAGCGTTCGGGCACACTGGATGGGTGACCACAGTGGTTCCGTTCCCCCCGTCGCCGATGCTGGCAACGGCGGCGACGCTGCCCAAGGACTCAAGCGCGTATGTGTTCGAGGCGAAGTGGGATGGCGTCCGCGCGCTTGCGCGGGTTGACGGCACCGCCGAGCTGTTCAGCCGGCACGCCACCAACCTCACGGGATGCTTTCCGGAGATCACCGGCGGCTTGGTTGAGGCACTCGCGGGCCGCACAGCGATCCTCGATGGCGAGGTTGTCGCCCTCGACCGAAGGGCTCGGCCGTCGTTCGAGCTCATCCAGCGACGCATGCGCAGCACCCGGCCACAGGCGCGGCTGGTGGCGGGAGTTCCCTCGATTTTTTTCGTCTTCGACGTGTTGTACCTCGACGGTAACGGCGTTTGCTGACTCATCACATATTCCCTTGTTGTGGACGAAGTCATTCCGGATCAGTCTGATGTCACCGAAGTAGTCGACCAGTATGTCGCTACGGCGAATCTTACTGTCCCACTGGTCATCCCAGAACTCCGCCAACCTGCCGCGGAACTGCTCTTCCCAAATTGCGAAGATGTACGCGAACCACTGCGCATACGAGACGGCGAGTATCTCCGGATGGTGGTCGACACTGGCAACGCCGGCGGCACCGGCAGCGAAAGTGGTCATCCCGGCGTCAGACGCTGACACAAGGTGTTGCATGTGGACGCGGCCGGGGGCCGATTCGTCGACGAAGCGAAGCGTGGCGACCTCGAGGTAATGGCCGAGGTCGTCACGGTGGCCGTTCAGAAAGCGCTGATGCTGGCTCGTCCACTCGCCTTCCTTCGGAAGGATTGTTCCGTGCGCGGTTAGCGTGACCACCAGGGACACGAGCAGCGCGCGTTCGAGGTCAGCGACGATCTCGTCGACGGACGAGTCGGGTTCCGTCTCTTGTGCCTCGAGCGCCGGTATGGCCTGTTCGATAGCGGATAGCAACGCCGTGACGCTATCGATGAAGCCATCGCCATACGTGATGTCAGTGGCCGCGGCAATCACTCCGCTTAGGGTTTCAGCGAGCCAAGTACCTGGCGTGAGTGGCTGGCTCTCATGAGTCAGCGCGATTTGGTCGAGCGGCAAGACGACTGTGATTCTCTTGTCTCGCTCGCTAATCTGCCTGACGCCTGGCCTGTGTGCGTTGGCGAGGAACATCTCGATCGATTCCCGCCCCTGCGCTAGTTCCACCTGTGTGGTGCGCAATACCTGTAACCACCGCTTGGTCCGACTCTGCAGATACATGTCAGCGAGGTTATGACCAGGGGGCGACATTGCCCCGTACGAAGCGCAAGTGCTCGGCCATCGGCCTACCTACTGGTCTAAACGGCGCCATTCTCCGAATCGTGGAGCTTCACGATTCCTCACGCGGATCGGGCTGTCGCCGTCGTCGTAGTTAATGAGCTGATCGACTGGGTGCGTCGGGTCGCTCTCGCCCACTTCTGCGACCAGCCATGCTCAGCGGAGCCAGGCCGGCGGTTTCTTATCCGACACACCGAGTCGTTCTTAGCGGCACCAGTCCCCCGCCGGGGGAGTGGCACTTGGTGTATTCGATCTTGAACCTCCGGTGGCCGCACCACCGCATCGGCCGAACATTATGGGGGACAGCAAATTAGAGCCACAAGCTGACATAAGGTATGTTATCGGCGCGCGAATGTTGTTGTGCAGCAGCGTAATTTGTCGGCTACATACGTCTCGGCCCGGGACATTGCGACGAGCCGTTGATCCACCACCGGCCGCTGACTGCGTACACCAATTCAGCCACTGCGCCTATGCTATCCGCCCAAACGCGCTCGCCACGTTGTGACTTCGCGAAATTGGGTAAGGAGTTGCACGGCGGCATTTCGTCACGGTGACGAAATAGATCCGCTAACCCCCGGCCTTGCACGCCTAGCGTACTCACCGCAAGCAGTGATCCTGCGCTCGGCGCCGGGACTTGCCCCGGTCCTCGCCGCCCACATGCTCGCCGAATCGGAGACTATCCAACGCGGTTCGATGACGCGGGCGGCCTTCGCGCATTCGCGGCACCGCACCGGTCACTATCGGTTCCGGGCTTTCGGACTACGTCAAGGCCCGCAAAATCCGCAACAAACGCCTCGGCGACGCCTGCCACTGGTGGGCATTCGCGACACTCACCAAGTCAGCCGGGGCCCGCGCCTGCTACGACAAACGCCGCGCCGCCGGCGATGGCCACAACGCCGCCCTGCGCAACCTCGCGAACAAGCTCCTGGGACGCCTGTGGTAGTGCCTGGCCAACAACCAGCCCTGGGACGAACAAGGCGCCTGGCCCGACCTCACCAACACGTCCAAACTGTCGGCGGCAACTGAATACTAATGGTGCTGCAAGACCGTCGACGCCCAACTGAATACAGGCGCTGGACGTCTTTGGTCAGACCGGCGCGGCGGTCTTGCGTCAGACGGATGGCGTGCGTGTCGGCGTGTCGGCGCTGGCGCTGGGTGTCTGGGTCGGACGATTCCTGAGTCGAGCCAGCCGCAGGGACCATCTCTTCTCATGACGCGCGGCCATTCTTGGACCGCTGAGGTGGAAGGCCGAGGCCCCTGCGGTGCGCTGGGGTCATGAACGGCTGATCGGGTGTCGGACCGACGAGTCCTTCCATTAGTGAGGCGCATGCCCCAACTCGGTTCGATGACCGAAAACGACAGAGAAAGGGGCATTCGATGAAGGTGTTCTGCGGGATCGATTGGGCCGAAAACCACCACGATGTCGCACTGATCAACGAGCGCGGCAAGCTGGTGGCCAAATGCCACATTGGTGATGACGCTGCCGGTTTGGCGACCTTGTTGACGCTGCTGGCCGAACACGGTGACAACGCCACCAACCCAATCCCGGTAGCATCGAAACCAGTCGTGGGTTGTTAGTAGCGTCTGTGCGGGCGACGGGCCGACCGATGTATGCAATCAATCCGCTGGCGGTGTCACGCTATCGAGAGCGTCACACCGTGGCGAGCGAAATCGGATCACGCCGATGCCGTCGTGCTGGCCAACATCTTGCGCACCGATGCCGACGTTCATCGGCTGTTGCCGTCAGATAGCGAGCTGGTCCAGTCGATCGCAGTGCTCGCTCGTGGCGGCCAGGACGCCGTGTGGAACCGGCAGCAGATCGCCAACCAGTTCAGATCCGTTCTGAGAGAATACTTTCCAGCGGCAATCGAAGCCTTCAAGGACTCGAGATCAGGACTTGCCTCTGCCGAGGCGCGCACCATCCTGGCCGCCGCACCCACCCCGGCATTGGCCGCCAAACTCACCAAAGCACGATTGCGCCGACTGCTCATCGCCGCTGGCCGCCAGCGCAACATCGAAGCACGGGTCGATCAACTGCACACCGCTTTCGCCGCCGAGCAGATGCGCCAGCTGCCCCGCGTGGAAGCCGCCTTCGGCGAACAGGCCCGAGCATTGGTCCTGCAACTCGACGCCGCCTGCCGAGCCGCCGAGCATCTCGCCGCGGCAACCGAAGAGATCTTCACCGAACACCCCGACGCAGCGATCCTCATCAGCTTCCCCGGCGTGGGAACACTGACCGGTGCCAGGATCCTGGCCGAGATCGGTGATGACCGGTCCCGATTCGCCGAGGCTCGAAATCTTCGTGCCTACGCCGGCTCGGCTCCAGTCACCCGAGCCTCCGGAAAGAGCATCGTGGTCATGCAACGCAGGATCAAGAATCAGCGTCTGGCCGCCGCCGGATACGTCTGGGCCTTCGCCGCGCTCACCGCCTCCCCTGAGGCCCGGTCCCACTACGACCGCCGCCGCGCTGCCGGTGATGGCCATCCCGCGGCGCTACGCAACCTGTTCAACCGATTCCTCAGTCAGCTACACCACTGCCTTGCGACTGGTCAAAATTACGACCCATACAAGGCATTCGCTGTCCCGAGCACCTCAGCCGCTGCGTAAGACGTCACCAGCGCGGTGACGCCTGAGGTTGCGCCCTTACTACCATCGGGTGTCTGACCACTGCGCGGCAAGGTGGGTTCTAGTCAACGTCGCAACAGTTGATGGTCTGGTGAGGTTAGCAGCGCGGTGAAAAGTTCAGTGGGAGTGCGGTCTCCGAGGACGCGGCGGGGCCTGTTGTTGATCTCGTATTCGACAGCGCGTAGGTGGTCGGGTGTGTAGGTGTTCAGGCTGGTGCCTTTCGGGAAGTACTGTCGCAGCAAACCGTTAGCGTTCTCGTTGCTGCCACGCTGCCAGGGTGAGCGGGAGTCGCAGAAGTCGACCGCTACGCCCAGGTCTGCGGTGATGTCGGTGTGGCTTGCCATTTCGATGCCCTGATCCCAGGTGATCGATCGGATCAATGTGGTGGGCAACCCGCTCATGGTCGTGGAAATCGCGATGCGCAAGGTATCGGCGTCGCGAGTGGGAAGGTGCATCAGCCGGATCATGCGGGTCTGCCGCTCGACGAGGGTGCCGATCACCGAGCGTTGATTCTTGCCGACGATGAGGTCACCCTCCCAGTGGCCTGGCTGGCCGCGGTCGGCCGGATCGAATGGCCACTGATGGATCGACAACATCGGATGGGCGAACCGCGGACGACGCCGGCCAGGGCGCTGGTGAGCGCGGCGATGACTTCGGCCCGTGCGCAACGGGCCGCGGTGTGGTGACCTGACCTGCGGCGAGCGAATCAAGCGTGATTGGGGCTGGTAGACCGCTTGATAGATACTTTCGTGGCACAACCACATCGACTGATCCTCGGCGTACTTGCGCCGCAGATGCCGAGCGATCTGTTGCGGGCTCCAACGTTGGGCGAGCAGCTCGGCGATCCGTTCGCATAGGACGGGGTTGTTGTCGATCCGCCGCCGATGACGACGCGCTCTGCGGTGGACTGCCCAGCCGTGAGCTTCAAACGGCCGGTAGGTGCCGTCGCGGCGGCTGTTGCGGCGCAACTCCCTCGATATGGTCGATGGAGCCCGGCCAAGCTCGGCGGCGATCCCCCGGATACTGAGCCCCGAGCGGCGTAAGTCGGCTATGTCGATCCGCTCTTGTTCGGACAAATACCGATCGCTGATTTGGCGCACAGTCAAACGATCAAGCGCGGGCACGAATCCGACGGCTTCGCCACGCCGATACGTTTTGTAACCTCGCGCCCAGTTGTTTGCTGAGGTACGGGACACCTCGACTTGCCGCCCCGCCGCCGAGATAGACCAGCCCCGGGCACGTAGCTCCATAAACCGCTGACGCTTGGCCGATTGGGGCCGGCGGCCCGGGCCTTTCTTCACGCGACGCGACGATGACAACACAACCTCCAGAATCTAGAGAAGTGTTGCGACCGCCCCTAGAAACCACCTTGCCGAAAAATGGTCAGATTTCAGTTGCCGTTGACACAAACCAGCCGCTGCTTGACAACTGACTCGCGTGGCGTGTCTATCTGCTCTCCGACCAGGCCAGCTGGGTCACCGGCGCCATTCTCAACGTCGACGGCGGCTCATGGCCAGCCGCAACTAACCCCATGCAGGTCCCCGGCCCCCAGCGGAATCGGCCCGAAACACCGCGGCGCGCATGACAATCACCCCTCACACAACCAAAACCATCCATGCCAAACCAACACCACAAAACCCCCACCCCGACCCACCCAACGAACCCCGACGATCCGGCGAATCCGTTGGTCGCCGTCGTGCCGCATCGGCGGGATTTCCTGAGATCGAACGCGCCGTCGGATTGCCGACGAAACGTAGAGGCTGGCCTGGGACATTCCAGGCTCCGGACAATTGCATCGCGCGACAGGTCGTCCATTTGGGTCAGCTCGCGCCGTGTGACGGAGCAGCACTCCCGTGACGACGGTCCCGGCGATCACAGCGTCGGAGAGGGGCCTTACCGAGCAGCGATGATCGCCCAAACTGCACGTCCCCGCCATATGGGGGTCATCTCGTTCACCGGGGCACCGTGGAAGACGCCTACACTAACTGCCAGCGCTAGCGGCAGCGAGAACTGTGGACGACATAAATCGGGGATCTTCCACCCGCCTACTTCATGTCGGTGGGCGGCGGTTCGCGTGAGCACCGCTAGGGCCTCGGGGCGGGTGCGTATACCGCCGATTCGCGGCCGGGCGGGCGAGCTGCAGGTGATCGGCGCGCTGATCGGGGCGGTCGCTCAGGGGCGCGGGGGTGTACTGGTCATCGAGGGCCCGCCGGGCATCGGCAAGAGTCGGTTGCTCACCGAGGTGTTGACGCTGGCCGACAAGTGCGGGGTGCGCACCTTGCTCGGGGAGGCGTTCGAGTATCAGCAGACGGTGCCGTTTTTCTCGCTGTTCATGGCCACGCTGCGCGCCGATCCCCCGGTCGGTGATGTTGAGGCGCTGCGCAGGCTGGGCGGTTCGGCGGATCTGCGCTACTGGGTGGTGCACGATCTGGCGGACGCGATTTATGCGGCGGCCGCGCAGACCCCGCTGGTGATCCTGTTGGAGGACATTCACTGGGCCGATAACGCCACGTTGTTGGCGCTGCGGTCGCTGGCCGTGCGTCCGGATGTGGCGGTGCTGTGGGTGGTGACCGCGCGCACCGGGGCCGGCGGGCCGGCGGTGCAGGAGACCTTGTCGGTGTTGCAACGGGCCAACGCGACTTTTGTGCGGTTGGGGGCTATCGCGGCGGATGCGGTCGCTGACATGGTGCAAGACGCAGTGCGGGCGGAAGCTGATGTGTCGCTGCTGAATTTGGCCGCTAAGGCGCACGGGAATCCGTTTTTGGTCAGCGAGCTTGTTGGGGGGTTGTGTGAGGAGGACCGGCTAAACGTTGCCGATGGGCGTGCGGTGGTGACTGGGGAGGGGTTGCCGCGGCGTTTGGGTGCCACGATGCATCAGCGGTTGGACCTGCTTTCTGGCGAGGCCTCGGAGGTGGTGCGGGTGGCCGCGGTACTGCCGGACCGGTTCTCGGCCGGACTGTTGGCCGCGATGCTGGACCGTCAGCCGGTGTCATTGCTGTCGGCGTTGGAGGAGGCGGTGCGTGCGGATCTGCTCGTCGACGATGGTGAGCAGTTGAGGTTTCGGCATGACTTGCTGCGCGAGGCCACCCGGCAGTCCCTGCCGCAGTCATTGCGGCGGGCGATGGAGCGCCAGTCGGCGTCGGTCATGCTGCGGTTGGGTGCGGCGCCCGAGGAGGTCGCAACTCAGCTCGCTCGCAGCGCCGAGCCCGGAGACATGGAAGCAGTCGATGCGCTGCGCCGGGCCGCTCAATCGGTGGGCCACAGCGATGCCAGCGCGGCCGCGGACCTGAGCAAGCGCGCACTGGAACTACTGCCCGCCGTGCACCATGACTACGGATCATTGGTCGCCGAAACGGTGGAGTGGCACAACCGGGCCAGCCGCTATGGCGAGGCCGAAGAGTTGGCCGTCGTGGCGCTCGCGGGGGCGGCCTCGCCCGAAGTCGAGGCTGAGATCCGCCTCCGGCTTCCGACGCATACCAAGCACAGCACCCCCTGGCGGGTAGAGGAGAACCGCCGAGCGCTGCAGTTGAGCGGTATCGGCGAGGTCACCCGGACACGGCATCTGGCGTGGCTGGCCTACAACCTTGTGTTGCAGGACAAAAGCGGGCAATGGCGCACCGTGGCCGACGAAGCTGCCGCCGCCGCGGCAGCCACCGGTGATCTCGAGGCCACCATCATGGCCGAAGTCACCCACGCTTTGCTCGATTCTGGTGAGGGGTACCCGGCCCGCGCACTAGGCCGCCTCGAACAGCTTCGCCGACTCGCCTACACGAATGACACGGCGTTGGCACATGCCTATGCCGGGATGTACCACGCAAACATGCTGGCAGTGATCGGGCGATTGGACGACGCGACCGCCCGGGTCGCCGACGGCATAGGGCAAGCCGGCCGGGAAGGCAACTCGCTGGCACTCGCTACCTGGGCAGTCTACAGTGGGTGGGTCCATCTCGCGGCGGGGCGGCTATCGGCCGCTCGCGATGCGGCTGATTCCCTGCCGCCCCCACAGCCGACAAGCGCAACCGAGCACGACGTACATCGTATGCTGATCCTCGCCGAGGTGGCCGCGCACACCGATGACCGGAACGTGCTGCAGCAGACGGCCAATGATGCACGCGATGCCCACCCGATCGGTTCACCCGGCCAACGTCGAGCATCAGCGTATGTGCTGGCGCGGGCGGCGTGGTATCGCGACGACGTTCATGAAGCAGCCCGCTGGCTTGGCGACATCAGCCTACTGGGGACACCCCTTTTTCCCCATGCATTGGTTCGGCTGATCTTGGGTGCGCGGGTGGCCTCGGCCGCCGGTGATGCCGGTTTGCGCGCGCGGGTCTTGCAGGCTAGCGAGGTGCTGGAGCGTGAACGGCCTGTGGTGCCGCTGTTGGCGGCGGTGGCCGGATATGCCCGCGGGATACTGGAATGTGACGCGCAGGCGCTTGTGGCTGCCGCGGGGTTGCTTGAATCGTCTGAGCGGCCGCTTCTTTACGCCGGCGCCGCCGAGGACGCGGGCGCCGAACTCGCGCGCATCGGCCGCACTGACCAGGCGGTCGAACAACTCAATGCCGCATTCGACACCTACACCCGGCATGAAGCGATCGCCGATGCCCGCCGCGTCGGCCGCGCACTGCGCCGATTAGGCGTGGAACGGCGCATCGTCACGCACCCGCGGGCAAAAACGGGCTGGGACAGCCTCACCGACTCCGAACTCGGGGTCATCAACCTCATCGCCCAGGGCGCGACCAACCGCTCCGTCGCGCAGCAACTACACATCTCCCCCCACACGGTGAAAACGCATCTACACAATGCCTTCGCCAAGCTCCGCATCACCTCTCGGGCCCAGCTGACGCAAGTCATGCGCCGCTCGGATTGACGAGTCCGGCAAATATCACGGCCACCGGATATACGGCGACTCCGCCCACGGTCCACGCACGCCTCATCAGCGAATTTCGCGCCAGAGACCCCCAGTGCTCTGCCGAGGGGCAACTAGAGTAGTTGCGATCAGCGCCGCGGCAGCGAGCCACGCCCCTTTCGCGAATCTCCGCTGAGTCGATGAGGGGCTGTCAGATAAACGGTGGATTCTGATCTTGGCATTGGTTAGTTGCCAGTCGGAGTGATCCGGCCGTTGAAGGTGATCGCGAACGCATTTAGTGCGGGCTTCCACCTCATTGCCCATCGTGCCTTACCGCGGCCGGTGGGGTCTAGGGATCGGGTCACCAGGTAGAGACACTTCATCGCGGCCTGTTCGGTCGGGAAGTGCCCGCGGGCCCGAATCGCCCGCCGATAGCGAGCATTCAGTGATTCGATCGCATTGGTGCTGCAGATGACACGGCGGATCTCGACGTCGTAGTCCAGGAACGGCACGAACTCGCTCCAGGCGTTCTCCCATAGTTGGGTGATCGCCGGATACTGAGCACCCCATTTCTCGGTGAACTCGATGAAGCGTTCCTTGGCCGCCGCCTCAGTAGCTGCGGTGTACACCGGGCGGATGTCCCTGGCGATTTGGTCCCAATACTTGCGCGACGCATAACGAAACGTATTGCGCAGCAGATGAATCACGCACGTCTGGACCACCGCCCGCGGCCACACCGTATTGATCGCGTCGGGCAGCCCTTTGAGGCCGTCACAGACCACGATGCACACATCGACAGTGCCGCGGTTCTTGATCTCAGTGAGCACTGAGAGCCAGAACTTCGCACCCTCGCCACCGTCGCCGGCCCACAGCCCGAGGATGTCGCGCTGCCCGGCGCATGTCACCCCGATCGCGACGTAGATGGGCCGGTTGGTGACCTGGCCATCGCGGACCTTGACGAAGATTGCGTCGATGAACACCACCGGATACACCGGGCGGATTTTAGTGGTCGATGCGAATCGGTTTGGTGTGTTCTTGGCGGTGTGATCGTCTCATCAGTTGATGAGGAGTGTGGTCGGCGAGCGTCTTTCTGGGTCGGTCGTTTAGTTCTGCGGCCACGTCGTGGAGCTGTTGACTGGTCCAGTGATGCAAGTCTGATCCTTTCGGGAAGTATTGCCGTAGTAGTCCATTGGTGTTCTCGTTGGTGCCTCGCTGCCAGGGTGAGTGTGGGTCGGCGAAGTAGATCCGCAGCCCGGTCGCTTCCTCGATACGGGCATGTTGGAACATCTCGTTGCCCTGGTCCCAGGTCAGTGTTCGACGTAAAGATGCTGGGAGTCGCGAGTATTCGGCAATTAATGCATCGGCGACGGGACTGCGCTGAATGGCTGTCGGGAAGCCGGACTAGCTTGTTAACTCGGGTCTTGCGTTCGACCAGCGTCGCGATCGCCGAGCGCGTGCCCTGCGCCGATGATCAAGTCTCCCTCCCAATGGCCGTCACATGCTGACCGAGCTGGTCACCGACGCGTTGGCCCAGGCGGTCGCGGTGCGCGGCGGCCATGTCGGTGGCACGATCATGCATTCCGACCGCGGAACCCAAGGCGGATTCAACTGGTCGTCGCAACACCGTGTTGTGAGCCTGAGTGTAGGTGGTTTGCAAGCACTTCCGCCGGTGTTCTCCACCCGAGTGTTTGGCGCGGCCGGTTGTTGAGTGCATCGGCAACGGCCTGAACTTCTCTTCGATCGTACCGAGCGAGGTCCGTTCCCTTCGGAAAGTATTGCCGCAGCAGTCCATCGGTGTTCTCGTTGGTCCCTCGTTGCCACGGACTGTAGGGATCGCAGAAGTACACTTTGATTCCGGCTGCCGTAGTCAATTCGGCATGACGCGCCAGTTCCTTACCCCGGTCCCACGTCACTGACCTGCGCAGATGCTTCGGTAACGGTGTCAACGCAACCGCGAGCGCATCGCGAACGGATTCTGATCCGTACCCCGAGAGCGCCGGTCCGTTCTTGACCGCCAGAGCGGTACCGTAGCCGTCCTTGCGCGGCCGATGTAGCAGCGTCGTGAAGCGACTGGTCCGCTCGACGAGGGTGCCCACCGCAGAGCGGTTGAGGCCGATGATCAGATCACCCTCCCAGTGCCCGGCGATGGCCCGGTCATCGACTTCATCAGGTCGGGCACCAATCGTTACCTCCTCGGTGATGAATCCGGTGCGCAGCTTCTTCGCCCTGGCCCCGCGGCTTGCGCAGTGCCCTGCCGGTGCGCAAGCATGCCACCAGCGCCCGTTCCAGCGCCCCGCGTCCCTCGATGTAGAGGGATTGGTAGATCGCTTCGTGCGAGATCCGCATCGACTCATCGTCGGGGAACTCGATGGGTAGCCGGTTGGAGATCTGCTGCGGGGTCCACGCGGTCGCCCACCGGCGATCGGCTCACCGCGGCTTGTTGCGGCCCTTCCACGACGCGAACGGGCCCACCGCGTCTCCGTTATCGTCTCGCAGAACACCGGACAGCTTGTCCTGCACGTACTCACGAAGATGTGGATGCAAAACGAGTTTCGCCGCTTTGGGTCGTCGCGCGGCGAGGTCTGCCTTCCATTGCGCCGTCGATGCCCGGTACTCGAGCTTCCCGCCCCGGGTGGCGGCGTTGCGGCGGAGTTCCCGAGATATCGTCGACGGTGACCGTCGAATCCGTATCGCGATCTGTCGCATGCTGACTCCCTGTGCTCGCAGGACAGCGATGTCCTCCCGTTCGGAGAAGGACAGATATCTCCCCGACACCGGGGCCAGCTGGATCGGCGGCATTCCGCCAGCGTGTCGGAACCAACGCGTTCCCACCGGACCCGACACGCCGCACTCGACCGCCGCGTCCTCGCTCGTGAGCCCACACGCAATCTGCATCCAAAATACGCGTTCGAGATCCCGACGTGCCGGGGGCCGACCCGGTGACAGCATCACCGCCCGCCGCGTCAATGCTGCCGCCCAGCCTGGTGGTCGTGCCATCGAAAGCACCTCCATCGTTGAGGTGTTGCGTCCACCGGTTGAACCTGGTCAATACACGGCGCGGGCAATGGCCCGGGCCTGCGCAGATGCCGGGCTGCGTCGCTCGATGGGTGCCACCGGGATCTGCTGGGACAACAGCGGTGCCGAATCGCTGTGGTCGACGTTCAAACATGAGTACTACTACCGCCACCCCTTCGCAACTAAGGCGGAACTCGTTGCAGCGGTTGACAAGTGGATGCACTTCTATAACACTCAGAGGCGTCATTCGGTGATCGGAATGCTCAGTCCCATCGCCTACGAACAATCACTGCACGCGGCCACCCAAGCCGCATAAACCCCTGTCCACTTTTCGGGGGGAACCTCACACCTACCAGTTCCACACCTTGTTCTTTGGCCTGCGCGAGCAACTGCTCGGCGAGCTGCTTGTGATCCACATCGATCGCCACGGATTTCAGTGTTTCGGACATCATCAGTCCTTCCCGCCAAGCTCACGCCCGGCGTGTCAGACCAAGACCAGATCAACCGTTATTCAGACAGTCCCCAACCGCTGACCAAGATCGCTTGTTTGTAGGACGGTGTTACGTGCGCCTTAGAGGTTGATGCCGAGCGCCCGCAGTCGCTTCATGATGGCTTGCAGCGAAGGCGGAGTTGTCGATGTGGGTTGCGGACTTGGGCACGTGACCGCCCGCCACGGTGTGCAACACCAACCTGCCCCCGGCATCGCCGGGCGACGTGGCCGGCCGCGGGCCGGCGGGGGCCAATCAGCAGAACGGCGCCTACGGACCGTCGGGAGATGCTCCCCCGTCGGTGGTGGGGCAGGCGGAGGCGCAGGCGGATAGCCAGCCGAAGCGCAGGGTGCGGGGACGCTGTAGACCGACGGCGTCCCCGCAACCGGCTCAAAAGCCATGAGGGGCAGTCGAACCCATGAATTCGCCAAAGGCCAGAGCCGAGCCTTGAGCTGGTTGCGCGGGTCACCGGGTCGAGTGGTTCTGGGGAAAGGTACCTTCGGGCGTGGCTGACAACGAATTGGCTGACGTCCTCGGCCAGACGCAGGCAGGAGGTTATCGATGCTTCTCACGCACAGGTCCTCGGAGGCAGCTACTCCCACACGACTTCGTCGGGTTCCTTGTCCGGGCGCAAGCCTCGCCAACTCGGATGGCGAAGGTGGTCATCGGGGGTCCGTTCGCTGTAGCGGACCTCACCAACCAGTTTCGGACGGACGAAGGAGACCCCCTTTGCGTCCTGAGTGGAAAGTGGCGCGTCAAAGGGTGATTCGTCGGTTTCGAGCGGCTTCAGCATGTTCTTAAGCCTCGTCAACTCCTTGTCCGTGAAGCCCGTGCCCACGCGTCCCACGAACTGCAGACGGTCTCCGGCCGGGATGCCCAGCACCAGCGCGCCGATCCCGCTGGAGCGGCCGCCCTCGCCGTGCCGCCAGCCGCCGATCACCACTTCCTGGGTGTTCCAAATTTTGTCCTTGATCCACGACGTCGACCGACGCCCCGGCTGGTAGGTGGAGTCGCGCTTCTTCGCCACGACGCCCTCCCACCGCTGCAAACGGGCGTACTGCCGAGGATTACATAGGACGCAACGTCGTTGAACGAAACTTCAATGGTCAAGCAATGGCGCGGCTGGCAACCCGCTACAACAAACTCGCTATCGTCTACCGCGGCGCAGCAGTCCTACGCGCCATCACCCTGTGGCTGCCCCATTTATTAGACACGCCGCAAGCGGCACCGAGTCACTATCTTGCACGCTGCCGCCGGCGCTCAAGTAGCCCTTCACCCCAGTGACGATCACGACAGAAATTGATACCGACGATATCCAATGGGCACGAGAAGCGCCGCGTGAGGCGGCGTGGAACTGCTCGCTGTAGCACTTCGGCAGTAACGGGCCCGTGGTGAGAGGCGGGGATCGTTGGGTCTCATCGCCGGCTGCGGTGTTCTCCGCTGCCTGCGAGCGTGGCCTTCAGCTGCCTTCTCGAGGCGCGGGTAGCACCGGCTCCCCCAAGGGCGCCATGCATACCGTGAAGGGGGTCATCACCAATCTTTGGCGTCGGTCCAACGTGTCGGCGGTGAGCAGTGCAGGTGCGCTTCCCGATATCACGCTGAACTATCTGCCGATGAGCCACATCATGGGACGTCGCGTTCTCTACATCACCCTCGCCGCAGGCGGAACGGCGTATTTTGTGGCGCAAGGGGATGTTTCGACGTTCTTCGAAGACCTGGCTTTGGTGCGGCCCACCAAGTTGAGTTTCGTTCCGCGGATCTGGGACATGCTGTTCGAGCGGTTCCAGAGCGAAGTCGACCGCCGATCCGCCGATGGCGCCGACCGGCGGACCGTCGAGGCCGACGTGTTGGCCGACATGCGCACGAACGTGCTCGGCGGGCGGGTCGTCTCGGCGATGACGAGCTCGGCGCCCATCTCCTCGGAGATGAAGACATTCATCGAATCGCTGGTCGACATGCGCTTGACGGACGGGTACGGCTCCACCGAGGCCGGGCCGGTCTTCGTCAATGGGCAGGTGCAACGCCCGCCGGTGATCGACTACAAGCTGGCCGACGTACCCGAACTCGGCTACTTCCGCACCGACCGCCCCCATCCCAGGGGCGAGCTGCTGGTCAAGTCCGAGACTATGTTCCCGGGCTACTACATGCGACCGGAGATCACCGCGGACGTGTTCGATGCCGACGGGTACTACCGCACCGGCGACATCGTCGCCGAGGTGGGTCCGGACCAACTCAGGTATCTCGACCGCCGCAACAACGTATTGAAGCTGTCGCAGGGCGAGTTCGTCGCCGTCTCGAGGCTGGAGGTGGTGTTCGGCGAAAGCCCGCTGGTTGCGCAGGTCTTCATCTACGGCAACAGTGCCCGGCCCTATCTGCTGGCCGTCGTGGTGCCGACCGAGGACGCGCAGTCCCGTTACGGCGCCGACGAACTGAAGCCCGTCATCAGCGCCTCGCTCAAGGTCGCGGCGCGCTCGGCGGACCTGCAGTCCTACGAGATCCCACGCGACTTGCTGATCGAGACAACGCCGTTCACGATGGAGAACGGATTGCTCACCGGCATAGGGAAGCTGGCCTGGCCGCGGCTCAAGGAACGCTACGGCGCCGAGCTCGAACAGCTCTACCTCGACCTGTCCGACGCCCAGGCGGGCGCACTGCGCGCCATGCGGCAGAGCGGCGCCGACCGCCCGGTGCTCGAGACCGTCAGCCGGGCCGCCAGCGCACTGCTCGGTGCAGCCGCCTCCGACGTGCGGGCCGACGCCCAGTTCACCGACCTGGGCGGAGACTCATTGTCGGCGTTGACATTCGCCAACCGGCTCAACGAGATCTTCCACGTGGACGTGCCCGTCGGCGTCATTGTCAGCCCGGCCAGCGACCTGGCCGCCATCGCCGCCTACGTCGAGGCGCAACGCGCGGGCGGCAGCAAGCGACCGACGTACGCATCCGTTCACGGCGCTGACGCGACCGAGGTACATGCCGGCGATCTGACGCTGGACAAGTTCCTGGACTCTGCAACCCTTACCGCTGCGGCGGCCCTGCCGGGCCCTAACCCCGAGGTGCGCACGGTGCTGCTCACCGGCGCCACCGGCTTCCTCGGCCGCTACCTGGCGCTGGAGTGGCTGGAGCGGATGGACCTGGTCGACGGCAAGGTCATCTGCCTGGTCCGCGCCAAGGACGACGCTGCGGCACGCGCCCGGCTGGACGCCACGTTCGACAGCGGTGGCCCGAAGCTGTTGGCGCACTACCGTTCCTTGGCCGCAGAACACCTCGAGGTCCTCGCCGGCGACAAGGGTGAAGCCAACCTCGGCCTCGACGACGCCACCTGGCAGCGGCTCGCCGACACAGTCGACCTGATCGTCGACCCCGCCGCGTTGGTCAACCACGTCCTGCCCTACAGCCAGCTCTTCGGCCCCAACGCACTCGGCACGGCCGAGCTGATCCGCATCGCGCTGACCACGAAGAAGAAGCCGTTCGTCTATCTGTCGACGATCGGCGTCGGCGACGGCATCGAGCCAGGCAAGTTCACCGAGCACGCAGACATCAGGATCGTCAGCGCCACCCGAACGGTCGACGAAAGCTACGCAAACGGCTACGGCAACAGCAAGTGGGCCGGCGAGGTGCTGCTGCGCGAGGCCAACGAACACCACGGCCTACCCGTCGCGGTGTTCCGCTGCGACATGATCCTGGCCGACACCACCTACGCCGGACAGCTCAACCTGCCGGACATGTTCACCCGCATGATGCTGAGCCTGCTGACCACCGGCATCGCGCCCATCTCGTTCTACGAACTCGGAGCCGACGGCAACCGGCAGCGAGCACACTACGACGGGCTGCCCGTCGAATTCATCGCCCAGGCGATCTCCACCCTGGGCACACACGTCGATGGGTTCCAGACCTATCACGTGATGAACCCGTACGACGACGGTATCGGACTCGACGAGTACGTCGACTGGCTCATCGAAGCGGGCTCTCCAATCGAGCGCGTCGCCGGTCACTACGGCGCGTGGTTGCAGCGGTTCAAGACGGCGCTGCGAGCCCTACCCGAGCGACAGCGCCAAGCCTCGCTACTCCCGCTGCTGCACAATTACCAGCGACCGAAGACACCGACCTGCGGCTACAGGGACTACTGTAACCACCGCGAAGTCAACGCCATCATTCGAGTTGGGTGCACGAACCACCATCACTACGACGACGACACATCCCTCGTGACTACGTCGTTCACGATGTCGACCATCCGTCCAGCGAAGCCGGCAACGGCGGTTTCGTCCACTCCCTCGATATCGTCGACGGTACCCGGCCGAGTTGGACGGCGATCCTCCGGATACTCAGGCCCCTGCGGCGGAGGTCGGCGATGGTGATCGGTTCTTCTTCGAGCTGATATCGATTGCTGATTTGGCGCACAGTCAAACGATGTAGCGCGGGCACGAATTGACGACTTCGCCATGCCGATAGGTTGTTGTAGCTGAGGGCTGATACTGGCCGTCGCAGTAACTGTTGCGACCCATGAAGCCCACCGCTGGTCACTCCAGCGCAACACCCGTCGTCACCTGCGGCGGATCGACAAGAATCCGGCCCCATGGGAACCGATCGCCGAGCGACCCACGCAACGGTGGAGTGCTCAGCAGGTCGCCCGCCACCTGCGACGCATATACCCCGAGGACAGGTCGATATGGTTGTGCGGTAAGAACTTCCCCTTTGGGAAACCCGGAGCTTCGACGGCCGGGATATCTGGCCAGCGACCCACGTAGACAGTCGCACCGATCGGCGGAGTCGCCGCCGGAACGGCTTGGTCGGCGTAAGTCGAATGGTGGGGGTGCTCATGGCGTCAGACTCTCTCGTGCGGGACGGGACGGTCTTCTCGAACCCACAGCGTCTCGCCTTCGGACTTAGGCGTCGGTGGCACCAAACCCTGCACCTGCCAGAAGTCGAACGGCATTTCGTCGATGTGGATTTGCCAGTCGTACCGGCGATCCCTCACATGGAGAGCGATCTATGCTTCGATGAGTTGCATCACCGCTTGCGAAGTTCGGTAGTCGGTAGGTGTCGGGCGATGTGCTCTCCGACCAGGCGCACGAAGTTGTTTCGCGGCTCGGCGCCGATCAAGAAGTCCTCCTCGGCGATCTCGTGGAAGAGCACGTTGACATAGAACCTCGGCGGGCCCGCACCAACATGGACGCTCGGCAGAGCAGCAGGGCCTTCTTGTCCTCGGCGCGGTACGCGCCAACCGGGCTGTAGATGTGCACAGGGGCATGCATTACTCTTTGATTCGTGGTCCCGGTCGTGCCGGAACGGCTTTCGCTTCATCGAAGAATTTGAAATTCATTTTCTACCAAAAAGTGCTGGGTCCAGTTGGCGCGGTCAACTCAAGCAGGCAAGGCCACCGGTGAGGGACTTAGAAAACCCCGCACCGGTGGCATGCCACAAAGCCACAACACTTGCGCACCAGACAGGAGAGAGCCGTCATGCAGGTGGTCAGCATAATTCAGCAAACACCACTCCCGAAGAAGCAACGCTGCGAACACCTGCAATGCACCCCTATGGGTACTCTGCGATCCGTTTCCGGGCCGGCTGGGTGTCGTAGAGCCGTCGGTTACTTACCGTGCCTACCGCCGCCATGCGCGCCGCTGCCATTCTTGGCACCGGAACCGCCCGCATGCGAAGACGCTCCAGGCGTGCGGTGGGTCCGCGCGGACGTGCCGGACCGCGTCGAGGGGCCCTTCGCCGCAGATGAGACCGTGCTGTGCTGAGCACTCGACGCTGTCGACCTCGAAGACCCCGTCGACGCTAAATGGGCACTCGGCTTCGCAGTGTCACCCTTGCCGGTGTCAGCCTTCGTTGTCTCACTCTTGGCAGTGTCACCCTTGGCAGCGTTAGCCTTCGCGGTGTCAGCCGCTTTCGTGTCACCCTTGGTGGTGTCCGGTTCGTTGGTGTGACGTTGCGGGGCCTCGACGTTTGTCGTGTCACCCTTGACATCCGGTTTGGCGTGGACAGCACCTGGCTTCTCTACCGATTTCGGTGCCACGTTGACCAAGGACCCTGCGCCGGCGACACGACTCGCCGTACTGGTACCAGCAGCCAGCGTAGCCATAGCGTTGCCACCAAAACCATTGGCATCAAAGCCGAGCGCCGCTCCAATTGACCGGATATCTGCCGACACGTCAGATGCCAGGAGCCCTAGGTCATGCGGAATGACATTCGCGATAGCCCGCAGGTCGTCTTGGAAATCGCCCTGGTGAGTAACCAGGTGGAAAACAAGCGCACCGGTGTTGGAAAGCAGGTTATTCGGGATGGCGAAGAGAGCAAAGGTAATGTCCAACCCAATGTCGGCCACCAGGAGCGGGACGGCGATAAGCGCCGATGGGCTGGCCCCCGCGCCCGCGGCCGACGCTGCGGGATTCGGTTGCACCGCAGCAGCACCCGCCACATGCTGGGAGCTCGGGCCGGCATCCACCGCAAGGGCAACAGTGGCCAGCGCGTGAACAGTTGCCGTCTTTGCGTCCGGTGCACTGACGGCAGCGGTTGCCGCCGACACCGCAGCAGGTGACGCCGAACCGCCCGGCGCCTTCTGCCGCCCGGCCTTTTCAACGTCGGTCACTGGGTTGATTGCCAAATCCGCCACTGCCATCTCGGTTTTCGACAGCGCCGTCGCGGCACTCGACAGCTTGGCATTGGCCGATAAGACATTCGGAAGATGAATCTGCCGCTGCGCTGCCAAGGGACCGATCACCACCGCTCCCGCCACCGCGGTGACCAACCCAGCCGCCACATAGGAACGCGCCGATACACTAACCACACGGACTCCTCGATCGTTTTATGGGTTTCCCGGGAGGGAATAGAAAGGACCATTTGGTCCGTTGAGAGTAACATGTCGCATGGTACGGATCTGACGCCCAGGGAGCTTAAGGTTCTTGGGCGGCCGGCCGTCCGGTTATCGCGCCGTGAGATCGGCCAGCGGCGGCTATCTCGCCGCGACAGCCGTGCTCGTCGTGCCGACCCTGGCGTTGGTGGTGCCGTGACTGACCGAACTACGCCAACTGTTCATCGCCTAAGCACTCAGCTGTCGAAACCACTCGGCCACAACCAAAGATGAAAGGCCCCCGTATGAGCTCGTCTGCAAACTCCGACACCACGGCAACCGCTCAGATCGGGGTCACCGGTCTGGCCGTGATGGGCTCCAACATCGCCCGCAACTTCGCCCACCACGGTTATAGCGTCGCACTGCACAACCGCTCGGTCGCCAAGACAGATGCGCTGCTCAAGGTGCACGGCTCGGAGGGCACCTTCGTGCGTAGCGAGACGATCCCGGAATTTCTTGCCGCACTGCAGAAACCGCGCCGGGTGCTGATCATGGTCAAGGCAGGCGACCCGACCGATGCCGTCATCAACGAGCTCGCCGACGCCATGGAAAAAGGTGACATCATCATCGATGGTGGCAACGCGCTGTACACCGACACCATCCGCCGCGAGAAGACCGTTCGCGAACGTGGCCTGCACTTCGTCGGCGCAGGCATCTCCGGCGGCGAGGAGGGTGCGCTGAACGGGCCGTCGATCATGCCCGGCGGCCCGGCGGAGTCCTACAAGTCGCTCGGCCCGCTCCTCGAGGAAATCTCAGCGCACGTCGACGGCGTGCCGTGCTGCACGCACATCGGCCCCGACGGCTCGGGCCACTTCGTCAAGATGGTGCACAACGGGATCGAGTACTCCGACATGCAGCTCATCGGCGAGGCCTACCAGTTGCTGCGCGACGGGCTGGGCAAGACCGCACCCGAGATCGCCGACGTCTTCGGCGAGTGGAACAAGGGTGACTTGGACAGCTACCTCATCGAGATCACCGCAGAGGTGCTCAAGCAGGTCGACGCCAAGACCGGCAAGCCGCTCGTCGACGTCATCCTCGACGAGGCCGAACAGAAGGGCACCGGCCGCTGGACGGTGAAGTCGGCGCTCGACCTCGGGGTGCCGGTCACCGGTATCGCCGAAGCCGTCTTCGCCAGGGCCCTGTCCGGCTCGGTCACGCAGCGCAAGGCCACCACAGGACTGGCCTCGGGCAACCTCGGGCCCAAGCCGACCGACGCCGCAAGGTTCACCGATGACGTCAGCAAGGCGCTGTACGCGTCCAAGATCGTCGCGTACGCCCAGGGCTTCAACCAGATTCAGGCCGGTAGCAAGGAGTACGACTGGGGCATCACGCCCGGTGACATGGCCACCATCTGGCGCGGCGGCTCCATCGTGCGCGCGAAGTTCCTCAACCGGATCAAGGAGGCCTACGACGGGGACCCGAATCTGCCGACGCTGATCGTGGCGCCCTACTTCCGCAGCGCGATCGAGTCGGCGATCGACAGCTGCCGCCGCGTCGTGATCACCGCCACCGAATTGGGCATCCCGATTCCCGGCTTCAGCTCCGCGCTGTCCTACTACGACGCGCTGCGCACCGAGCGGCTTCCCGCCGCGCTGACCCAGGGCCTGCGCGACTTCTTCGGAGCCCACACCTACGGTCGCATCGACGCCGATCCGAGCCAGAAGTTCCACACCCTGTGGAGCGGGGACCGCACCGAGCTGCCTGCCTAATCGGGCCGATCACCCGCAGACTCGATGAGGACGGGGCACGCAGCAGTCATCAGCGGTGGAGCCGATTGCGGTGGGCCGGCGTCGAGGCGCGAACGGGATTGCGACGTTGCCAGTAAGACGGCGCGACGGATCTGACTCTATCCAGGAGGTACAACCGAGTACATAATCGCCGCGTCCACGGCACCGAAACGACGAGCCACTTGCAGCGAACACTGAACCGCACGAAGAAGGAACTAGAAATGAACGACACCAACTCTACGCGCCGAACCTGCCGGACATGGCCGCCATTAGCGCAGTCATCAGGGCCGTCACCCCCAAACCAGTCAACGTCCTAGTCAGCCCACACGATACGGCTACCCTCGCGGAACTGCAGACGATCGGTGTCCGCCGGATCAGCCTCGGGGTCGATCCCTATGCGCACGCGCTCGGAGCTACACAGGAGGCTGCCGCGAAGCTCGCAAACGGAGACTTGACGGCACTCGCATCAAAACTCAATTTCGGCCACATCATCGACCTGATCAACGGCTGACACAGCCGCTCTCACCGCTGTGGCTGCTATGAACCGTCCCGCATGTGATGCACCTCCTTTCCTGGGAAGGTGCATCACATGCCGAGCAAATACGACCCGGCGACGGGGGCCAAGGCGGTCCGTTTGGGGTTGGAGCATCGCGATGACTATCCAAGCGAGTGGGCGGCGATCACGGCGGTATCCAAGCGGCTGGGATTAAACGCCGAGACGCTGCAGCCAGCCTGCCGTGGCTTGCCTGGTGGTGGGCAGCCGTTTGTACTCTTTGCGAATCCAACGCATCACGTAGGCGTCAATGCGCGACAGGAGGGGATTCAGTGCGGAACGATAGAAGGCTCCGTAGTACTGCATCCATCCCCGCACGACGGGGTTGATCTGTCGGGCGATCTTGCCGAGGTTGAGCCCGATCCAGCGGTGCAGCTGCCATCGGCGGATCTGATCGCTGATCTTGTTCTAGGCCTCCTTGCTAATAGCTGGCTGGAACGCGACGAACATCGTTCCGTGTTTCGTGCGCGCGGTACGGGCACCAAAGGTGAACCGCAGGAACGTAAACGCCGTGAGCCCGTAGTCGAGCCGGCGGTTGGCCTCTTGGCAGTACAGAACTTTCGTCTTGTCGGGATGCAGCCGCGGCCCGACCTGTTCCATCCTGTCCCCGATCGCGGCCACCAGAGTCGCGGCTTGCCGTTCGGTGACGCAGTGCACGACCGCGTCATCGGCATAACGTTCGAGCCGGATGTCCGGATACTCCCGGGCCATCCACATATCGAACGCGTAATGCATGACAAGTTGTCCAGCACCGGCGAGACCGCGGACCCTTGCGGGATGCACCGGTCTCGCTGTCGCACGTCGGGCAGTGCTAGCGGCGCGGACAGTCACCGTCTTTACCATGAGCGAGTGATCCACGGAGTCGAAGAACTTCTGGATATTCAAATCGATCACCCAGTCGCCCTTCCAGTACGGCTGCGGCATGCCGCCACCGCGTCCAGAGCCGACCGGTACGGTCGGTAGGCGTAGGAGTCTGGATGAAGATCGGTTCGACCTTTACCTCCAGCGTGCGGACCCCGCAGTTTGGGCCACTCTCTCCGAGAACGTTGGCACGTCAAGAAGTCTCGTTCCACCGCCGTGGATTTCGGTATCTCCACAGCCTCCACCGGAGGCGGAGGGTACGGTCCCGAGAACAGCCGATTCCAGATTTTGTACAGGTTGTTCTTCAGATCTTCTTAAACACCTCGAGCGTCACGCCATCCACATCCCGGCGTAGCCTGATTGGCCTTCACCTGCCGATAGGCCTCCCATACCTCCCACTTCGAAATATCAATCGAATTACCTGACGGCTTCAGCTTGTCCACCCAACTCCTCCCGGAAAACACGCTCCCGGTTGATCGGACGAACACACCGCAGATGACCCGGCCCCTTTGCTCTACCCCCACCCGCTCCCAGCAGGGGGCTTCTCGGCTACTCCGGGCCGGTCCGCCAGCACGCCCCGCGACGGTACTCAGTGCCTTTAGCATTTCAGCCGCTCGGCAACTCCCTCTCGCCATCCTCGGCAGCAGTGCGCGGCGTGCCTTCCCACGTTCCATGCAAGAGCCGCCGACCGGGCTCACGTCGCCTACATGCCCGACACCGCCTGGCCAGAAAAGCGCACGCCCGCCAGAGTCATCTCGAGCTGACCTACTACACGCCGGATAGTCAACGTCGCAACACTGACGGACCATTCGAGGCTAACAGGGCGGCGAATAAGTCAGCCGGACAACGATCTTGAAGGACCATACGGGGACGCTGGTTGATTTCGCTTTCAACGGCCAACAGGTGCTCCGGTGGATGGTTGATGAGGGTGACACCCTTAGGGAAGTAGTCGCGCAACAGGCCGTTGGTGTTCTCGTTCGTCCCGCGTTGCCAGGGTGATCGGGAATCGCAGAAGTAGACGGGCGCGCCGAGCTTGTCGGCGGTGGCGAGGTGGCGCGCCATCTCGGTGCCCTGGTCCCAGGTGATCGATCGCATCAACGTTGATGGCAGGTCCTGCATGCGAGCGACCAGGGCGGCGTGCAGGGAGTCGGAGTCACTGCGAGGCAGGTGGACCAACCGCAGCATCCGGGTCTGGCGTTCCACCAGAACTCACCTTGCCGCGCCGGGGTCAGATTTCACGTGCCGCCGACACACTCTTCATGCGTGTTGCATACCGCGCCAGTTTCGGCACCGCTCGCAGCAACCAATCGAAATCGTCAAGTTTTGAACTCGCCTTGGATTCGTGGAGATCATGCCGACGGCAACCAGCTGCTTGCGAGTGGAACAACTCGAGGCCGCGTCGGCGTCCCCTCGGTCTATGGACAGACGGCGGTAACACCCACCTCATAATCAACGGTTAACAAACACTCTGATTAACCGGGTGCCCGACCATCAAATCCGCTACAGCGACACAAATTCGTCGTCAGTGAGTCGCAGCGCGCCGACGTCGATCCGCGGGAGTCCTCTGCGCACTGGTTGGATAGCTTATCGAGTGGCAGACTCGCTATGCCTTGCTGCTCTTGATCGCTACTTCAGATTGGTGAACCCGGCAGTCTTGCGCAGCACAAGCAGTGATCGTGCTGGCAACGAGAACTTTTCGCCTGCGTTGGCGACCAGATCGGTCGCTCCGGTGGGGTCGGCGGTGTCTATCGCGCCTAGCCAGTGCCGTGCGTAGTCGCGGTCGGGAGCGATGAAGTTCAGGGCCTTGCTGTGCGCGTTGAAACACATCAGGAAGGAGTCGTCGACCACCCGTTCACCGCGGGCATTAGGAGTCGTGATTGCGTCTCCGTTCAGCAACACCCCGACGCATTGGAATCCCGAGGCCCAGTCCTCGGGGGTCATCTCCTCGCCGGCAGGCGTGAGCCAGGCGATGTCTCGGACCTGCTCACCGGTGCGTATCGGCTTGCCGGCGAAGAAGCGGCGCCGACGGAACACGGGATGCGCCTTGCGCAGCGCGACGGCCTTCCTGGTGAACTCGACGAGGTCGGCGTTCTTCTCACACAATGACCAGTCCATCCAGGACAGCTCGGAGTCCTGGCAGTAGACGTTGTTGTTGCCCTTTTGACTGCGACCGATTTCGTCGCCGTGGCTGATCATCGGCGTGCCCTGCGACAACACCAGCGTGGCCAGCACGTTGCGCATCTGGCGGGCCCGCAACGCCAGGATCGCCGCGTCGTCGGTGGGCCCTTCGACGCCGCAGTTCCACGACCGGTTGTGGCTCTCGCCGTCGCGATTGTCCTCGCCGTTGGCCTCGTTGTGCTTCTCGTTGTAGGACACCAGGTCGTTCAGCGTGAAGCCGTCGTGGCTGGTGACGAAGTTGATGCTCGCGCCGGGCCGTCTGCCCGTCGCCTCGTAGAGGTCGGCCGACCCGGTCAGACGGGACGCGAATTCACCAAGGGTTGCGGGCTCTCCCCGCCAGTAGTCACGCACAGTGTCGCGGTACTTCCCGTTCCACTCGGTCCACAAACCGGGGAAGTTGCCGACCTGATAGCCGCCCTCGCCGACGTCCCACGGTTCGGCGATCAACTTCACCTGGCTCACCACCGGATCCTGCTGGACCAGATCGAAGAACGCACTCAGCCGGTCGACGTCGTAGAACCCACGGGCCAGCGTGGACGCGAGGTCGAAGCGGAACCCGTCGACGTGCATCTCGAGCACCCAGTATCGCAGCGAGTCCATGATCAGCTGCAGGGTGTGCGGATGCCGCGCGTTGAGGCTGTTGCCGGTTCCGGTGAAGTCCTTGTACAGCCTCAGATCGCCGTCGAGCAACCGGTAGTAGGCGGCGTTGTCGATGCCGCGGAAGTTGATCGTGGGGCCGAGGTGGTTTCCCTCCGCGGTGTGGTTGTAGACCACGTCGAGGATCACCTCGATGCCCGCCTCGTGGAACGACCGCACCATGGTCTTGAATTCGGCCACCGCGCCTCCGGCGTTCTGGTTGGCGGCATACTGGTAGTGCGGGGCGAAGAACCCGAAGGTGTTGTACCCCCAGTAGTTTCGCAATCCCAGGTCCAAGAGCCTGTGATCGTGCTGGAACTGGTGCACAGGCATCAACTCGATCGCGGTCACGCTGAGGGACTTGAGGTGCTCGATGATCACCGGATGACTCAGCCCGGCATAGGTGCCGCGTTGGTTCTCCGGGATGTCCGGGTGTGTCTGGGTCATGCCCTTGACGTGGGCCTCGTAGATCACCGTCTCGTGGTACGGCGTCTTGGGTGAACGGTCCGACGCCCAGTTGAAGAACGGGTTGATCACGACGCTGGTCATGGTGTGCCCGAGCGAATCCACCATCGGCGGGGTTCCGCCCGAGGCGAGGTCCGCCGCGTTCAGGTCGTACGAGTACAGCGCCTGGCTGAAGTCGAAGTCGCCGTGGAAGGACTTCCCGTAGGGATCGAGCAGGAGCTTCGACGGGTCGCACCGGTGGCCGGCAGGCGGGTCCCACGGCCCGTAGACGCGGAAGCCGTAGCGCTGGCCGGGCGTGACTGTTGGCAGGTAGCTGTGCCAGACGTAGCCGTCCACCTCGTCGAGGGAGATGCGTTCCTCAGTGCCGTCCTTGGCGATCAGGCACAATTCGACCTTCTCGGCGCACTCTGAGAACAGCGAGAAGTTGGTTCCCGCACCGTCATACGTGGCGCCAAGCGGGTATGCCGTACCCGGCCAGACGGTTGTGACCATCGTCACCACCAGCCGGTCGCTACGGCGACCTGACGGCCAAGTCCGCTGGTCATGGTGCGCATGTAGGTCGCGGAGATGTGATGAGAATCTTTATAAAGCAACACATTTCCCTCCACGGCACGGCAGAAGTCCTCGCGGCACACTGCATCACTCATGTCGAGCGGTTTAAGCATAGGGAACTGCGCGACGAAATCCAGCGTCGGATTGTGGTCGGACAGTACCTTAGAGCGCTTGCCGCAGGAGACGGCATCGCTGTCCTTGGCCAGGCAGTCGGAGGGGAAGAAGGGCCTTCCGTCGCGGACCAGCCACGGGGTGTCACGAATGGCGAGTACCGGGATCCCGGCGTCGGCGGAGTCCTGCCAGATGCCGATGTAGGTGCCCGGCATCACGTCGCCGTCCTTAATGTTCCACGGCCGGGTCGAGGTGGTGAACACATAGTCCGGATGGTCAGAGACAAGCTTCGGCATGACGGCGTTGCCGTCGACATGCGTCGGTTCTGTCATCATTCCTTCTTCCTCGTTTAGCCGCTCGGCCCGAATCGCTCGGTCCGGATGACCGCTGGCCGATGCCCTTGCCCGATCAGCTTCGTGGCCACCGATTCCACGAATCCCGTCGGTCGGCAGGCGTAGATGCGCAATTCTTCGTCGGGGGTCCACCCGGGCATTGCGAGATCACCGACGCCGATCCGGCCGGGCGGGCGGGCGGTCTGGGGGCGCGGCCGCCCGGGTGTAGGTCAGAGCGACCTGCAGCCTGTCACAGTCGCGCTCGAGGTGGGCCAACTCCTTGGCGTAGTAGACGTCGGCTGGACTGCGCACAGAGTAGACAAGCCGAAACTCCGTGCAGCCCATCAGTATACGCTGGCGCAACATCGCCATCAACGGCACAACGCCCGATCCGCCGGTGACCAACAGAATCCGGGCCTCCTCGGTCGGCCGCCACACGAATCAGCCGCCAATGGGTCCGCGTAGTTCAATCTCTTCGCCGGGGCACACGCCCATGAGATAGGGCGAGACCTCGCCCTCGACGATCTGCTGCAAGGTGAGCTCGATGAGCTCACCGTCGGAAGTTCTGCTCAGCGAATAGCTGCGTTGTGCGCAGTACCCGTCCTCAGCTGTTAGCTTGAGATCGATGTGTTGGCCCGCCAAGTGGCCGCCCCAGCCCGGCACGGCGAGCGCGATCGTGCGCGCAGATTCGGTCTCGGGCGTCGAGTCCACCACCCGCGCAACCCGCCACCGCAACTTGCGTGTCAAACCATCGTCCACGGCTCAATCACCAGCGTAGGTTTGTTCCCGCCACGGGTCGCCGTAGCCGTGATAGCCCAAACCCTCCCAGAATCCCGGTATGTCACTGTCGCGCAACTCGATGGATCTCACCCACTTCGCCGACTTCCAGAAATACAAGTGCGGCACCAGCAGACGCGCCGGGCCACCATGCACGACGGGCAGCGGTTGACCCTGGTAACCGTAGACGACCCAGGCCTTGCCGCCGAGGAGATCGGCCACCGGGATGTTGGTGGTGTAGCCGCCGTAGGAACCGATCAGTGCGAATTCGGCCGCCCTGTCGATCGATTCGAAAAGCGTGTCCAACGACACGCCTTCCCATTTGGTATCTAGCTTCGACCACGTGGTGACGCAGTGAATGCCGACAGAGACCCGCTCGCTAGGCAATAGCTTCAGTTGGCCCCAGGTCCATACGTGATCGGCGCCACGCTCGTCGCGGATGGTGAACCGCCAATTGTCGAGATCGATCCGCGGAGTCGGTCCCGCGTGCAGGACTGGGAAGTCCGCGGTCAGATGCTGACCGGATGGCAACTGGCGGCCTGACTCAGCGCGGCGCCCGCCAAAGCCCTTGTTGACGATACTCATTGGTGCTCCCGTCGTGGTGATGATCATTCCAACAAAGAGTTGAATATCTTTCTGCCCCTGCCGCCTTCGGTAGCTTAACGACTTCGCTGGCCGTGAATTGGGCGTCGGCACCGGAAAGGAATCCCATTGACAACACGGTGCGGGCTGTAGCTGGTTTCACTGAGCTCCCGCGATGAGTGCCACTGGCGGCTGGTATCGAATCGGCGAGTGTCCAGAGGGAAAGCCTTAGCAGCGGAATGCCTTTGAGCAGAAACTCGCCCAGCAGCGATGGAAACCCGCCGCCGGCCGGCTCACTACACCTGGAGTGATGAAGAGAAAGGAGCGGTGGACACGACGAGCACGATGGCCGGTAGGCTGCCCACGATGGACAGCTTCGCGGATAGCGGCTTGATCACGAGCAACACCGCCGCCGCGAGCTTCGAGCAGGCCCAGCAGCGCTGCCAACCCCGCAGGTCTACCTCTTCGCCGGGGCCGTTTACTAAATCTTGCCAAGTATTTGACGACAAGTGCCTATCCATCATACGACTGTCATTTCGGTGACTCTCCGTACGCTGTGGTTGACACTGCGCGGCATGCGATCGCCCTCAACGCGTCAGCCAGCGTCAATATCGACACCCCCAATAAAACAATATCCTTGATGAGAAACTGGCCGGTCATGGACAACAGCGGAAAGCCGCCAGCCGACGCCTCTCCCACACCCGGTGTCGTGATGACAAATGTCAATGTGCACACGAAAACCAATATCGCCATCACACTCCCCAACAGCGACACCGCCGGATACCACGGCTTTATTACCAACAGAAGGGCAGTGATTACCTCTACAATGCCAAGCATCAGCGAGAACGTCTCAACGCTAAACAAACTGTAGAGCCACCCCATGAAGGGACTATTGGACACCAGAGGTTGGATGTTGTGAGCCTCGTACGGGTAGAACTTGAAAATTCCGATCCATCCAATAACGATCGCCAATCCATAACGGGAAACATTATTTGCAACCGATCTCACTACCGGCTCGGCATTCAGAAATGCCGCCGGCAACACGGTACTTTTCACGGTCATAGAGAGCACCTCTCAACGAAACGTTCTTGTACAGAAAAGCCTCATCTAAGGTTGCCCGAAAGGGTGACCACAGATTCGGATGAAAATGCCACCTGCCCCTCGCCCCGGAGAGCAGAGATACACTGAAACGGTGGACGTCGCGGCCACGCATCAGCCGAAATCTGCCAAGGCTGAAAGCGCAGCTTAGACCGAGCTCGCGATTTGGTTAGATTTCCTCTTTACGGCTCATATCCGATCATGGGTGGTTCGCAAGAGGGTTCGTAATCGTTGGCGCCCGCGGTGCAGGCGTGACATGACGGTGCCTTCGCAGCACGCCATGATGTCGGCGATCTCTCGGTATCGGAGTCCTGCGACATCGCGATAGTAAACAGCCAGCCGGAATTGCACTGGCAATGTCGCCAACGCGTCGGCGAGTTCGAGGTCGGGCAACGCATCCAGTGCATCGAGTTCGGTCGATCGGGGCCCTTGCGAGAAGTGTCGATCCTGGGCGGCTAGTTGCTGGTCGGTGATGTCGTCGGTGAGGTACTCGCTTGGGCGGCGTTGGGCGCGGCGCAGACCGTTGATGTGGGTGTTGGTCATGATGCGAAACAGCCACGCCCGAAGGTTGGTTCCCTGGGAGAAGGTGTTGAAGCCGGCGTAAGCCCTTAGCATCGTTTCCTGCACGAGATCTTCGGCGTCCACGGCGTTGTGGGTCATTCGGCGTGCGTTGGCATAGAGTTGGCTCAGATACGGGAGCGCTTCGTTGACGAACCGCGCGGCGAGCCCTGAGCTGCGTGAAGCCAGCAACGAGTCGCTGTCTGCCGGGTGGTCAACTGTTGTAGCCATGGGCCTAACCCTGTCTAAGGTCGGGGTGAGTTGTCATCGTCCGGGCCGCAGATTCACCCGGGTGATTCTGCCGCAACGGCTTTCGGCTCCGACGCACCGAATTCCAGCTTCCCGCTCAGCAGCCCAACGCCGACACGACGAACTGTGGAAGCGCATCGAAGGGTGCGCGTGAGACTGCCGATGGTCGCGTTGCCGCTCGCGGGCCGACCGGCGACCAGTCTCGGACCCCTTCGCATACGGCCAATTCCGGTGCGAAGCCTCCAGGCGTGTCAGGTGCCAAGGGTGGCCACGGCGGCAAGGCACTCTCGACGGTGAACGCGATCGCCGTGGTGGCGAGGTCACTGGGCTGGCAGAGGTCGAGGGCTGCACCGCATCTGACCGCCGGTCCAGCCGGGAGCGCATACGTGCTGCCAACACGTTCGCCAGCTGTGTGCCGTGATCATCGCCATCGCGACTCTCGTCGCTTGTCGTGAGGCCGGCCGACGCCGGATATGTTCGGCATTCCGCGAACCTGAGGAGCACGAGAGGCGCTGGGGCGGCATGGAGTATCAAGCCTGTCTGGGGAGCCCTGAATGTTCGGCCTGTCGTGTTCGGGGCGCTCGGGGAGTGGAAGGCTCACCGCTACACAGGCGACATGCGTAGGCCCGACCACAACACGAAGGCTATCGTCATTGCGGTACCCATGACCATGCTTATGGTGGCCGTTGCGCGTCACCAGTGACGAGCACCTTGGTCAGTGTGATCGGGAGTGGCGTGCTGATATTGCCGAACGCGACCGGCGCTGCTCGCCGCATGGAGTCCAGAGGCTTTGCGGCGCAATCAAATTTGGATGCCCGTTTACGGCATTTGCCTGGCACCGTCGATCATCATCGGGTTTGCGACCATACTTGTGCTACCCAAGGGCAGTGGCCCAAACGGCGTGGGATCGACACTCAGCAGCACGCTGCGGCCATCGTCGCCGCTTCGGTGTTCGAGTCGCCGTACATCGGCAGCTTCACCGACGAGCCCGGATATTCGGCAACACTTCAGGTGCCGCCCGAGCTCTTTGACCGCGCCCGCACCGAATTTGATGAACCGATTACCGCCGGGTGCGCCGCGGTCGTTGTCGGCGTATCATGTCTCGGGTCACATTCCGGGTACGCCGTCCCCCGTACGACACGGATTGAGTCGCCACGATCATCAACACTCAACAACCTCGGTGGATTGCCTCCGAGCGTCTGCCTCAACAGAAGTCACTAAATGAGGAGGGCCTCTTGAACCGAGATACTGTGCGAGATGCTGAATCTGTTCATGGACAATGACGAATATTGATCAAATGTGAAGGAAGATGCTGGTGGACAATATTGTTGGCCATGCTTGAACCGTCACATGATTGATAGCTGTACGCGTAATGATGGTAGGTGGCCATCACGAATAGGCCGACGCTTCGCAGCCTCCAGCGCGGAGGTAGCCCGTTAAATTTCGGATAGCAGGCGACAGATCATCGCGCTCGTCATGATCATCTGGAAAGTGCCAACTAGACCGGGAATGGACAGCGGCGTCTTAAGCACTTCAGTCGTTCCCGATGCCAGCTGGCGCGCGACGCAGTCCGCGGCTCAGCCGAAAGGACGGCGCCACAGCCCGCTGGATCGCTTCCACTTGCGTCGGATAGCAGTGGATCACCGCCGCCAGCTGCGCGGGCGTCATCTTCTCGGCCACGGCCAGCGTCAGCAGCGGCACGGATTCGCCTGCGTGTTCCGCCATGTAAGTTGCCCCCACCAACCGCCCGTCGTGCGTGTACAGGACGGCGAAGCCGTGGGCGGCGCCGTCGATCACAGCGCGCTCGACTTCCCCAGTTCCATCCGCTGCGTCTCGATGACCATCCCCCACTGTTCCGCTTCCTGTGGAGTGACCCCAACCTGGGCCACCTCCGGGTCGGTGTATGTGCAGTGCGGGACTAGCTCGGATAACCGCTTCCCAGCCACGATTCGGAGCATCGAAAGGGAGAATTGAAGGGGCGCGGATGTTCTTCTTTTTGGATGACGAAGCGCGAGCGCTCGGACGGGTGCAATCGATGCGGAACCGGGACTCAAAGTCGATAGACCCGCGTATCGCGGTACGCAAAGACGGTAGACGCAGCGGCCGCGGGCAGCGTTGTCTCCCGTTGCCCACGGTCGGCATCGTGACAACAAGACACTCCCTCCCCCGGTGCCGGCGCTCCGGCTCAATGAACTTCCGGCGAGTTGTGCCCGTAGCGCGCGCTCGCCCGGCAGAGTTACTGAGACGAGTCATTTCCATGTTGTGGGATCGGCATGGGTCGTCCCGGTTCGACTAAGCGGCGATGTCGCGTCGTTGCAGCCGCCCGCTTCCGAGACGCCCTGTTCCCGGTGTGGCGGTATCACCCGTTCTTCACCAACACCGACCTCCCGGTCGCCGAAGCCGACATCACCCACCGTCAGCACGCGATCATCGAAACCGTCTTCTCCGACCTGATCGACGGACCTTTGGCCCACATGCCCTCGGGGCGCTTCGGCGCCAACTCAGCGTGGGTGTTGTGCGCGGGGATCGCCCACAACCTGCTGCGCGCCGCCGCTGTCCTGGCCGGGGGCGCGCATGCGGTAGCCCGCGGCGCCACGCTGCGCCGCACAGTCGTCAACATCCCGGCCCGGCTGGTCCGGCCCCAACGCCGAGCGATCCTGCACCTACCCAGTCACTGGCCCTGGACCGATCATTGGCTCGAATTGTGGCGCACCATCATCGGCTACAGCCCACCAACGCCCGCAATCATCTGACCACCGCCGAAAGGCCCGACCGGACAACCACAGGAAAAGCTGGACAGACCAGCGACTACCACCTGCTCACACGCCGGCAGCCCCCGCAATCACCCTCCAACCACACCAATCACTTCAATCCACGGATCCAGGCTAAAGCGTCATGGCTGTGACCCCCCAGCGGGGGATCTGTTCCGCGTCGGCCTCTCACCCGGGTGAAATACGCAGCCGGATGACGACAATTCACCCCACGCGCACAGATAGTGATCGCTGATCCGAGCCGCAACGGCCAAACAGCTGGACCACCTCAACCTTCTGCGCCAGGGAGACAGTGAATCTTCGGCAGGGCCACAGCGGCGCAATGAGATACGAATGGAGAGAGAGAATGTCACACGATCAGGCCACAGGCATGATGGCTGATGAGCCGAGAATCTCCCGAATGACCGCCACGCAGTTCCTCGACGGTGTTGCGTTCACTTTGCGGACGTCCACGCCTGCCACATTCCACCGATGACCGACGTCGTTCCCGCGCCAGCCGGCGACGCTGCCGGCAGCCACGAACACAGTCGCACCGGCCTGTCCGCCGATGCGCTGCGGCGAGGCATTCTCGACCATCTGCGCTACTCGATCGGTCGACCGGCGGCCGCACTGCGGCCCGAGCACTACTACCGGGCGACGGCACTGGCCGTGCGCGACCGCATGCAGGACAACCGGGTGGCGTCCACCCAAGACATCGCTTGATCTCGGCCGCAAGGTGACGTGCTACCTCTCGGCCGAGTTCCTGATGGGACCGCAGCTGGGCAGTAACCTGCTGAACCTCGGAATCGAGAAGCAGACCCGGGCTGCGCTGGCCGAACTCGGCCAGGACCTCGACGAGGTGCTGGCGTGCGAAGAGGAACCCGGGCTGGGCAACGGCGGTCTCGGGCGGCTGGCCGCGTGCTACCTCGATTCGCTGGCCACCCTGGAGCGCCCGGCCATCGGCTACGGCATCCGTTACGAGTTCGGCATCTTCAACCAGCAGATCCACGACGGCTGGCAGGTCGAGAAGACCGACAACTGGCTGGTCAACGGCAACCCGTGGGAGATCCCCAAACCCGATGTGAACTACCTCGTCAAATGGGGCGGTTACGCCGAGCACTACCCCGATGACGCGGGCGAGGACCGGGTCCGGTGGGTGCCCGGGCGGGTCTTGAAGGGCGTCGCCTACGACACGCCGATTCAGGGCTACGGCGTGCACACCTGCAATGTATTGACACTGTGGAGCGCCCGGGCCGTCGAGTCGTTCGCTCTGGACGCCTTCAACACCGGCGACTACTACAAGGCGGTCGAAGACGAGGTCAACTCGGAGACCGTGACGAAGGTGCTGTACCCCAACGACGAACCCGAGGTGGGTAAGCGGTTACGCCTGCTGCAGCAGTACTTTTTCGTATCGTGCTCACTGCAGCACGTCCTGCACATCATGGATGATCTGGCGGACGCGTCGGTGTTGGACCTGCCTGAGCGGTTCGCGCTGCAGCTCAACGACACTCACCCGTCGATCGGCGTCGCCGAACTGATGCGGTTGCTGGTCGACGAACGCCGGCTGGACTGGGACGAGGCCTGGGACATCACGGTGGCCACGTTCGGCTACACCAACCACACCCTGCTGCCGGAGGCGCTGGAAACGTGGCCGCTGCCGATGTTCGGCGAATCGTTGCCCCGGCACCTCGAGATCATCTACGAGATAAACCGCCGATTCCTCGACGAGGTGCGCGCGATGTTCCCCGGTGACGACGACCGGCTGCGCCGAATGTCGTTGATCGGCGAGGACGGCGGCAAGAGGGTGCGGATGGCGCATCTGGCCACTGTCGGCAGCCACGCCGTCAACGGCGTCGCCGCGTTGCATTCCGATCTGCTGAAAACCAGTGTGTTGAAGGACTTTTACGAACTCTGGCCGGAGCGGTTCAGCAACAAGACCAACGGCGTCACGCCGCGCCGCTTCCTCGCGGTGGCCAACCCGGGCTTGCGTGAACTGCTCGAGGAGACCATCGGCGGCGGCTGGCTGTTCAACCTGCAGAAGCTTCGCGGCCTCGAGGCCGTCGTCGACGATGCTGCATTTGGTGCGAAGTGGCGCGCGGTCAAGCGCGCCAACAAGGCGCGCCTCGCCGACTACGTCCGCGCGAACACCGGTGTCGAGTTGGATCCTGACTGGCTCTTCGACATTCAGGTCAAGAGAATCCACGAGTACAAGCGCCAGCACCTCAACGTGTTGCACATCGTCGCTCTCTACCACCGGCTCAAACAGACCCCCCGCCTCGAGATCCCGCCACGGGCCTTTGTCTTCGGCGGTAAGGCTGCGCCCGGGTACTTCATGGCCAAGCGCATCATCAAGCTGATCAACGCGGTCGGCGAGACGGTCAACGCCGATCCGGAGGTGAACCGGTATCTGAAGGTGGCGTTTGTCCCGAACTTCAATGTGCAGAACGCCGAGCTGATCTACCCGGCCGCCGACCTCTCCGAGCAGATCTCGACCGCGGGCAAGGAAGCGTCCGGCACGGGCAACATGAAGTTCATGATCAACGGCGCCCTGACCATCGGCACGCTCGACGGAGCCAACGTCGAAATGCGCGACGAAGCCGGCGCCGAAAATTTCTTCCTCTTCGGGCTGACCGAATCCGACGTCGAGCAGGTCAAGCGTGATGGATACCGGCCGGCGGACTACGTGGACGGCGACGACGAGCTGAAGGCGGTGCTGGGACTGATCGGCAGCGGCGCGTTCTCCCGCGGTGACACCGAGGTGTTCCGCCCCCTAGTGGACAATCTCTGCTACGACGACCCCTTCCTCGTACTGGCCGACTACGCGTCCTACATGCAGTGCCAGGGCGCCGTAAGCGCAGCGTGGCGGGACACGGACGGGTGGACACGGATGTCGATTCTGAACACCGCGCGCAGCGGCAAGTTCTCGTCGGACCGCGCCGTCACGGAGTACAGCGAGGACATCTGGAACGTCTTGCCGGTGACCGTGTCACGGACTGGTTTATAGCGGAGCGCAGGTCGGCGTCAATCCGGAGAAGTGAACTGCAGGCATGCCGTCAACAGTGACGAAATCGGCTCCGGGAGACCCGTTTGTACCCGATTGATCCAGGGCTGAAGGCCTTTGGAATACGCGATCGTCATGTCGGAGTAGAACCGAACGTTCGGCGGGCACGCGGACCTCGTCGGGCGAGCGGGTTCCACGCATGGACGACGATCGGATTGAACACCCGGGTGCTCTGCGCGCAGTTGGGATGGCACTCCAGCGCGCTGTTCGTGCCAGTGCCGCGCGCGCCGTCGGAATCCCGTGACATCCAAGTCATGTCTTGTAGCACACCGGTCGAATCGCAGTTGTACGCGAAGGTGGCGGGTCGTTGCGGTGGGGGCTGGCTGGCGTCGTAGCACTTGCCGATAGCGAAAACGACATCGCCCTGCTTGGTAGGGTCCGCGTGCACCGCACGCTGGCCGCCGACAGCGAACCGGCGCAAGCTATCGCGGTGTTGGCGCAAGCCCAGCAGAACGCAGTCTGCCGCCGCAGCAAAGCAACCAACGAGTTGCGGTCGATCCTGCGCGAGTACTACCCAGGGTTTTTGGATGCCTTCGCCGGAAAGTCCGCCATCAACCTGGCCAAGCCAGAAGCCCGTGCGGTGCTTACCATCGTCTCCACCCCGCGGACACGGCCAAGCTCACCAAGGCCCGTGTCGGGGCCGCGTTGCGCCGCGCCGGACGCAAGGGCGGCATCGACGAGCTCGCCGCCGACATTGTGGAGCGCCTGCGCGCCCCGCAACTGCGCCAGCCGGAACTGGTCGAGAAGGCGATGGGCCGCCAGGCGCTGCCCTGCTGGCGATGCTCGATGCCCCCTGCGCGGGCGCCGACGCACTCGAACAAGCAGCCACCCAACAATTCCGCAACCACCCCGACCACGCCGTCATCACCAATTTCCCCGGTCGAGACTACCTGACCGGCGCACGGATGCTCGCCGAGATCGATGACGGCCGCGCCCGATTCGCCGACGACGGGGGTTGAAGGCATATGGCGGATCCGCGCCAGTCACTCGAGCCTCGGGCAGACTCACCTCGATCACCCACCGCCGCATCAAGAACGACCACTCGCCGCTGTCGGCTAGGTATGGGCCACCTGCGCGCCATCAACTTAAGCCCAGCCCGCGGGCACTACCGCAGACGCCGAGACCATGGCGACCGCCACGCCGCCGCCCTGCGCAACCTATTCAACAAGATGCTCGGCCGGCTCTACCCTGCCTGCAACCCCGCCAAACCTTCGACCCGATCAATGCTTTCGGAAAACCCAGCTTCACACCGCCACAACCGGCTGCCGCTTGACAGTTAGCGGAATCGGAGGTCTGTGGATGAGGCTCGAAGAGATGCAATCACCGCACGCAACCGCAAACAGGGCACCAGCGCCGGCCGTGTTGTAACCGACGACCCAGCCCTTCGCGTGACGCACTGATACCTGCGTAAGCGCGATATAGGACCTCCGGATGGTGCTTTCCTGGCGTTTAGTTATCCGCTCGGAGCGCTACAACGGGCCTTCGTCGCCTTGGGAGGCGCCCTTCTGGAAGCGAGCGGGGTCGACAAAGGGTGCGCACGCTACCACCCATCACACTACTGAGATGTCGATTTTCCGCCGGCGACGCATCAGGGATTCCGACACTTTGGTTTATGTTGTTCCACTCCGGTCAGCAGTCACTCGAGGGCGTCGCCCTCCTACGTCGCTCCGAACCACCACCGCCGCGCGCTCCCTGACCGGCCAACCGATAATAGCGGCTCAGGCATCCAGTGTGGCCGGCGCTGCGCTGGCCAACCCGTCGCGCCAATGGCACAAGCATCGAACATCGACACGCCGAGAGAACACCTATGACTATTCCTAACCGCACCGAACCGCCCCAGGTCGACACCAGGGCCCGGCGCGTCACCCGCATAGCGCCACGCGTACCAGGACACACCGCCGCCACTGGACCCGCCCGAAACCGCATCGCCCCGCTAGGTGACATCATTGCCGTCGCCGGTCGTGGAGCATCGGTGGGCAACCGGGGACGCCTGCATGAGGGCCGCGGCACACGCGACGTCGTACGCACCTATCAGAGTAAGACCTGGTGGTCTATCGATTTACGGTTCGAGAGAAACTGGTCGATGTCGTTGGCCCGTATGTGAATCCGCCTGCGCGCACAGTGGTGTTCAGCTTCGAAGAGAAGACCCACTGCCAGGCGTTGGACCGCACTCAACCTTCGCTGCCGATGAAGGCGGGCCGCGCCGAAACCATGACCCATGACTACAAACGCAACGGCACGATCGACCTGTTCGCCGCGATGAACGTCGCCACCGCCGAGGTTCTCACCGATCTGCGCAAAGGCCACACCGGTGCCGACGTGCTGCGGTTCTTCAAACAGATCGACGCCAGCGTGCCACGCGGCTTGGGTGTGCACGTCGTGCTCGACAACCTGTCGGCTCATTCCACCCCGGAGATCGCGAAAGGGCTTGCACATAAGGACCACGCCGCTGGCACCTGCACTACACCCCGACCTTGAGCTCCTGGGTAAATCTGGTCGAACGATGGTTCAAGGAGCTGACCGACAAACGCCTTCGCCGAGGGATCTTCGCTAGCGTCGCTGACCTCACCGAGGCCATCACGACCTCGGCCACCCACTGGAACGCCGACCCCAAACCCTTCATCTGGAAAGCCACCACCGAGGACATCATCACCTGAGTCCAACGCGGCCGGGCCACCCTGAACCAGATCAAAACGCAGACAGACCACTGTCGATCAACTGGGCGGCGTCGGGGTCGACGCGCCTTGTCTGTCGTTGCCGTTCAGCAATTGTCGGGCGGCCTTTTCGATACTTACCGCGTCGATTTCAGCGGCCGCGAGCAGTTCGGCCGGTTCGCCCGACCCCGGCATGACGCGGACTGCCAGGTGCTTGAGCCGCAATGGGAGTGATTGCTGCCCGGCGAGGACTTCGAGCACGGCCGAGCCGAGTCCGCCCTCGGGATGATGGTCCTCGGCGATGACCATGCGTCCGCCGGTATGGTGCGCGGCCTTGATCAGCGTTTCCCGGTCGATCGGTTTGATGGAATATGCATCGATGACACGGGCGTCGATCCCGTCGCGGTGTAGCGATTCGGCCGCGGCCAGGCATTGGTGGAGGGTGACCCCGGCGCCGATCAGTGTGACCTGATCATCCGTGGACGATCGCAGTGTATGGGAGCCGCCGACGGTGAAGGTCGTTGTCGGCGGGTAGAGGACAGGGTAGGCGCCGCGGGTGGTTCTCAGGTAGCGGATGCCGTCAGTGTTGGCCATGACATCGACCAGTGCGGCGGCGCTTGTCGCGTCGCTGGGATAGAGGACGGTCGCTTCGTGGATGGACCGCATCATGGCGAGGTCCTCCAGGGCCATCTGGGATGGCCCGTCCGCGCCGATTTCAACGCCGGCGTGGGATCCGACCAGGCAGATGTTCGCCCCGGAGACGGCCGCCATGCGGATGAAATCGTGGGCGCGGGTCAAGAACGCGGCGAACGTCGACGCGAACGGAATGAACTGCCGCACACTGAGTCCGACGGCGGAGGCGACGAGTTGTTGCTCGGCGATGAACATTTCGAAATATCGGTCAGGATAGTGATGGGCGAATGCTGCCGTGCCGGTGGAATTGCTGACCTCACCGTCCATCGCCACCACGCGCGGATTGTCTGCGCCCAGCGCGACCAACGCGGCGCCGTAGGCGACTCGCGTGGCGACCTTGTCTCCCAGTGCGTAGTGCGGTCGGCGTTGACCATTCATCTCCCCGCCCAGGCGGGATGGTGGGCTGGCTTGGCGCGGTGCGGGTTTGGGTCCGATGATGGTTACGTCATCGATGTTGCCGAGTTCGGCCAAGGCGCGTTGCGCCATCTCGGGTGGGAGGGCCTTGCCGTGCCACCCTTCCTGGTCTTCGATCTCGCTGAACCCGCGTCCTTTGATCGTTCTCGCGAGGATCACCGTGGGAGTCGTCGTGGCCTGACGCGCGGCGGTGAGCGCGCGGTCGATCTCCTCGAGGTTATGGCCGTCAACAATGATGGCGCGGGCGCCGAAGGCTTCGGCGCGTCGCGCGTATGTCGCCAAGTCCCAGCCCAGTTCGGTCGGTCCGCGTTGACCGAGCCGGTTGACATCGACGATGACGGTGAAGTTCGTCAACGCGTAGTGGCTGGCTTTGTCGAGCGCCTCCCATACTGATCCTTCCGCGGTTTCACTGTCACCGCACAACACCCACACGTGAAACGGCGAGTGCTCAAGGAACTTTCCGGCGAGCGCGACGCCGACCCCATTGCCGATGCCCTGGCCCAGCGAGCCGCTGGCGACGTCGACCCACGGCAGGACCGGGGTGGGGTGGCCCTGTAGGCGGGAGCCGAACTGGCGGTAACCGCTCATCAGTTCGGTATCGGTGATGACGCCGGCCGCCTTGAACGCGGCGTACAACAATGGGGACGCGTGTCCTTTGGACAAAATGAAATGATCGTTGTCCGGGTGGTCGGGCTGGTCCCAGTCGTAGCGCAACTGGCGCGCGAGCAGCACCGCCATCAGGTCGGCCGCCGACATGCTCGAGGTGGGGTGCCCGGAGCCGGCTGCGGTGCTGCAGCGGATAGCGTCCGCCCGCAACTGGGTGGCCAGCTGCCCAACCATGGTCGTGTCGATGTGTCGATCGGCGAGATCACTCAACGGGATCCTCCTGAGTAGATGTGTTGGGCCGTCATCAGGGCACGGTTAGCGGCGGGGCCGGGACAGGTCGTCCAACCACACAGACACCCCGGCCGCCGACGGCGCGGCGAGGATGGGGTTTTGGGTCATCGCGCACCGCCCTCGTGCCGGTATCGGCGCATACCTACAATTCGGGCGATGATCAGCACGGTGGCGAACACGATCACCGGCCAGTAGCCGGCAGCCAGCATCTGCCGATCGGGCGCCGACAGGTGATCACGGCGTGGGGTGCGGCGCTCACTCATGGCGGCTCGCCTCCACCGCGGTGGAAGACGGGTTGCCGGATCCGTTGCGAGAAGCCAGTTTCCAGTCCGGCCGAACGTAGTGGCAGGTGTATCCGTTGGGGTAGCGCTGCAGATAGTCCTGATGTTCTGGCTCGGCCTCCCAGAAGACGGTCGCCGCCGTGACCTCGGTGTCCACCGCACCCGGCCACAAGCCCGATGCATCGACATCGAAGATGGTGTCGCGCGCGATGCGCATCTGTTCGTCATCGAGATAGAAAATGGCCGACAGGTAGCTTGTCCCGAAATCGTTGCCCTGCCGGTTCTTTGTGGTCGGTTATGGATGTGGAAGAAGAACTCCAGCAGCCGGTCAATTCGGCAACGGTCTGATCGACGCGGTCTTTGGAGCGTCCGACGATCACCGCGCTGCCACCGCTATCCACAACATCGACCGCGGCCTGTCGTCCCATCCCAGCGCTCCCACCCACGACAACGACCTTCTTTCCCTCGAACTCTGCGCCCATCGGCGATTCACTTTCCCGGCCATGTTCACCGCCGCGGCGCGTTGAACGTTTGGTTGTCTAGCGCCGAAACAATCTGTCCTCGCCGCACAGGTCTGTCGAGAATCAGCCTGGCCCGCACGTGGGTGAGCTGTCCTCACCCCACAGCACCAATCACCCGGGTGAGGACAGGGCCAAGCCGCGACCCGGGTGATCGGACTGCCCCGGCACGCTGGAAACGCGAATTACTGTCCACGCTCTGAGGTGATATGGCCTCGACGGGCACGATGGAGAACTTTTAGGCAGTGAGTCACAAATGCTGGTGCGCCGCCGCGGGGCCCGGGTCGCCGCGGCAGTTCACGGCAGCACCGCATGACCGCTGTGAGCGACCGGAATGGCTGTGCAGGATGGGCGCCTTGCCGTCAGGGGTGATGCAACGGCGCTGCGCCAAAGGACACACCGAACCGATTGCACCACAGAATCACGCTGTTGATTCCCGCGGTGTCGGCGTCGCCGGGTATGACGTAATTGGTGTTACCGCGGTTGGCCCGCAGGGGCCCGAGATCGATGTGCCGGCTGCGACCAAACCTCCGAAACCGCGTACCTCCGTTCAATACTCGCGCATCGCTGAGCCATACGCGCAGTTGGGGCTTGCGTGGCGTGCAGCTTCTCGATCCGCAGTATCCGTCCGATCGTCGAGCAGGGTCACGAGCCGAGCAGTGCCGGTGGTTCGGTGGATGTGACTGGTGAACTGTCCTAAGTAAAGGGTCTGTGCGTCGGCCGGCAGCGTGTCATCGATTGTGGTCCTAATGAACAACTTCCACGGCTGCAGCCACCCTAAGGCGACAGGCATCGCGACTATGACCAGCGTGGCGGGAATCCCGCGGCGCGTCGGTCAGCACCTCCAGCAGTTAGCCGCGGGCCCGCAGCCGCACCAACGGGAACATTGGATCCGAACGGGTGGCGATCACCAGTTGCAAAGGCTGCGGCATCCGCTCGATCAGGAACGCCACCTGCTGGTGAACGGTTCGGCTTTCAACGAGGTGGTAGTCGTCGAGGATCAACGCGATTCGGTAGTCGGCGGCCAATTCGTTGAGCAGAATAGGCAAAACCACCTGCGAGGGGTCTGCGCCCATTCTGGCGAGCTTGAACGCACACGCAGCCACCCCGGGACAGACCTTCTGCAGCGCCGCGAGTGCGCACGTCCAAAATCGCAGCGGATCGTTGTGGAGGCATCAAGCGACAACCAGCCTGGTGGTCCGTGTGCGTATTGATCTGGTGGAGGGTGTCGCGTCCGCGTTGGACTTTGGCGATGATCTCGTCGGCGGTGGCTTTCCAGACGAATGGTCTGGGGTTAGCGTTCCAGTGCTGGGCCCAGGTCGTGATCGCGGCGGTGAGTTCGGCGACGCTGATGAACACGCCGCGGCGCAAGCGTTTGTCGGTGAGTTCTTTGAACCAGCGTTCGATCAGGTTGACCCAGGAACTGGAGGTTGGCGTGTAATGCAGGTGCCATCGCCGACGATCTTTGTTGGACCAACCATTTCGCGATCTCCGGAGTGGAGTGCGCGGACAGATTGTCCAAAACGACATGCACCCCCAGCCCGCGCGGAACGGCTGCGTCGATCTACTTGAAGAACCGCAGCACATCGGTGCCGCTGTGTCCCTTGCGCAGATCGGTCAAGACTTCCCCGGTGGCGATGTTCATCGCCGCGAACAAGTCGATCGTGCCGTGGCGTTTGTACTCATGAGTCATCGTTCCTGCCCTGCCGGGCTTCATCGGCAGCGATGGCTGAGTACGGTCCAACGCCTGGCATTGGGTCTTCTCATCAAAGGAGAACACCGCCGCCCGGGCGGGCGGATTCACATACAAGCCAACAACATCGACGAGTTTCTCCTCGAACCGAGGGTCGTTGCTGACCTTAAATGTCTCCATTTTCCACGGCTTAAGATTGTGGTCGGCCCAGATCTTGGCAACCGCGTCCTTGCCGATCCCCACCCGCGCCGCCATCGAGCGTGTGCTCCACTGCGTCGACCCGTCAACCGGGCGTTCCTGATGTGTCAGACGCAGCACCTCCTCTACAGTGCCCGCCGACAGGCCAGGCTTGCGGCCTCGGCCCTTCGCGATCACACCAACAGATGCTCATCGTCGAACACCGCCGACGCGGCGGCGAAGTTATGGGACACTTACACCGGAAGTGCCTTTCTGACCTGGTTCGATTGATGCGTAAGGAACACCAATCATCCCAGTTCAAAGGGCACTTTCCTCATTACGACACACGTCGACCATCACAATCCGTCGGTGAATCGAAGCTTAGTAACCGCTACTCGATCGAATCGGTTTCGCGCTGGTGCCCTGGCTTCTGCAGATACTCGGGCGAAATCACCCGGGTGAATCCGCTCGCCGGGTGGTGAGCATTCCTTCCGCGCCGGTGAATCGTGATACAACAGACGGCGACCGGAGGATAAGTGAAGCCGACGATGTACCGGATCTGCGTTCGGGGCCGATTGACCGAACAGCTTGCCGCCGCGTTCGAAGGGATGCGAGTCGAAGCCGGCGGCGCGTGTACCGCGATCACCGGTTGCGTTCGCGATCAGTCTGAACTGTACGGACTTCTCGACCAGGTCAGCGACCTCGGCCTCGAACTCATCAGCGCGCAGCCACTGACATCACCACCTGCATACAGCATGAACTGCGACCCGGTTTCGGCGAGCGTCACGGCGCAGATCGACGACTGTTAACCTCGACCATTGGTTGCTAACACGCAGCGAAGGATCCGCCGGCCGATCCACTTCGCACGGACCATCCGGGTGACGCTGATCGTTGGGTGATGACCACTCACCCCGCGCAGCGGCAGACTCGATCGACAGAGTGCAGACACGGGTTGAGCAACCCGACGGCATACATCCCGTTATAGGGCCCGCAACTGTGGCCGTGCGCGACGGTGCCTGCATGACCAGCGACCAAAGGAGAACACATGCCTCCAACGTGGGCACGTGGCCGTTCGATCAAGAACCGGCAGCGCGAAGGCGCCGTGCCGCAGCCCCGGTCAATCGTTATCGTCGGCAGCGGATTCGCCGGATTCGAGTGCGCACGCAGACTCACCAGGCTGCTACGCCAGCACCGCTCCGACGACATCGTGACCCTGATCTCGCCGGTCGACTACCTGCTGTACACACCACTACTACCCGAGGTCGCCGGCGGAGCGATTGATCCCCGCTTGGCGACGGTGCCCTTAATCGACATGCTGCCGGGAGTGCGGCTCGTTCGGGCTTACGCCGATTCGGTCGACCTATCCGCGCGGACACTGCACTGTCGCGACCAAGAGAACACCTCCCACGAACTGTCGTGGGATCGGCTTGTCTTGACTCCCGGCTCCATCAGCCGCCTGTTTGACATTCCCGGCCTGGCCGAACATGCACGCGGCCTGAAATCGACCGCGCAAGCGCTGTACCTCCGCGACCACATCATCGAGCAGTTCGAACTGGCGCGCATCGACGATGATCGCGAACGCGCTGCCGCGCGCAAAACAATCGTGGTTGTCGGATCTTCCTACTCCGGAACAGAACTCATCGCACAGCTGTGCGCCATGGCCACAGTGGCCGTACACGACTTCGGGTTCCAGCCCGGTGATGTCCGATTGATTCTCGTAGAACGCTCAGGACGCATGATGCCCGAACTCCGACCCGAGTTAGCCGCGCAAGCCGAGCGAGTACTCAGACGCCGAGGGGTGCAGATCCGTGTCGGTGTCACCCTTTCGCGGGTCGCACCCGATCATGTCGTTCTCAGCGACGGCTCACGTATCGGCACCTACACCGTCGCGTGGGTGGCCGGCGTGGTCGCGAGCCCGCTCATCGCAGCCACCGGCCTGGCCACCGAAAAAGGCCGACTCAAGGTCGGATTGGATCTGCAGGTCCCAGGATTCGACGGTGTCTACGCCGGCGGTGATGCCGCGGCCGTGCCAGATGCGACCAACCCCGGAACCATCACCCCACCGACCGCTCAACACGCCAACCGGCAGGCCAAAGTCCTCGCCCGTAACGTCGCCGCCAGCCTGGGCTACGGCAGGCCATCCGAATACCGCCACCGCAACCTGGGAACCGTTGTAGACCTAGGTCCTGGCTTCGCCGTCGCCGATCCGTTCAACATCCAGCTATCAGGATTCGCTGCAAAGCTCGTGACCCGGCTCTATCACCTCTACGCCATACCCCGTAACGCCAATCGCTGGGCCGTCGCCCTGGGATACCTCACCAACCTTCTTTTTGTCCGCCCGCTAGTGTCGATCGGGTTCGCTCAATCGTCACTAGCGCGGTTCTCGGCCAGCGAGGAGTTCGTCGCTGCATCGCCAGTGATGCGCGCACGGGACGAACAGATGCACGCCGATGACTTCCGCTACCAAAAGGCTGCGGCTGACAGCAGCGTCCCCTCGTCGAAGATTGACTGAAGGGACGTTCCAACAGCGGTGGTCTTCATCAGCTGAAACATGTTCCGAGGCAGCCTTTTCACGCGATTAAAAAGTGCTGAAACGTGGTGTCACAACCGACAACCCCTCGCTGAGCTCGCTGAAATGCCACGCGGCTACACATCGGCAACGGTATGACGTTGTTGATCGAGAGTCCGCACGTGCACCACGACCTCTGCGAGAACCCGGGGTAGGCGTCCGGCAGAACTGGTGTGCCCAAGGTCGTCATCTTTGGCGGGGTGACACCAAGCCCCAGAAGGCAGCTTTCAAGGTGACGGTCAAGGGGGCCCGGAAGGACATCGGCGCGCCGCTTACATAGGTGCCCTTGTGTTCCTGGCGCTAACCATGGTCGGTTGCCGGCGGCAGCCCGGCGAAGAAAGGGGCGCCGTCATCGCGGCTCAGATGCAGCGCCGTCGTATCGAGCATGATGATGGGCGGTCGTTCGGAGCGGGGACCGAACAGCGTGGGCAGGGCCCCGAAGAAGAAGTCGTCAGCCAGCATGCCGTCGGCGGGAAAGTGTTGCAGGACTTGCTGTACGACGTCGTGCTGGGCAGGAATCGAGTCGATGAATGTTTCTTTATTATCCACAGAAACCACGCCGCGCCATCGGGATATCCGAGTAGCCCCTGCAGACGCTCGTCAGCGTCGGCGTCGGCGATCTCTAAGCCTGAATTCATGGATGAACTGGCTGGTCATCGGGTGTCGGAATGAGGGAAGTGCCCTCTGAGCTGGAACGATTGGTGTTCTCTACGCAGCAATCAGGTCCGGCGAGAAAGGCACTTCCGGTGCGAGTGTCCCATGGGTTCGCCGCGTCGTCGGCGGTGTTCGATGATGAGCATCTGGTGTCGTGCGCCGGGCTGGTTCCAGTCATGACGCTGGCCACCCAAACTGGGCTGCCACAGCTGTTGGCCGACAAGGTGTGCATCCCTGCGCCGAAGATCAGGTCCGGGGCAGCCAACCCGTCACCGAAGCTGACCACGTTGATCGCCGGGATGTGTGTGGGTGCGGACTGCATCGATGACATCGACGTGGTCCGCTCGGGTGGGATGAAGACACTCTTCAGCGGCGTGTACGCACCATCGACCATAGGAATCGTGCTGGGGGAGTTCACTTTCGGGCATGCTCGGCAGTTGGAGTCGGTACTGCGCCATCATCTGGTGCGCCTGTGTCAGCGGGTGGATCTGCTGCCCGGGGCCGACGCCGCCGCGTTCATCGACATCGACTCACTGCTGCGCCCGGTCTTCCGTTACGCCAAACAAGGCGCGAGCTACGGGCACACCAAGATCGCCGGGAAACAGGTCCTGCGCAAAGGACTGTCCCCGTTGGTGACCACGATCAGCACCCCCGCCGCTGCCCCGGTGATCGCCGGGATGCGTCTGCGCGCCGGGAAGGCCAACTCCGGTAAAGGTGCCGGCCGCATGGTCGCCCAAGCCATCGCGACCGCCCGCGCCGCCGGGGCGAGCGGCCAGATTCTGGTGCGTGGTGATTCGTCCTACGGCACCCGCGCGGTCGTGGGTGCCTGCCGAGGCCACGGTGCCCGTTTCAAGGTGGTGATGACCCGCAACACCCCCATCGACCGGGCCATCGCTGCCATCGACGAGCACGCCTGGACCCCGGTCAAATATCCCGGTGCAGTGCGTGATCCCGACACCGGCGTCTGGATCTCTGATGCCGAAGTCGCCGAGATCGCCTACACCGCTTTCGCGTCCACCAAAGATCGGATCACCGCCGCCTGGTGGTGCGCCGGGTCAAAGACACCCGCTACCGCGACGCACTGTTCCCGGTGTGGCGGTATCACCCGTTCCTCACTGACACCGACCTGCCGGTCGACCAGGCTGACATCACCCATCGCGGCCACGCGATCATCGAAACCGTCTTCTCCGATCTGATCGACGGCCCCCTGGCGCACATGCCCTCGGGGCGCTTCGGCGCCAACTCCGCCTGGGTGTTGTGCGCGGCGATCGCTCACAATCTGCTGCGCGCTGCTGGGGTCCTGGCCGGGGGTGCGCACGCGGTAGCCCGCGGCGCGACGCTGCGCCGCAAAGTCGTCAATATCCCGGCCCGGCTGGCCCGACCCCAGCGCCGACCGATCCTGCACCTGCCCAGTCACTGGCCATGGATAGATCATTGGCTTGCACTCTGGCGCAACACCATCGGCTACAGCCCACCGGTCGCCGCGACCCACTGACCACCCCGCCGAAAGGCCAAACAAACATCACAGGAAATGCTGGGCAGACCAGCGGCTACAGACTGCCCACCACCACCAAAGCACAACCAAAAAATCAGCCCCGCCATACCTCAACGGAGTCGCTCCACGGATCGAAGCTAAACTAAGTCACTGTGTAGGTCGCCATCTGGTCGGGCTCATTTCCGGCGCCGCTGTCCTCTAGTCGCCGAGGCGGTCGGCCACATATCCTCTGCCGGGGCGTTGATGCACGGGCGGATTGACTGATTCCGAGCCGCTCATGCAGCCGCGCAAGCGGTTCGGGTGCCCACCAATTGAATCGGCCCATCACGTGCATGAATGCCGGGACGAGCAGCATGCGCACCAGCGTGGCGTCCCCCAGCACCGCCAGCGTCAACCCGACACCGAACATGCGCATGAACGACACCTGGGCGGCGATCATCGCGGTGAAGGAGATGGACATGATCAGTGCGGCGGCGGTGATCACCCGGCCGGTGTGGGCCAGCCCGAGCGCCACGCTTTCGTCGTTGTCGGCCGGGGTGCGGTTCGAGGCTAGCCAGTGCTCCTGGATCCGCGATACCAGCATTACCTCGTAGTCCATCGATAGGCCGAACGCGATGCAGAACAACAGCACGGGGATGGTGACGACGAGCGTGCCGGTGACGGTGGTGCCAAATGCCCCGAGATGCCCGTGCTGGAAGATCCACACCAGTGCGCCGAAGGCGGCGGTCAGCGATAAGACGTTGAGCGCCAAGGCCTTTAGCGGCAACGCCACGCTGCCGGTGAGCAGGAACAACAACACGAACGCGATCGCGGTGATCACTACGAGCACGGTGGGCAGCCGCGAGGTGACCGCGCGGGCGGTGTCGCGGTTGATCGGTGCTGTCCCGGTCAGCAGTGCCTGCCGGCCGCCGGGACCGGGCACGGCGTGCAGCCGGTCGAGCTGGGTGTCGGAGGCCTGCGAGTACAGCGGTGCGCTGCTGGCCACGGTCAGAAAGGCACTGCCGTCGCGGGCTGCGGTTGCCGCCGTGGGTGGCCCGACAAGCGCGCCGACGACGAACGTGCCGCCCGGCGCGGACACCGACGACACCTCGGGCACCTGGGAGAGCTGTGCGGCGTAGCCAGCCAGTTCGGCGGCCGTGACAGCGGCAGCATCTGGGATGACCACCGTCACGTTCGTCGCCAGGTCGTCAGCGAACTCGGTGCGGAGCTGGTCACCGACCTGGCGCGCCGAGGTCGATGTCGGTAACACGCGATCATCCGGTAAGCCCCACTTGGCCCCGAGGAACGGGATGCCCAGCGTGGCCAGCAGCGCGACGACCGCGAGGCCGATCGGGATGGCCCGGCGCATCACGAATTTCGCTAGGCGGTAAAAGAATGCCTGCTCGGCCGGGCGTGGGACGGGTTCCGGCCGTCGCCGCAGCCGCCGCACCAGCCGGCGGACATCACCGGAGTCGAGTCGTTCGCCGAGCAGCGCAATGGCTGCCGGGGTCACCACGATGGCAGCGACCGCCGCGAACGCCACCACCGCGGCGCCGGCGTAGGCGAATGACTTCAGGAAGTACATCGGAAACAGCGCCGTCGTCGACATCGACAGCGCGAGCGTCACCGCCGAGAACAGCACGGTGCGCCCGGCGGTGGCCATCGTGCGCACCAGGGCCTCGTCCCGGCCGGCGCTGTTGGCCAGCTCGTCGCGGTACCGGCTGACGATCAGCAGCGTGTAGTCGATCGCCAACGCCAGCCTCATCGCGACCGACAGATTCAGCGCGAAGATCGACACGTCGGTGGCGAACGTGATCGCGCGCAGCACCGCCATCGAACCCAAGATCGCGAACCCACCGACCGCCAACGGCAGCGCCGCCGCCACCAGGCCGCCGAACGCCCACACCAGCACCATGAAGCTGAGCGGGATCGCGATGGATTCCATGAGCTTCAGATCTTTTTCGGTCTGCAGGTTGATCTGGTTGTCGATCATCGCCTCACCGCCGGCGCGCACGCTCACGCCGGCACGGTCGTGCACTAATTCGTCGCTCAGCGTCTTGGCGTGATTCTGTGCGCCGTGCTGCCCGCCGGTGATGCCCGCGGCGATCAACCCGGTTTTGCCGTCTTTGCTGACCAACGACCGCGACGCCGACGGCGGCGCGGTCCACGCTGAGGTCACCTGCGCCACAAGGGGCGAGCCCTGAAGCTGATGCACGATGTCGGTGCCGACAGCCCGGGCGGCGCCACCCTCTGCGCCGTCGTTGGAGCTGACCGTGATCAGCATCTGCATGTCACCCTGATGGAATTTGTCGAGCAGCAGTTTCTCCGCGTGCGCGGAGTCCGCGGTCGGATCTTGGAAGCCGGCCGCGGACAGGCTGTTGGCCACCGGGACGCCGAACAGGCCCGTGCCGACCATGACCAGCAGCGCGATGGCGATGATCCGCCGCGGCGCACGAATGGCAAGCCGAGCAAGACCGGCTAACACGTATCCTCCGACCCGGCCGCGACCTGGGCATCGATCTGGCTCAAAAGCGAAGGACCGCGCCTTCGATGGTGAGTCCGGGCCCGAATGTCACCAGGACGCCGTACTCGCCGGGGCTGGGTCGATCGACCGCCAGAATGTTTTCGAGCACGAGCAGCACGGTGGCTGAGGCGCAGTTCCCGGCGTTGGCCAGGATATCCCAGCTGGCGCGTAAGCGCTCCGGCTCCAATCCCAGCCGTTTACCTAGCACTCGCAGGATTTTCGGGCCGCCCGGATGAATTCCCCAGTGACCGATATCACGGTTGGACAGGCCTAGCGGTTGGAGGAGTTTGACGAGGAAGCTCTCGATGTTGTCTTGCAGCGCCGCTGGTACACCGCCGGCCAGCGTCATCCAGAACGACTGGTTGCCGATGTTCAAACTCATCATCGTGTGCTGGTCATAGAGTTGCTCTGTGTGCGTTCGCAGAAAGTGGATGCCGGCGCCCTCAGGTGCCGATCCCATCAGCATCGACACGCTCGCATCGCCAAACAGCGCCTGGGTGATCAGCGATTCCATCGGGTCCTCGTCAGGCATCGGGCTGTTGCGCACGTGAGCGGAGCTGAGTTCGGTGCAGTTGCCGATGACCAGCTCGTCGGGTCTGGCGGCCACACTGTCCATCGCGACCTTGATCACGTTGAGCGCCGCGTAGCAACCCATGTGGCCGATGAACGTGCGTCGCAGATCTGAGCGCAGTCCAAGCGCTTTGGCGATCAGCAGATCGGGCCCTGGATTGACGTAACCCGTCGAGCAGGCCATCACCAAGCTGCCGATACGGGCCGTGTCAAAACCCTCGATCACCTGGTTGACCGACCGGGACGCCACGTCGAGTACCGCCTCGGCATGCGCGGCCATTCGGTCACCGGTGCGCATGGCGCAGACTTGCGGCAACGTATCGGGGTTCCACATAATGTGGCGCTTGTGTACGGCTGTCGACTGAATGATGCGCTGCGCGAACGGAACCGGCGGGGACATATGCTGAAAGAGCAGCTCCCAGCTCTCGTCCATGGTGACCTCAAAGGGAGGGTGCGCCGACGAGATGCCCAGCAGCGTGGGCCGCAGGCGTACAGCCTTGGGCGCCGGGTACCCCGGCGAGGGCGCGCCCCCCGACGGCGCGTCGATAACGGTGTTTGCCTGGTACATTCGTATCCCTTAGCTGGCCGACGGTGCCTTGGCCGCCGTGTGCCGTGTCAATGTTGCGCGCGCGTGGCGCAGCTCTCCGTGGGCCGCCTCGACCAGTAGCCGCACGGCGGAGACCTTGTTGGGAGGGGCCAGCGTCCCGGCCAGCCACTGAGTGCGGGCTTCTCGACGTCGCAGCTTTCCGCTGCTGGTCCGCGGCAGCGTGCCCGGTGCCAGCAACTCCACATGCGCCGGCCGGATGCGGGTGCGTTCCTCGACCCGCGACGCGACATCGTGTGCCAGCGTGGGGGCGGCATCGGAAGCCGTCTCGACCAGCATGGCCAGCGCCTCGTCGTCCTCACCGGTGGGAATGAATCCGAGGGCGACTGCGCATCCGGTGCGGACACCCTGCAGTCCGTCCAGCGCGGCCTCGAACTCCTCGGGGGCGTGGTTGGCGCCGCGCACAATGATGATGTCCTTGTGCCGGCCGCACAAATAGAGCTCGCCGTCGTGGATGAACCCGAGGTCGCCCGAGTCCAGCCAGCCGTCGTGTAGCGCGTGATCGGTCAGGTCGGTCCGGCCCAAGTAGCCCACCATCACGCTGGGCCCCCGAACGACGACGTGACCAACACGGCCAGGCGGCAGCGACCCCGGCCGCGCCACGGATCTCTACCTCCACACCGGCCAGCGGGCGGCCCACGCTGACCAGCTCTTCAGCGCCCGGCTCGACGATGCCCTTGAGCGCCAGTTTCTCGGCATCCACGCCAAGGGTGCGAAATGAGGTGCCGGCCGGTTTGAATGTCACGCCCAACGAGGCCTCGGCCATCCCGTAGCACGGGGTGAGCGCCGATGCACGCAGGCCCCAGCGCCCGAATCGCTCATCGAATCGGCGCTGCGCTGCCGCGGTGACCGCCTCGGCTCCGTTGAGCGAGACTCGCCAGGAGGACAGGTCGACTCCGTCGAGTTCCTCGTCGCGGATTCGTTTCAAGCATAGGCCGAACGCGAAGTTGGGTGCCGCGGTGACGGTGCCCCGGTGTCGAGAGATGGCGCGCAGCCACGCCGCCGGAACCGCGACGAACAGCTCGGGTGGCAGCAGAACCAACTTGGCGGGAACGTAGAAGGCGGACAGCAGATTTCCGATCAGTCCCATGTCGTGGTAGAGCGGCAGCCAGGTGACGCCGACCCGGTTCGGCACTCCCTCATCGGCGAGGTAGCGGTCGATGGCAGCCAGATTGGACAGGAGATTATCGTGGGTTAGGGCCACCGGCTTGGGATCGTTGGTGGTGCCCGACGAGAATTGGATCAATGCCACGTCGTCGTCGGCGACTTCCATCTCGACCGAGGTCGTCGTGCCGCCCAGGCTGGATGCGATCACACAGCCGACGCGTGGAGCTGAGATATCAACGGTCACACCGAGGAACCGCCTGATCCGTTGGTCGGTCACGACCAGGGCGGCATCCACCGCTGCCAGCATGGCGGCGGTCTTGCGGTGATATTCCTCGAGTCGTCCCAGCCGCACCGGCGGATACAGGGGAACCGGGACCGCGCCCGCGTACAACACACCAAAGAAGCACTCCACAAACTCCGGGCAGGTCGGCAACACCAGCGCGATCCGATCGCCCTTGCGCACCCCCCATCCCGTAGATCCGCAGCGATCAACCGCGCGCGCTCCCGAATCCGAGCCATTGGGACTTCGTGGTCCTGTTCTTTGCGGTTTACGAAGAACAGGCTCGCGCCGCTCTGCGCGGCCACGGCGAGCATCTCATTAAGGGTGTCGTACTTCGGATGGATTGCGGGAGCGCCTCTCACAGTTGCTCCTCAATGCGGCGGACCACCACAGCTGCCAGATCGCCAACAGTGCGAACATCGTCCGCGTCCTCGTCGTCAAGGCAGATGTCGTAGCGCGCCTCAATCTCGAAGATGACTGAAACGACCTTCAGCGAATCCAGCCCCCCGCTCTGCAGCGTCGAATCAGCGCTTAGATCCTTAGCCCCCACTTCAGCTTCGACGATGCCGATGATCTGCTGGGTCACCGCTTCAAACGTGACGGCCTCTCGTGTTGGCATATATTTCATTCTCAAACCCTTCTACGTTCGTATGTCATTGCGCCGCTGTGGCCCTGCCGAACATTGGCGGTCTCCTTGGCGCAGAAGGTTGAGGCGGTCCAGGTATTGCCCGTTGCGGCTCGGATCACCGACCACTATCTGTGCGTATGGGGTGAATTGTCGTCATCCGGCAGCGTATTTCACCCGGGTGAGAGGTCGACGCGGAGCTGATCCCCGTTGAGAGGTTCACAGCCATGACGCTTCCAGGCCGGTCGAGCGATCCGCCGCTGCGGTGATGAAGGGCCCGCGCCTACTCCATGATGGCGCGGAGGCTGATCGTCTTGTCACGGGTCATCGCATGTTCGAGACGGTGAACAATCCGACTGCGGCTGTTGAGGATTCCGACGTCCAGCGAGTCCGCAAGCTGATACCCCTGTCTGGGGCGGACTATTTGGGTGCCTGGCCGTCAGCATAACGCTTCAAGTGAACCATCCAGTCCTTTGCGGTGATTTCGTGAGACTAATGTCGATACCGGCGGCCGGGCCGGTGACGAGGAGTAATCGATGTGCGAAGGCGCCCATGTCCACGTGGTGGCGGTACCGACGAGCTGATCACCAAGCCCTTGCGGTTGCGCCCGTGGACGGGTGACGCCGCCAAGGCCGCGCTGGGGATCTTGGGTCGGCGGGAAGTCGCGCGCTGGCTCACCCCTGCGATGCCGCGCGTGGCCGATCGCGACTAAAGGCGGCGACTGCTGACCCCTCTGGATCACCGAACACCACGAAGCTGGGCAGTCACTGGGCCACTGGCGATCGAGATCCGTGACAGCGGCCTCGTCATCGAAGCGGTCTCCCGGCACAACGACAGGACATCGCCGCCGGCGACGTCATCTCGACCGAACCCTGCGTCAAGCACCGGCACGGCGGCACAGCCGATATGGCCATGACCCACATCGCCATTCAAGGACTCGTCGACGGCACGCCCGTCGACTGGATGGAACACGTCACCGACGAGCAGTATCTGCAGTAGACAAAGCGGCGGCGCCCATATTTGAGGTACGGCCGTTCTTATCGGCGGCATCGTGATATTGGCGCAGTTGTCAACCGTCACCGTGACGAACGATCATCCCAAGAGTGCCCCCGACATAGCCCTGCAGCAATCGGTCCGGTGGCTCCTTAGACGGGTTCCAGAATTGACACGAACATGAGAGCGCCGCAGCTCCGACAACCCAACACCACCGACGTCCCCGTTGACCTGCGGCAAAGCAGGACGCCCGTCGACGCGGTTCCTCGAACCGGCACACTAGATTGGTGACGCGGCCCAGCACCGACCTACGAAGCCCCGTGCCGCCAGCGCCGATGTTAGCCCCGGCGGGACAACCGCCCTGTGGTCCGGAATGGGTTGTCGAGTCCAAGTTTGACGGGGCTCGATGCGCCGCGCGGATCGGCGGTGGACGGGCGGAACTGTTCAGTCTCAGTCGTCAAGCCAACACCCTGTCGGCATTCTTTCCGGACGTGGTGTCGGGGTGCTCGGCCGTAGGCCATCGCGATGTCGTTCTCGACGGTGAAATCATCGTCATGAATGACCGCACGCGGCCGAACTTTCAGCTTCTTCAGCGGCGCCTGCACGTACCGCTGCCATCAAAGACGCTGCAGAGCTGGCTTCCCGCTCGCCTCGTGGTGTTCGACGTCCTGCACTTGGATGGCTGTGACCTGACACGTCTCCCATATCAGGAGCGTCGCAGCATCCTCGAGAACCTCGAGCGGGATGCTGTGACGTGTTATCTCGCAACATGGCCGGCCTGGCTTGGCGTCGACGGGCGGGAGATTCTGGCAGCGATGGCCGACGTGGGGATGGAAGGTGTCGTCTGCAAGGTTGCCGACTCGTGTTACTGGGCAGGCCGGCGCAGTCGGCAGTGGATCAAGAACGTTTCTGTCGGAGCAGAGGCGTTTGAACTAGCACCCAAAGCCCAATAGCGGTGGCGGTCAGTCTAATTCGATTCCGCTGGTCGTGCACGACAGCTGTTGCGCACGCGGCATCATCGGCATCGGCAGGGGACTTATTTACTTAGCTTTGATTCACCGACGGATTGTGATGGTCGACGTGTGTCGTAATGAGGAAAGTGCCCTTTGAACTGGGATGATTGGTGTTCCTTACGCATCAATCGAACCAGGTCAGAAAGGCACTTCCGGTGCAAGTGTCCCATAACTTCGTCGCCGCGTCAGCGGTGTTCGACGATGAGCATCTCGTGTCGTGTGCGGGGTTGGTGCCGGTGATGACGCTGGCCGTCCAGACTGGGCTGGCTGGTCTTTTGGCCGAGAAGGTCCATATCGCCGAACCGAAGATCAAGTCTGCGTCGGCGAACCCGGCGTCGAAACTGGCCACATTGATCGCAGCCATGTGCGCTGGCGCAGACTGTATCGAGGATGTCGATATCGTGCGCTCGGGCGGGATGAAGTCGCTGTTTGGCGGCGTATACGCACCGTCGACAGTAGGAACGTTGTTGCGGGAGTTCACCTTCGGGCATGCCCGCCAGTTGGAGTCGGTGCTGCGTGAACATCTGCTGGCGTTATGCGATCGGGCCGAGCTGCTGGCCCGATCCGATGCGTGGGTGTTCATCGACATCGATTCGCTGCTGCGCCCGGTCTACGGACACGCCAAGCAAGGCGCCTCCTACGGGCACACCAAGATCGCCGGCCGCCAGGTCCTGCGCAAGGGACTCTCGCCGCTGGCGACCACCCTCAGCACACCCGGTTCGGCGCCGGTGATCTGCGGAATGCGGCTACGCGCCGGCAAGGCCGGCTCGGGCAAGGGCGCTGGGCGCATGATCGCCCAAGCGATCAGCACCGCCCGTTCCGCCGGAGCAGACGGGCAGATTCTGGTGCGCGGCGATTCGGCCTACGGAAACTGCTCGGTGGTCAGGTCGTGCCGACGCGCAGGCGCCCAGTTCTCGCTGGCGATTACCCGCAACCTGGCTGTCGAACGCGCCATCGCCACGATCGACGCCGACGCCTGGGCCCCGGTGTCCTATCCCGGTGCGGTCCGCGATCCCGACACGGGTGCCTGGATCTCCAATGCCGAGGTCGCCGAAATCCCCTACACCGCATTCGCTTCCACCGCCGATGCGATCACCGCCCGCCTGGTGGTACGCCGCGTCCGCGACGCCCGCTACCGCGACGCCCTGTTCCCCATCTGGCGGTATCACCCGTTTCTCACCAACGCCGAGCTACCTGTCGCCGAGGCCGACCTCACCCACCGCCAGCACGCGATCATCGAAACCGTGTTCGCCGATCTGATCGACGGACCACTGGCACACATTCCGTCGGGCCGGTTCGGCGCCAACTCGGCCTGGGTCCTGTGCGCGGCGATCGCCCACAACGTGCTGCGCGCGGGCGGCGTGCTCACCGGTGCGGCCCACGCGGTCGCACGAGGTGCCACGCTGCGGCGGCGCATCGTCAACATCCCTGCCCGACTGGCCCGCCCACAACGACGACCCGTCCTGCACCTACCGACGCACTGGCCCTGGGCACAGGCATGGACCAGGCTCTGGCACAACACGGTCGGCGCTCGACACCCACCACCGCTGACCACGACACCCTGACCACTCGCCGAACAGGCCCAACCGGAGCGCACAGGAAAAGCTGGGCAGACCAGCGACTATCCCTTGCTCACCACCCGCCAGCCGAAAGAATGACCCCTTGAGCCACATCAATCACTTCAATCCACGGATCGAGGCTTAGATCCGACCGACCGTCAGTACCTGGGATGGACGACTGAGTTTTATCGGACCTTTTGAGGTCTTCTACACACCGACGCGGTTCTCGGGACTGATCGTTGTTCGCCCCCAGGTCTCATTTTGGGGAACCTCGGCGGCAAACACCCTTCGTGCCACCGTAATGCGTGCCGCGTCGGAGTGGCTGGCAGGTGGGTTAAGGTCGTGATTTCAAGCCCGCTCACGCGGAGGCAACGTCTCAGTCTTCTCGAGCCTTCGAGCTCTCGACACAGACCGACGCCGTGCAGGTCACTGGAATCGCGAACAGCTCATCGGAGGGAAGCCCATCGAGGCTCGTAAGTAGAGCGCTGCGCATCCTGCACGGGTCAGAACCCGCCATATCCGCACCACGGTGGGAGGCAATCACACAGACACTGTTCTGCGGCATCGACTGGGCCGAAAGGCACGATGTCGCTAGGCGTCATGAAGAGCAGAACGAGCGGACACCACCGACCGAACAACAGCCGCCCCGCCGAAGCACCCCAGAACATCAGCACTTTTTCAGGTCGAAGTAGCTATACGCCGACCCGGTCCTATAGATCGACCGCTGGGGCGATGTACGGCGGTGCCCGCGCTGCCAACGTAGTCATTGAATTCTGGATCACCGCGACCGCCGCCGCTCAACCGGGAACCGGCGCCATAGAGCATCGATGCAGAGGTTGAGAAAAGTGATGATGAGCACAGTGTTAAGCATTGTTGGTGATGATGCCGGTGGTGTTCGGCGTCGGTGGGTACGTGTTGGTGTCGCGACGACCGTGAGCACGCCAAATGGGCACCGCGAGCGTGCGCCGGAGGTAGTCGCGGAGAACGCATCCGATCTAATCGAGTCTCCGCAATCACCGGTAAGGGCGAGCCTTCCCGGTCCTGTCGGGAACAACGGGGATGCCGGTCGGGAACAACGGGGACGCCGTGAAGCCGGCACATCTCCACGAAGTCGGTCACGTTCCACGATCTCCTCGCCAACCCAGGTCCCTTCCAGGCCCCGGGCGGGCGGTCAAGTTCAGGGACTTGGTGTACGTCGTCGTCCGTGTGATTCTTTGAGGTGATGGTTCAGGCGGTCAGTGCCGCGGGGGCTCACCCGGGCTCAGACTGGTTGCTCGTTGCGGGTTGCGACGGCTGACGCCCGGACAGATACGGAGAGTTTGCGCGGTGACAGTCCAGATGACTTTCGGTGTGCGATGGGTCTGTGCCCGTCGGGTGTGCGAGGGGCAGATCACTTGCGGCCCTGGCCTTAGGCCGGTCTCATTCGACGAGATTCGGGTATTGCTATCGCCCGTCGTGTCGCTCGTTCGAGTCTCCCGGACGACTGCAGCGTGGCCGCCGTTACCGCTGACCGGATGGGTTCTCCGGCGACGTTGCGACCGGGTTCACATCCGACACCGCGGGCTGGCCGGCGTGCGCGGCCCAGATCGCATCGCCAGATGGGCGCGTGGATGGGCCGGTTTGCAGAGGGTCTGGTGTGTCTGCGACGGCGATCGTGTCGGACTCGGGCATGGTGACCGACCCGTTCATTTCTAACGTGGCCCGTCGCCACTTGCTGTAGACCTCATCCACGGACAGGGTGATGCTGAAGGTGCCGTCGAAGGTGGCGAAGGATTCTTCGAATTTGCCATTGGCCGAAACTTTGTCCACACCGGAGAACAGCGCGTTGCGGCACTGCTCCAGTCGCGTGGTGCGCGCCAGGTCGATCAGCACCTGCGGCGTTTCCCGCGTCACCCGCGCCCCGCAGGGTCCCTACGAGATCTCGTACCTGGAGACGTTTGCGAAGGACTAGTTAGTCCATTGTTTGTTATGCTCGGTCCGCGGCCGTTAGACGCTCAACGTACTGTTGCCTCGGCCGTGACCGCGCCCGTCGATTGACAAGGAGGCCAACAGATGTCACGAATAACTACTCCAGCTGATGCCGATTTCCACGCCCACCCGCCCCTCGATGCCGCCGCTGGCCGACTCGGATTCGTGCCGACTACACATCACGCGCTAGGAGCCGGCCACAAAGCTCTTAACACCTGGCCGGATTCGAAGAAGGCGATGAACGCCGCACTGTATGCCGCGAACCGCCAGGGCGGCGCACACGCTGTCGAGGAAGTCAACGCATGAGTGAAACCGGAACCCCCCCACCGCTGACCATTGTCCGCCCAGGCCAGGGCAGGGCGGGCAACGTAGGCCCGCACGGGGTGGTGTTCAAGCTGTGGGGCGAGGACACCGGCGGCGCGGTGGCGATCGTGGAGCACCCGTTCCCTGTGGGCGCCCTCGTACCGCCGCACCTGCACACCAGAGAAGATGAGTACTCGATCGTCACCGAGGGCGAAATCGGCTTCCGCTCAGGTGACCGCGAGGCCGTACTTGGTGCGGGCGGCTACATCACAAAGCCCAGAGGCGAACTACACACGATGTGGAACGCGGGCTCCGCCCCGGCCCGCATGATCGAGGTGATCAGCCCAGCCGGCTTCGAAAAGTACTTCCGCGACCTGGTTGACCTGACAACCGAGGGCGCCCCACCCGTCGAGGCAATCGCGACACTCGCAAAGGCGTACGGACTGCAATTCGGCGAACCCCCATGGCTACCCGACCTTATCGCCCGCTACAACCTCACCCCGCCGAGATGAACGTGAACCAAACCCGCAGGAGCGAAAGGTGTTGCAGCGGTGCCTATTAAGCGGCGGGCGGTCGACCACATCGTCGACCGTCTCGCGTCGATTGGCGGCGACTACTTCTTTGCTGTGGACGGCGCTAACATCAAGATCTGTACGACCCGGCGCACTTGCGGTCCGACATCACCGCGGTGTCGGCCAAGCACGAGTTCTCCGCCGCGACCATGGCTGACGGATACAGCCGCGGCGGGGCAGGGCTGGGCCTGGTCGCAGCGACCTTGGGCGGCGGGGCGCTGAATCTTCTGGCTGCCCTTGGAGAGTCGCTGACAAGTTGGGGTTCCGGTGTAGGCGCTGGTCGGTCAAACTTCGTCCTGAGTAGCGAGGTGCTTCGTCATCGACGTGGCGAGCCGACAGCCGCTGGGACTCTCTACAGATGAACAGGATTGTTGATGTCGACTGACGCCCGAGAAGAACGCCTCCAACGTCGGATCTCCGATCTGCACGCCACCGACCGACAGTTCACCGGTGCGGGACCGAGCGAGGTGATCACGCAGGCGATCGAGTCGCCCGAGCTGCGGCTACCCGAAATCGTTTCGACCATTCTCGACGGCTACGCCGACCGGCCGGCACTCGGGCAACGGGCCGTCCAGTTCGTCGCCGACCCGGCGACGGGCCGGACGTCGGCGGAACTGCTCCCCCGGTTCGACACCATCAGCTACGGCGAGCTGTCGGACAGGGTCGTCGCCGTCGCGGCCAGCTTGACTCGGAATCCGGTGCGACCGGATGATCGGGTCGCGGTCCTCGGAGTCACTAGCACCGACTACACGACCGTCGACATGGCGCTTCTTCGCCTCGGGGCGGTCGCGGTTCCGCTCCAGACCGGCGCACCGCTCACGGCGCTGCGGCCCATCGCCGCCGAGACCGCTCCTGTGGTCATCGCGTCGAGCGTCGGCTTCCTCGACGACGCCGTCGAGCTGGTGCTCACCGGTCATCTCCCGCAGCGGTTGGTGGTGTTCGACTACCACGGTGAGGTGGACGACCACCGCGACGCCGTGGCGGCCGCCGCCACCCGACTCGCAGGAACTGCGGTTGTCGTCGAGACATTGGCCGATGTCATCGCCCGTGGTTATGTGCAGCCGGTGCCGCCGTGGTCCGAGTCCGACAATGATGCACTGGCCCTGCTGATCTATACGTCGGGTAGCACCGGCTCCCCCAAGGGCGCCATGCATACCGTGAAGGGGGTCATCACCAATCTTTGGCGTCGGTCCAACGTGTCGGCGGTGAGCAGTGCAGGTGCGCTTCCCGATATCACGCTGAACTATCTGCCGATGAGCCACATCATGGGACGTCGCGTTCTCTACATCACCCTCGCCGCAGGCGGAACGGCGTATTTTGTGGCGCAAGGGGATGTTTCGACGTTCTTCGAAGACCTGGCTTTGGTGCGGCCCACCAAGTTGAGTTTCGTTCCGCGGATCTGGGACATGCTGTTCGAGCGGTTCCAGAGCGAAGTCGACCGCCGATCCGCCGATGGCGCCGACCGGCGGACCGTCGAGGCCGACGTGTTGGCCGACATGCGCACGAACGTGCTCGGCGGGCGGGTCGTCTCGGCGATGACGAGCTCGGCGCCCATCTCCTCGGAGATGAAGACATTCATCGAATCGCTGGTCGACATGCGCTTGACGGACGGGTACGGCTCCACCGAGGCCGGGCCGGTCTTCGTCAATGGGCAGGTGCAACGCCCGCCGGTGATCGACTACAAGCTGGCCGACGTACCCGAACTCGGCTACTTCCGCACCGACCGCCCCCATCCCAGGGGCGAGCTGCTGGTCAAGTCCGAGACTATGTTCCCGGGCTACTACATGCGACCGGAGATCACCGCGGACGTGTTCGATGCCGACGGGTACTACCGCACCGGCGACATCGTCGCCGAGGTGGGTCCGGACCAACTCAGGTATCTCGACCGCCGCAACAACGTATTGAAGCTGTCGCAGGGCGAGTTCGTCGCCGTCTCGAGGCTGGAGGTGGTGTTCGGCGAAAGCCCGCTGGTTGCGCAGGTCTTCATCTACGGCAACAGTGCCCGGCCCTATCTGCTGGCCGTCGTGGTGCCGACCGAGGACGCGCAGTCCCGTTACGGCGCCGACGAACTGAAGCCCGTCATCAGCGCCTCGCTCAAGGTCGCGGCGCGCTCGGCGGACCTGCAGTCCTACGAGATCCCACGCGACTTGCTGATCGAGACAACGCCGTTCACGATGGAGAACGGATTGCTCACCGGCATAGGGAAGCTGGCCTGGCCGCGGCTCAAGGAACGCTACGGCGCCGAGCTCGAACAGCTCTACCTCGACCTGTCCGACGCCCAGGCGGGCGCACTGCGCGCCATGCGGCAGAGCGGCGCCGACCGCCCGGTGCTCGAGACCGTCAGCCGGGCCGCCAGCGCACTGCTCGGTGCAGCCGCCTCCGACGTGCGGGCCGACGCCCAGTTCACCGACCTGGGCGGAGACTCATTGTCGGCGTTGACATTCGCCAACCGGCTCAACGAGATCTTCCACGTGGACGTGCCCGTCGGCGTCATTGTCAGCCCGGCCAGCGACCTGGCCGCCATCGCCGCCTACGTCGAGGCGCAACGCGCGGGCGGCAGCAAGCGACCGACGTACGCATCCGTTCACGGCGCTGACGCGACCGAGGTACATGCCGGCGATCTGACGCTGGACAAGTTCCTGGACTCTGCAACCCTTACCGCTGCGGCGGCCCTGCCGGGCCCTAACCCCGAGGTGCGCACGGTGCTGCTCACCGGCGCCACCGGCTTCCTCGGCCGCTACCTGGCGCTGGAGTGGCTGGAGCGGATGGACCTGGTCGACGGCAAGGTCATCTGCCTGGTCCGCGCCAAGGACGACGCTGCGGCACGCGCCCGGCTGGACGCCACGTTCGACAGCGGTGGCCCGAAGCTGTTGGCGCACTACCGTTCCTTGGCCGCAGAACACCTCGAGGTCCTCGCCGGCGACAAGGGTGAAGCCAACCTCGGCCTCGACGACGCCACCTGGCAGCGGCTCGCCGACACAGTCGACCTGATCGTCGACCCCGCCGCGTTGGTCAACCACGTCCTGCCCTACAGCCAGCTCTTCGGCCCCAACGCACTCGGCACGGCCGAGCTGATCCGCATCGCGCTGACCACGAAGAAGAAGCCGTTCGTCTATCTGTCGACGATCGGCGTCGGCGACGGCATCGAGCCAGGCAAGTTCACCGAGCACGCAGACATCAGGATCGTCAGCGCCACCCGAACGGTCGACGAAAGCTACGCAAACGGCTACGGCAACAGCAAGTGGGCCGGCGAGGTGCTGCTGCGCGAGGCCAACGAACACCACGGCCTACCCGTCGCGGTGTTCCGCTGCGACATGATCCTGGCCGACACCACCTACGCCGGACAGCTCAACCTGCCGGACATGTTCACCCGCATGATGCTGAGCCTGCTGACCACCGGCATCGCGCCCATCTCGTTCTACGAACTCGGAGCCGACGGCAACCGGCAGCGAGCACACTACGACGGGCTGCCCGTCGAATTCATCGCCCAGGCGATCTCCACCCTGGGCACACACGTCGATGGGTTCCAGACCTATCACGTGATGAACCCGTACGACGACGGTATCGGACTCGACGAGTACGTCGACTGGCTCATCGAAGCGGGCTCTCCAATCGAGCGCGTCGCCGGTCACTACGGCGCGTGGTTGCAGCGGTTCAAGACGGCGCTGCGAGCCCTACCCGAGCGACAGCGCCAAGCCTCGCTACTCCCGCTGCTGCACAATTACCAGCGACCGAAGACACCAATCCGCGGGTCAATCGCCCCGACCGACCGGTTCCGCTCTGCGGTGCGGAACGCGAAAATCGGTCCCAACAAGGATATCCCGCACATCACGCCGCAGGTCATCATCAAATACGTCACCGACCTGCGGCTACTCGGACTACTGTAACCACCGCGAAGTCAACGCCTTGTACTCATCCCCCCGCCTGTACTCTCAGCGGTGTCCTCCAGACGCGGGACGGTGCCAGACCGCGTCTCGGAACCGACACCGTACAGCGCACGCACCTTGATCCGCACCGACCTGACGGTATGCCCATCAGTTACTGGGACGTGGTAGCGCGTGGTCGACGTCTGGACTGCCCAATACCTATCATTCACGACCCAGAGGATGAGGTGGTGCCGGTGTCGGGGTGACCTCGCCGATACCGCTCAACTGCAGCGCTCGGCGGTTCTCCTCTACCCGCCAGGGGGTGCTGTGCTTGGTATGCGTCGGAAGCCGGAGGCGGATCTCAGCCTCGACTTCGGGCGAGGCCGCCCCCGCGAGCGCCACGACGGCCAACTCTTCGGCCTCGCCATAGCGGCTGGCCCGGTTGTGCCACTCCACCGTTTCGGCGACCAATGATCCGTAGTCATGGTGCACGGCGGGCAGTAGTTCCAGTGCGCGCTTGCTCAGGTCCGCGGCCGCGCTGGCATCGCTGTGGCCCACCGATTGAGCGGCCCGGCGCAGCGCATCGACTGCTTCCATGTCTCCGGGCTCGGCGCTGCGAGCGAGCTGAGTTGCGACCTCCTCGGGCGCCGCACCCAACCGCAGCATGACCGACGCCGACTGGCGCTCCATCGCCCGCCGCAATGACTGCGGCAGGGACTGCCGGGTGGCCTCGCGCAGCAAGTCATGCCGAAACCGCAGCCGCTCACCATCGTCGACGAGCAGATCCGCACGCACCGCCTCCTCCAACGCCAACAGCAATGACACCGGCTGACGGTCCAGCATCGCGGCCAACAGTCCGGCCGAGAACCGGTCCGGCAGTACCGCGGCCACCCGCACCACCTCCGAAGCACTATCGGAGAGCAGGTTCAGTCGCTGCCCCATACCGACGCCCAGCCGCCGCGGCAGCGCATATCCGGTGGCCACCGCACGCCCACGGGAGAAATCGAGCCGACCCTCCTCGCCCAGACCCCCGACCAGCGGTCACACGGTTCTGCGCCGCGCTCATTTCGGATTGTGATTCCCCCGTCGTCAAGGTCGATGCGTCGTACCGCAGCTTGGGGACTCGAAGAAATCACGCGATGACCTTCAATCATTCAGCTACGACACGTCGAACCCGGTAATCACGGCCGATTCGTACACCACTCTGCTGGATGCAACCCTGTGCAGGCCCAGGTTCACCATTTGTTCGTGCGCCGGGTCAGCTTCCGGTTCCCAGAGTGAGGACATGAACCAGCAGGTGCAGCCATGGCCTACAGACAGCGCGCCGCGGCTAGATACGGCGAAGACCGGAAGGGCTCCGATAAGGACTCACTTCCGGCCGTCGGTCGCTTCAGCTCGGTTGGTTCAGTTCACGCCGACCTTGCCTGCCGTCTGCACCATCGCCGCTGAGGCAGCGCTGACACCCAACTGGCCGGCCACGAAATCAGCTGCCTGGATTGCCATCCCGTTGTCCTTGTAGGAGCTGTGTGCGGCGCGGCTCAGACCACCCGGAAAACACACCGGGTCACCCGTTGCGCACAGCTGAACAGTCTTGGCCGTGTAGGACTCACCGATGGGGATCGGGGGCGCATCGTGGGCAACCAGATTCAAGAACCACTCATCGGGCGTACCGAACAGGGCGACAGCCGCGACGTGGGACGCGATTCCAGCCGGCATTGGACCGGAGACGCCGGCAGGCAGGACGTATCCGGCAGGTACGACGCTCGACGTGGTGTAGCCAGCCACTGCGGCACCCTGCGAGTAACCGCCCAGCACGATCTTGGTCGCCGGGCAGCTCGCCGCGACCGACTGGATGCGGTTGCTGGCATCGGCGATGCCGTCGACCGCCTGCCCGAAGTTCAACGAGGCCGGGTAGTTCACTCCGTATACGCCGACGCTTTTGCCCGGAAGCTTCGCGGTCAGCGCGTCGACGAACGCCTGCCCGGTCGCGCCGACACCGGGGGGCTCATTGGTGCCGCGGGCGAAGACCACCTCGACGTCGGCACATACGTCGTCCGCGGCGCTGGCTGTCGTGACCGGGCCGGCCAATGAGCCCACCACGATCGCCGCCACCGCTAGCATGGTGAAGACGGTGGACTGAGCGCCCTTGGTGACCATGGTGCCCATCCGGCATAGCTGGGATCTGTTCATGGGTTTGACCCGATTCCTGTTCTCGTTTGCCATCGCTCGGTGCGGTCGTGGCAGCTACCCGCTACAAGCGCTCGCAGACGGCGACGATTCCGCGTGGCAACGTGATGTATGCCACCTGCGTGAGCGGTGATTTTCCGGATTGCTCAGACACGTTTTGGGTGTTGGTAAAGCGATCTTCGACTGCTAGCGAGCTGCCGAGAGCCGCCTTGAGCTACGAATGCGTTGGCGTAGCTGATCTGCCTAATAGAAGTGGGTGCGTCTCGATGATGGCCGAAGGACATTGGTGAGCAGTGCGCGGCCGCCGGCTTCCTCACCGCGGGCATTTTCATCGGTGGGAGCTGTCAGGTTGCTTTGGCGGCTATCGCCCGTCTGCGGGTTGCGTCAATCGCATCCGCCAGCAGCCACAGCGCTAGGCCGAGGTTCGCGATGTCCTTCATCAAAAACTCTCCGTCGGCAGACAAAACGGGAAAGCCACCGGCAGAAGCCTCGCCGACGCCGGGGGTCGTGACCATAAAACTCAGCGTGGTCACGAAGAACAGCGATGCGAATACGCCGCCCACCACGGAAGCCTTCGGGAACCACGGCTTGACCGCCAGCAATGCTGCAACAATCAACTCTATCGATCCGTTCAATCGACCAAAGGCGTCGATGGACATGATGTTGTAGGCCCAACTCAAGAGGGGACTATTGGCTACCCAATGTGAAATTCCCTGAGATTCATAGGAAGTGAACTTCATGGCACCGAACCAGGCCAAGACTATGACCAGACCATACCGCGCCACGAGCGCCGCAACGGCGGTAATTCGGGAGCTTCCCAGCTCATCAGCCATGATGCCTGTAGCCCATTTATAAGACATGCGATCTCCGTTCGTATTTCGTTGCGCCGCTGCGGCCCTGTCGCACACTCTCTGCCTCCCTCACGCAGTAGGTTGATGATCAGTGCTACCGCTCGCGGCTCAGGTCAGCGACCACTATCTGCACACAGCGGGTGAGTTGTCCTCATCCAGCTGTGCAATTCACCCGGGTGAGAAGCAGCGAGAACGGTCCTGCGGCGCAGGTCCTCGCTTGTATGCCTCTGAGGCGGGCGACAGTCACAATCGCCGGCCGGCCGCGTCACCGAGGCTGGCGTCGATGACAGTAGGTCGTCGTTCGGCCGCACTGTCCAGAGCACGGCGATCTGCCCCACAAGCGACCACACCGGGTCGCTAAATACACCACAGTGAGGAGTTTCATATTGCACTGGCTATTGACCTCGCCGCAATGTGGCCGTTGCTCGCCGCGACGTCTACCGCTCCAGTGTGCGTTTCGCCACGGGGCGTGACAGACCGCTAATCCTGGTGGTTGCAAACGGCTTTCTAAAGGAGCACCTGCGCGCCAAGCCGACAGTCGCTCGGCGCCAAGGTGGATTCGGCGCTCTGGCCACCGAATGGACGGCGACCGCTTAAAACGGGCTACTTAGCGCCTGAATGCGCACCTCGAGACCTCTGCCCGAGCAGCTGCGCACACCTAATTCGCGACCGCGATACGCTAACTGCGCTTCAGCGACCGGTTGCCCACACAAGCCGCCGCCCGAAACCTCGAAGTTGCCGACAGGACACGCGCCGTGAAACGCGGCCGCGAGCTCGGCATCCTTTAGCCGCCTGCCCCAGTGATTTTCAGCGCAGCGTGCATTGATCGAGGCAAATCGCCCGGGTGAATCGGGGGGTCGGATGAGGACAACCCACCCAGCTCTCACCGAGTGTTAGGTCATGGCACATGCGGCCAGTCCCAAGCGGCTCCCCACATCGCGGTTCGAGGAAGTTCGCCATGATGGCATTGTGCTGGCTGCTGGCCAGTCGGGAGCACCTGGGACGGCCGCGCTCACAGGGCAGAAAACGGAGTCGAATCGAGGGTGCACATACCGACACCGGGATCACCCGCGATCCAGGCCATTGCGTCCGCGTCCCATGAGTGGTCCACCCCATCCCCGAGACTGTGGTGTAGTGCGCCTTGCCGATTCAAGGAGCCTCACATGCCACCGTTGATCTCCGCTCAAAGCCTGTTTCTGTTTCGGCCCGGGCCCCGATGGGCGCCGCACTGGGCGGTCTGGCCGGCCGAGTGCCGCAACCGCGACGTCGCCCACCTGATCGCCTCCTTCGAATGGTGTCCGACAGATTCGGCCGAGCGGCACATGTAGAGCAGCCACAATGAAAATCGACCAGCCTTTTCGCCGCGTACCGAGATCGCTTACTTTCGTGGCCCGCGTAGGGCGAACCAATGGCCTGACCGGCAACAGGCGCCAGCGTGGGGGGACGTTCTCGCTACGGACCACGTCCGTCTGCGAGTTGTCGACTGCTTGGCCGGACCGCTCGCCAGCATCACCGCCATCGCGGTGCTGACCGCCCTGGCCGTCATGCGCAGCGCGCACGTTCCGGGGTTGTTCGTCCTGGTGCTCTACCTGCTGGTGATCGTGCCGACTGCTATTCTGTGTGATACCAGGGTTGCGGGAGTCATCGCCGTGCTGGGTGCGGCGGTCTACGAAAACGTTTTCACACTGTCCTTTACTCCCTCGGCATTACGAACCCGGAACGTGATCGCGTTGGGCATCTTCCTGGTTGCGGCGGTCGTCGTGGGAAAACTCGCGGTTTCGGTGCGGCAAGCGGCCCGGGAATCGGCGCGACCGAATGAGGCGCAGTCCGCGTTGTTGCGGGTGGCGACGCGAGCGGCGCAGTCAAAGCCGCCGGCGCCGGTCGTCGACGTCGTGTGTCGGGAACTGGGTCCGCTCTACAGCGTCGACCCGGCAGAGCTGTCCGCCTCACGGGCACGGGTGGTCGCCGCGGCCGACGAGGTGCGGCGGCGCCTCGGCCGCGACCTGCATGACGGAGTCCAGCAACGGCTCGTCTCGGTCGGGCTCAAATTGCGCCTGGCTTGCGACGCGGTGCCCGCGCAAATGTCAACGCTGCATACAAACCTGTGGCAGCTCAGCGAGGAGTTCAACGAAGCACAAGAAGAGCTGCGCGAACTGGCACGTGGTCTTCACCCGTCGATTCTTTCCAAGCACGGCCTGGTGCCGGCGCTACGGACATTGGCGCGGCGCTCAGCCATCCCCATGACGCTGCACGTCAACACTGAGGCCAGGTATCCGGCGCCACTGGAGCTAACGGCGTTTTACGTGGTTTCCGAGGCGCTCACCAACACGATTAAGCATGCCAACGCCTCATGGGTACAGGTCGTCGTTGAGGATCGCAGCACCGCGTTGGTGGTGTCCATCCGCGATAACGGCGGTGGCGGAACGGACCCGCGAAGCGGGTCGGGTTTGATCGGGTTGCGCGACCGGGTTGAGGCGATCAGCGGCTCCATGCAAATCACCAGCCTAGTCGCCGCCGGCACAACCATACACATTTCGCTGCCAATCGATCAGATCGACGGCGCGGCATCTGATGCTCGCCGCAACTCCTAGCTTGACGCCGGGCTGGACCACCGCGCGGAGCCAGGATGCCCACTCGGTCCCGACTATCACGAGCAGATTGGCTTCTCACGTGATTCGGCTGAGCCAGTGTCGGATATCGTCAGATAATCCCTGCCAGCTCTTTTGCGTCGGATTTGTCGGCGCCTATGCCGCCACCGACCCAGCCGCAGCACGCTGATACTTCGGCGGCTCATCACAGGCCAACGCCGACTTCACCGTGTTCCGCGAAAATCCCCAACACCCGCGCGATCTCCGAAATCGGCAAGCACTCCGACCGACGCAACCGCCGGATCTCTGCCCAGTCCTCCACGTTCAACACTCGCTTCCTCCCTGGCTCGCCCGAGCCAAGGGTCTCCAGGAAGCTGGTCAATGTTCCCTTGGGTGGTTTCTAGGGGCGGTCGCAACACTTCTCTAGATTCTGGAGGTTGTGTTGTCATCGTCGCGTCGCGTGAAGAAAGGCCCGGGCCGCCGGCCCCAATCGGCCAAGCGTCAGCGGTTTATGGAGCTACGTGCCCGGGGCTGGTCTATCTCGGCGGCGGGGCGGCAAGTCGAGGTGTCCCGTACCTCAGCAAACAACTGGGCGCGAGGTTACAAAACGTATCGGCGTGGCGAAGCCGTCGGATTCGTGCCCGCGCTTGATCGTTTGACTGTGCGCCAAATCAGCGATCGGTATTTGTCCGAACAAGAGCGGATCGACATAGCCGACTTACGCCGCTCGGGGCTCAGTATCCGGGGGATCGCCGCCGAGCTTGGCCGGGCTCCATCGACCATATCGAGGGAGTTGCGCCGCAACAGCCGCCGCGACGGCACCTACCGGCCGTTTGAAGCTCACGGCTGGGCAGTCCACCGCAGAGCGCGTCGTCATCGGCGGCGGATCGACAACAACCCCGTCCTATGCGAACGGATCGCCGAGCTGCTCGCCCAACGTTGGAGCCCGCAACAGATCGCTCGGCATCTGCGGCGCAAGTACGCCGAGGATCAGTCGATGTGGTTGTGCCACGAAAGTATCTATCAAGCGGTCTACCAGCCCCAATCACGCTTGATTCGCTCGCCGCAGGTCAGGTCACCACACCGCGGCCCGTTGCGCACGGGCCGAAGTCATCGCCGCGCTCACCAGCGCCCTGGCCGGCGTCGTCCGCGGTTCGCCCATCCGATGTTGTCGATCCATCAGTGGCCATTCGATCCGGCCGACCGCGGCCAGCCAGGCCACTGGGAGGGTGACCTCATCGTCGGCAAGAATCAACGCTCGGTGATCGGCACCCTCGTCGAGCGGCAGACCCGCATGATCCGGCTGATGCACCTTCCCACTCGCGACGCCGATACCTTGCGCATCGCGATTTCCACGACCATGAGCGGGTTGCCCACCACATTGATCCGATCGATCACCTGGGATCAGGGCATCGAAATGGCAAGCCACACCGACATCACCGCAGACCTGGGCGTAGCGGTCGACTTCTGCGACTCCCGCTCACCCTGGCAGCGTGGCAGCAACGAGAACGCTAACGGTTTGCTGCGACAGTACTTCCCGAAAGGCACCAGCCTGAACACCTACACACCCGACCACCTACGCGCTGTCGAATACGAGATCAACAACAGGCCCCGCCGCGTCCTCGGAGACCGCACTCCCACTGAACTTTTCACCGCGCTGCTAACCTCACCAGACCATCAACTGTTGCGACGTTGACTAGAACCCACCTTGCCGCGCAGTGGTCAGACACCCGATGGTAGTAAGGGCGCAACCTCAGGCGTCACCGCGCTGGTGACGTCTTACGCAGCGGCTGAGGTGCTCGGGACAGCGAATGCCTTGTATGGGTCGTAATTTTGACCAGTCGCAAGGCAGTGGTGTAGCTGACTGAGGAATCGGTTGAACAGGTTGCGTAGCGCCGCGGGATGGCCATCACCGGCAGCGCGGCGGCGGTCGTAGTGGGACCGGGCCTCAGGGGAGGCGGTGAGCGCGGCGAAGGCCCAGACGTATCCGGCGGCGGCCAGACGCTGATTCTTGATCCTGCGTTGCATGACCACGATGCTCTTTCCGGAGGCTCGGGTGACTGGAGCCGAGCCGGCGTAGGCACGAAGATTTCGAGCCTCGGCGAATCGGGACCGGTCATCACCGATCTCGGCCAGGATCCTGGCACCGGTCAGTGTTCCCACGCCGGGGAAGCTGATGAGGATCGCTGCGTCGGGGTGTTCGGTGAAGATCTCTTCGGTTGCCGCGGCGAGATGCTCGGCGGCTCGGCAGGCGGCGTCGAGTTGCAGGACCAATGCTCGGGCCTGTTCGCCGAAGGCGGCTTCCACGCGGGGCAGCTGGCGCATCTGCTCGGCGGCGAAAGCGGTGTGCAGTTGATCGACCCGTGCTTCGATGTTGCGCTGGCGGCCAGCGGCGATGAGCAGTCGGCGCAATCGTGCTTTGGTGAGTTTGGCGGCCAATGCCGGGGTGGGTGCGGCGGCCAGGATGGTGCGCGCCTCGGCAGAGGCAAGTCCTGATCTCGAGTCCTTGAAGGCTTCGATTGCCGCTGGAAAGTATTCTCTCAGAACGGATCTGAACTGGTTGGCGATCTGCTGCCGGTTCCACACGGCGTCCTGGCCGCCACGAGCGAGCACTGCGATCGACTGGACCAGCTCGCTATCTGACGGCAACAGCCGATGAACGTCGGCATCGGTGCGCAAGATGTTGGCCAGCACGACGGCATCGGCGTGATCCGATTTCGCTCGCCACGGTGTGACGCTCTCGATAGCGTGACACCGCCAGCGGATTGATTGCATACATCGGTCGGCCCGTCGCCCGCACAGACGCTACTAACAACCCACGACTGGTTTCGATGCTACCGGGATTGGGTTGGTGGCGTTGTCACCGTGTTCGGCCAGCAGCGTCAACAAGGTCGCCAAACCGGCAGCGTCATCACCAATGTGGCATTTGGCCACCAGCTTGCCGCGCTCGTTGATCAGTGCGACATCGTGGTGGTTTTCGGCCCAATCGATCCCGCAGAACACCTTCATCGAATGCCCCTTTCTCTGTCGTTTTCGGTCATCGAACCGAGTTGGGGCATGCGCCTCACTAATGGAAGGACTCGTCGGTCCGACACCCGATCAGCCGTTCATGACCCCAGCGCACCGCAGGGGCCTCGGCCTTCCACCTCAGCGGTCCAAGAATGGCCGCGCGTCATGAGAAGAGATGGTCCCTGCGGCTGGCTCGACTCAGGAATCGTCCGACCCAGACACCCAGCGCCAGCGCCGACACGCCGACACGCACGCCATCCGTCTGACGCAAGACCGCCGCGCCGGTCTGACCAAAGACGTCCAGCGCCTGTATTCAGTTGGGCGTCGACGGTCTTGCAGCACCATTAGTATTCAGTTGCCGCCGACACACTGCGCCAGGTCGGCGGCTACATCCACGAAGCGACCGGATAACCAAAGGGCCCTGAAGGCATCGATGGTCCGCCGCTGGTTCGATGACGGCACGCCCATACAGATCTGAGTCCTGAACGCATCGCTGGGCCTCACTGTTGATGCTTCGAATCGCCCAATTGTGCCTTTGCACTCACCCGGGTGAATTAGCTCGCCGGGTGATGACCGCTCACCCGACGTCCGTGAATGCTGGCTCAGCAGATGGCGAGCGGAGGGCCGATGCAGGCAGCCATGTACTGGATCGGCATTCGAGGCTGCGTGACCGAGCGGACCGGGTCCGCATTAGAAGGAGTGTGCCTCGAGACCGATTCGGCCGAAACCGTGTTCACTGATGAAATCCACGACCCGTCAGAATGTTACGGACTTCTCGACCGGGGCCGTGACCTAGGCCTTGAGGTCGTCAGCGTGCCTGGTGCCCGGCATCGACGTACCGTTCCAACCACAGCCCGCGACTGAACCCAGAACAGACACGACGAGGCGATCGGCCTCAGGAGCAACCCACCTTAGGAAGGACCTGTAATGCAAGCGATCACTGTTTCAGTTCGTGAGGCCGGTGTCGCTGGCCTGAAGCTGACAGACCTGCCCTATCCCGTGGCGTCCGAAAACGATGTCATCGTGCAGGTACGTGCCGCGGGTTTCACACCGGGGGAACTTGACTGGCCAGACACCTGGACCTACCGCGACGGCCGGGACCGCACACCCAGCGTGCCCGGCCACGAACTGTCCGGTGTCATCGTCGAATTGGGAGATGGGGTAACGGCGTTCAGCATTGGGCAGCGGGTGTTCGGTCTCGCCGACTGGGCCCGCAACGGCTCGCTGGCGGAATACACCGCGGTGGAAACTCGTAACCTGGCACCGCTGCCGGTGGACATCGATCACACGGTGGCCGCCGCGCTGCCGATCTCCGGATTGTCCGCCTGGCAAGGGCTGTTCGAAAACGGCCGCCTCGGCCCTGGACAAACGGTTCTGATCCACGGCGCCGCGGGCGGGGTGGGGTCGGTCGCAGTGCAACTCGCGCGTGAGGTAGGTGCGCGCGTGATCGGCACCGGAGGGACCGCAGATCGAGACCAGGTGCGAGAGCTCGGCGTTCACACCTTTGTCGACCTGGAAACCGAAAAGCTGGAGCATGCAGGGGAAGTCGACGTGGTTTTCGACGTGATCGGCGGAGACGTTCTCGCCCGCTCGGCGGCTTTGGTGCGGGCCGGCGGAACGCTGGTCACCATCGCCGAGCCGCCACAGAACCGGCCGCGCGACGGGCGGGCGTTGTACATGCTTGTCGAAGCTGATCCCGCCCGACTCGTCGACCTGGCCGCGCGAGTGCGGGATGGACGGCTCAACCCGGTCGTCGGCGCCGTGTTGCCCCTGGCTGAAGCTGCCGCCGCATTCGCTTCCGACAAACGCATCCCCGGCAAGACGATCCTGCGGGTGTCCGAAGACTAGTCGTAGTCTCCCAGCTCGTGGCCTGGCGGTGAGGAGAGTGCGACACCACGTGAGTCACCAAATTGTGCGATTGCATCACTAGTCGTCAAGACATCCGAAAAGGGAAGGCAGCGGAAATAGCTCGCAGAACACTATTGGCCGGACTGATCGCCGATGCGGCTCAACCTAGCAACGTTGCGGCCAAATCGCTGAAGGCAGTGACCGTCAGCTATCCGCCAGGAGCTAAAGCCGAAGCTCACGCGAAAGCAGCGTTCATCACGGCCAACGTGATCTCGGTGCGATCCGCAGCCAAGTCGAAGGTGAGCCTGCACGTGTGTATCACGGCGGTGAGACATGGAGTGAGGCTCCCGGTGCGCGGCACGCAATCAGTGAAAATGCCAGCGCCACTGCATCCGCTGAATTACTCGCAGTCTTCCTGATAGATACCGGTGACCTCCCGCTCACGACCGACGACACGACCTAAGCCGCCGCGATAACGATGCAACACCTTAGGCAGGTTCGACGTGAAAGTTTGAAGACCAGGGAGATCCCGCCGTGCGGCACAGCAGGAGGAGCCATGCACGCACCTGATCGCATCTGGATTGTCAGGACCACACTACGTTTGTCGCTCGCGACGGCGTTTCTATCTGCTGTTGCCGAGCGATTCGGTTGGTGGGCGCCTTTTCGACAGGGTAACTGGGGCAGCATGAGGGCCTTCGCCAACTATGCCCACCAGCTTGTTCCGATTTGTCTCTGGATGGTTATTGACCGTCATCGTGTGGACTGCTACCGCCACCGAAGCCCCCCTCGGCGTCTTCCTCCTGATCGGCTGGCGGCCGAAACTCGTGCCGCAGCCAGTTGTTTGGTGCTCATGATATTGGAGACCGCCATGGCTGTATCCCTCGGTGTGGAATCACCGTTGAGCTACAGTGTCTTCTCCGCGGCAAGCGCGGCAGCGGCCTACGCGATACTTGGGACATCATCCCCGCACACCACTGACGCCGGCCGTCGATGCCTACCGGGTCTCGATAATCGAAATCGTCGCAAGCCGAGTGATGGCGCTGCTGCCGGGCTCACACAAACACAGGTGTACGTACCGATCACCGAGAGTGAGGGTAGATGAACGGTGGCAAAGACTTTGACGTGGTCGTCGTGGGCGGTGGGGTGGGCGGTGTGGCCACGGTGCGGAAGCTCGCATCGGTAGGCCTTGCGGTAGCGCTCGTTGAGGATCGTCTGGTCGGTGGGGAGTGTCATTATTTTGCCTGCAATCCGAGCAGAACACTGCTTCGCCCGATCGAGGTGTTCAATCTGGCGAAGGCGGTTCCCGGTGTCCGAGAAGCTATTTCGGACGACAAACTAGACATTGCGGCCGTCTTCGCGAAACGCGACGCGATCATCGAGCACCTCTCAGACCAAGACCGAACTGCATCATTGCGCCAAGCCGGTGTAGCAGTGTTTCATGGGTTCGCCCGGTTGAGCGGCGAACGAACGGTGCGTGTGGCTTACGCCTGGGGAGATACCACCGAAGCCGTCTTGACTGCACGCCACGCGGTCGTGGTGGCTACCGGCACTCGTCCTAACGTGCCCGCGATACCTGGATTGGCGCAAGCACGCCCGTGGACCAATCGGGACTTAACGACCATGACACAAGTGCCACCTCGCACGCTGGTGGTGGGTGGCGGCCCGGTCGCCGTCGAGTTCGACCATCCTGACCGGTTTGGGCTCCGCGGCAACACTTCTGGTGCGTGGGAACACCCTACTTCCCAATTTCGAACCCGAAGCCCGCGAGCTAGTCGCGCAGTCACTACGAAGCAAAGGTGTCATGATTCACTTTCAGACAGAGTTGTCCTCGGTAGCCCGCCCCGTCGCGGGCGGGCCCGTCACCGCAACCTTCGACGGCCAGACCATCGAGGTAGACGAGATCGTCCTAGCCGCCGGACGGCGCACCAACACCGACAACATCGGACTGGAAAGCCTTGGCCTGCGAGGCGGGATCGTTTCTGTGAACGACCATCTACAAGCGGTCGGCGTCGCCGGCGACTGGCTCTACGCCCTGGGAGATACCACCGGGCGGGCTCGGCTGTCTCATATCTCCACCTACCACGGCCGCCTCGTGGCCGACATCATCACGGCCCGGGCCGCAGGGCGAGAACTGTCCGACAAGGAGTTGGCTGCCCGTGATGCCGGCAGCCTTGCGCAGGTGATCTTCACCGACCCTCAAGTAGTCAAGGTTGGGCGCACCGAAAGTCAGGCACGAGCAGAAGGGTTCGCGGTAAGAACCCCAACCGCTCGTTACCCCGACGCGGTGTCATTCCTCGCCCTGTACCGGGATGGCTTCGAAGGATGGGCGAAACTGGTCATCGACGCCGAGACCAACACACTGCTCGGAGCGACATTTGTCGGCCCCGAGTTCTCCGAACTGGTTCAAACAGCCACCCTGGCTATCGTCGCGAAGGTCCCCACCAATCTCCTACGCCACGCTGTCGCGCCACAGCCAACGGTCAATCAGATCTGGGATCCGCTACTCGCACAAGAATCTTGGTTCCCGATACCTTGACAAACAGACGATATTGGTCCTCTAACGGCTGGGTTTCACGCACTGCGCTCCGCGTAGTGCACCACCCGCAGAAGGGGTGCAGCCCGTTCCATGAATTGCCACTACGATACCCAACTCGCCGCTACGACCCACGACTCAACGCCGCCGTACTTCAAGCAATCTCTTCACTCGTAGGAATTACCATGACCGACGGAATCACCATGACTAACCCCATCATCAATAGCCTCGTGAGCCGCAGCACGACGAGCCTGTACGATCCGGCCGTCACCTTGACAGACGACCAAATTCGCGAACTTGTCCGAATCGCCACCGCCGCGCCGACGTCTTTCCACTTGCAGAACTGGCGCTTCATCGCGGTACGCACGCCCGAAGCCAAGGCTCGACTGCGTCCGATCGCGTGGAATCAACCCAAGATCACCGCCGCGGCCGTTACCTTCATCATCTGCGGTCAGTTGATCGATCACAGGGTAGTGCGTCACCGCCTGGCACCTGTGGTCGAAGCGGGCATCATGCCGCCAGAGATGGTGCAGAATTATGAAAACGCGGCACGCCGCTTGTATTTCGGAAAACCGCGGTGCCAACGCGACCAGGCGATATGCAGCGGCGCCATTGCCGCGACGGCCATGATGTACGCGGCCAACGCGCTGGGCCTAGGTTCGACGCCCATGATCGCTTTCGACCCGGAACCGCTCGCCCGCGAGTTCGCACTTGCAGAGGACGAAGTGCCGGTCATGCTGGTGGCCGTAGGGGCGAAGCTTCCGACCAACCGGCCGCAGAAGCCGCGCCGTCCGGTGGCCGATGTGCTGGAACTCGTATAGTCGAAAAGGCTGATCATGAGTTCCTCCGGAAATGGCGCTCGCGACACCGACGCGGTGGCGTGGCGATCACGTTGGAAGTGCCGAACAGTTTGATCGGCCAGGGACAGGTAGCGATGTGCTCATAGGCATCCATCGTTTGTCGCTCGCCACCGGTCCGTGCCAACAACGACACGCCGAGCATCCGATCGAGACAGCGGGGAGCATCGTGACGTGTTGCGCGCTCATATCGTGCTGACCCCGCCGACGGCGCGTCCAACGCCGCGATCGCCCGGACCGTGGGTGTCTGTGATGACGCCGTCCGAAAGTGGCTGCGCCGGTTCTGCCGGGCACGGCATCGACGGTTTACGGGACCGGCCCCATGTCGGACGGCCCCGCCGGTTCCCGGCCAGGGTGGCGGCTGAAGTGAAGGCCCTGGCGTGTTAGCTGCCAGCGAATTCGATGTGCCACCGGCTAAGTGGAGCTGCCCGCACCTGGCTGGTAGGCGGCACGCCGCGGCGTCGTCGAGTCGGTGTCAGCCTCGACCATGCGACGCTGGTTGAGCGCTGATGCGGTTAAGCCGTGGCAACATCGGCCCTGGATCTTCCCGCACGGCAGGTCTTTTTGCCGTCAAAGCTCCCAGGTGCTCGACCTCTACGCACGGGTCTTCGACGGCGAGCCACTCGGCTAGAACGACTACCTGCTCAGCGCCGACGAGAAGCCCGGCGTGCAAGCCCGTAACCGCAGGCATCCCAGCCGCCCGCCGGGACCGGGCCGGCGGCCGATGCGCGTGGAAAGCGAATACCGCCGCCACGACACGCTGGGCTACCTGGCCGCCTATGACGTGCACCGAGCTCATGTCACCGGCCATTGCGCATCCCGCACCGGTATCGAACCGTTCAGCGCGCTGGTCGACAAGGTCATGACCCGCCAGCCCTACGCCTCGGCGCCGCGGGTGCTTTCGGTCGTTGACAACGGCGCCTCGCACCGCGGCTGGACCGCCGCCGCACGGCTCCGAGATGCCTTTCCCCACGCGAGGATGATTCACCTGCCGGTCCTCGCGTCTTGGCTCAACCAGATCGGCATCTTCTGGGGCGCCGAATGCGCGGGGCCCACTGGCCCGGCCAGGACGCCGCGCTGCTCCTGCTGGCCCCGCCGTTGCGCTCTGCGCACTGGCGCTGGTGGTTATCTTCCGCCGCAGGCAACCTGCCGCGCCCGACAGCACCGTCGCGGGAAGGACCCACACATGATCCGCAGAATCCGGGCGTTCGGCGCATTCTGGTACGACTTCGTCATCGGCGATGATTGGCGCGTGGCGCTCGGTGTCGTCGTCGCCTTCGTCATCACATTCGCGCTCAGCCGCACCACCCACCTCCCGGTCTGGTGGATCATCATCGCCGCGGTGGCGATCCTGCTTCCGGTCAGCGTCCGCCACGCCGCGCGCCACGCGCTTTAGCTGCCCTCGTCCTCTTCGAGGTACACCCGGGCCGCGTACTCCTCGAGCGCCACCTCGCACTTGTCCAGCGCCGCCAGCGCCGCGGTCCGTTTGGGAGCCACGTAGACGTCGCGGGCCACGACCTTGCCGTACCAGTTCCGCAGTTTCACCAGCTCGACCTCGTTCTCCTCGAGTTCGCCGTAGGTGAAATGGTTTGCGACGTACTACTTCTCGAGACCGGTGTGAAAATCGGCGCACTTATCGAGGATCTCCCCGTATTCGCTGTCCCTCGCCGCCTGGAACAGCGCCACCACGTCCTGGCCGCCCGCCAACGCCGAACACGACAGCAACACCGCGGAGCCCTGCATCTCCAGGATCTCGCGGCGCAACTTGCGCAGCGCCCGCTCGGCGCCATCGCTGGCGGGCAGCGCGGCCGCCGAATTCTGCAGGTAGTCCGCACCAAGCGATTTCAGCCGGCGCCAGACCGTCGCCCGCAGCCGAGTGGGATCGGACGGAATCCGATACACCAGCAGAAACCAGCTGTCGCAGATTGCAGACACCGGACCCGACGACTCAGCCGGTTCCTCGTCCTCGCCGCCGTCGGCGCTCACCCACCTAGTCTGCCGGACCGGTGAGCAAACGTATTTCGTGGGGCCGCACCGGTGAAGAGCCCGACGAACGGATGTGCATCATTCTGGTGAGGGGTACCCGGCCAGCGCACTGGTGGTCCGTCTGCGTATTGATCTGGTGGAGGGTGTCGCGTCCGCGTTGGACTTTGGCGATGATCTCGTCGGCGGTGGCTTTCCAGACGAATGGTCTGGGGTTAGCGTTCCAGTGCTGGGCCCAGGTCGTGATCGCGGCGGTGAGTTCGGCGACGCTGATGAACACGCCGCGGCGCAAGCGTTTGTCGGTGAGTTCTTTGAACCAGCGTTCGATCAGGTTGACCCAGGAACTGGAGGTTGGCGTGTAATGCAGGTGCCATCGCCGACGATCTTTGTTGGACCAACCATTTCGCGATCTCCGGAGTGGAGTGCGCGGACAGATTGTCCAAAACGACATGCACCCCCAGCCCGCGCGGAACGGCTGCGTCGATCTACTTGAAGAACCGCAGCACATCGGTGCCGCTGTGTCCCTTGCGCAGATCGGTCAAGACTTCCCCGGTGGCGATGTTCATCGCCGCGAACAAGTCGATCGTGCCGTGGCGTTTGTACTCATGAGTCATCGTTCCTGCCCTGCCGGGCTTCATCGGCAGCGATGGCTGAGTACGGTCCAACGCCTGGCATTGGGTCTTCTCATCAAAGGAGAACACCGCCGCCCGGGCGGGCGGATTCACATACAAGCCAACAACATCGACGAGTTTCTCCTCGAACCGAGGGTCGTTGCTGACCTTAAATGTCTCCATTTTCCACGGCTTAAGATTGTGGTCGGCCCAGATCTTGGCAACCGCGTCCTTGCCGATCCCCACCCGCGCCGCCATCGAGCGTGTGCTCCACTGCGTCGACCCGTCAACCGGGCGTTCCTGATGTGTCAGACGCAGCACCTCCTCTACAGTGCCCGCCGACAGGCCAGGCTTGCGGCCTCGGCCCTTCGCGATCACACCAACACCAGCGGTGCCCTGCTCGACGAACCGGGAGCGCCACCGCCGCACGGTGTCCGAGTCCACACCGCAACGGCGCGCAATCTCCTCATTAGCCACCCCGTCACACGCCAACAACAGCCCCTTGGCCTGAACCACCCGTCGATGGGGCAACGACGTAGAGGACGCCATCCGCTCCAACTCAGAACGCTGCTCAACACCCACCGACAAAGCCGCTGCAACCACAACTGCCACACTACAAAACACCGCAATAACTCACAGACAGACCACTGGGCGATTGCCGACCGCAAGTATGCCTTGCTCTCCGAATACGACTTCTTCGACGGCTCCGTCGTCGACCAGCATGGTGATCAACGTCACTGCCGCAGGCTTCCGCGACGTGCGCACCGGCGTTGCGCCCTGCTGGACCACGACCACAGCTGGCTCTCGATACGCTTCGCCTTCGGGCTGTATAGATCGCTGTGCCCAGTGGTTACGTGTACCTAGGTACATGACTAGTTGCACGGTCTATTTCGTTCACAGAGCGACGAGAATTGAATCGGTTCTCAGCGTCTGCTCTGGCGGGCTTCCTCGGCTATACAGGCGATGGCAGTCTATTGTTGCAGGGCGCGGCTGTAACCTTGCCATCAACCGGCCGGCCTCGCGGGGACGCTGCCGTGGCTGCGCTCGCGCTCCGACCGCTGTGATCTCGTAGCTGGTCGGGATCGTACTGCACTGTAGTTAAAAGAACTATGTGGTTCAGAGCGATCGGCTCAGAAAGCTGTCGCTTGCCGTGTGCACTTTGCACGCCAGATCCTCGAACATTGTCTCTGCGCAAGTTGTGTCGGAGCAGGGCACAAAAGCGAACGCCACTTGCCGGAAAGTGACGGGACACCTAAGCTGGACTAAATCGTCCCTTTTTGTACAGTGGACGGATCGAGCGGAGTCATCGGCCGACCACCCGCCGCAACCCGAGGACGGAGCGGAAATGCCGTCCGCCAGAGAGCCTACGGTGGGTGGGCGTCGTTGCGCTAGCGAGTTTGCAACGCTGTGGGTAAGACGGACCCGTCTCACTCTAACCAAGAGGAACAACCGAAACATATGCACCGTGCGTACGGCGGCGAAACGCCGACTCACCTGCAGTGAACGCCGAACCGCACGTAGAAGGAACAAGAACTGAACGACACCAAGCAGTCTGCTGAAGATTTGACGATCCTCGCGAAGCTCAATATTGACTACGCCCGTTCCGATCGGTTCGACGATGTCAAGCGCTTCAGCGAGTTCCTTGCCGAGGACTTCCTCGTGCAGCTTCCGGGCATCACCAGCAACCGTGCCGAGTTCCTTGACTACATCGCTAAGCCGCGCCCCTTCGAGGACCCAACGATGCATGACGTCAATATTCGCATCCTCAGTGGCGTTGCTCTGATCCATGGCCGCGGCAGATACACCATCCTCGCCGATGGAGTGGACCGAGAGGCTCTACACGCCGACACCCACCAGAAGCGTGATGGCACCTGGATCTGTGTCGCACCCTATGCGATCGCCCGGGCGCCTGACCCATATGCGGGAGGGTCCTGGTCGCAAGGCAAATCCGCGTCTCGGGTCAACTGCGTGAGCGCGAATATGCCTCGTGTACCCCGGCAGGCCGGTGCGGATAGCCCGCCACTGCGGCAAGAATTTCGCCCACCTTGGAAGGAGCAGCCCCGCCAGTCTGACATTGCGGCCCCGTTACGTCACGAAGAGTTCGACGAACTTCACCGTGGCCCTAGTACATTCATCATGCCCAACGCATGGGACGGCCCGTCGGCCCTGTTGTTCATGGAGGCAGGAGTCAAGTCCATCGTGACCTCTTCAGCGACCCTCGCCGCGAAGCCCGCCGGCCTTTCTGTGATGCTCGAACTTGCCGCTAGTGACGAGAGCGCGCTGTCTCGTCAACGCGTGTGGCGACGGCTCGGCGTGGAAGGCCTTGATCGGTATCACCAAGACCACGGATCTGCGGTGCGTCACGCCGCCCCAGTACCCCAGGCGCACACTCGATGACACAGCTAGTTGAGCTTGCCCCCTCCGACGCCGGATTTGGGCCGCATCGACATTCGGGACCGGTCGTCGGATACGTACGGCACGGAAGAACACCCTTCGAGCTCGACGGCGAATCATGCTCTGAAGGTGGCGGGCCGCCAGTGCTGCTTGGCGCCAAATCCGCGCTACCGGCCATCCGCCCTCAGCTCATCGAACGGGCGGCGCTGATCGAGATCCTTTCGGCGGAACCCTCTCGCAAGGTCACGTTGCTTAGTGCGCCGGCGGGCTGGGGCAAGACGACGCTTTTGGCGCAATGGGTGATCCGCGGCGATGACCGCCGTCGGCGCGGCTGGCTGTCCCTTGATGCATCTGATAATGATTCGGTGCAATTTTGGGCCGGCGCGATCGCGGCGCTGGCCAAGGTCAGTCCCGGGGTGGCGCCGCGTGCTCTCGAGCTCATCAAGAGGGGCGCAGACCCTCGGCAGGTGGTTCTGCCCACCCTCCTCAACGAGTTGGCCGCCATCGACTACCAGATCGCGTTGGTCCTCGACGACTATCACCTTGTTGAAAATCGGACCGTGCACGAGCAGATGGATTTCGTCGTCGAACGGATGCCTCAGACTTTCCGGCTGGTCATCGCCACCCGCTCGGACCCGATGCTGCCGTTGGCGCGGCTGCGCGCCCGCGGCGAGCTGCTGGAGATGCGGGCCGAGGAGCTGCGCTTTCAGGCTAGTGAAGCCGCGGACCTGCTTGACGGCGTGCTTGATTTGAAGTTGACCGACGCGCAAGTCCAACTGCTGTTTCGCCGCACGGAGGGGTGGGCCGCCGGCCTGTATCTCGCCGGGCTGTCGTTGGCCGGTCGCACCGATGTGGCAGCGGTTATCCAGACCTTCGCCGGCGGCAACCGTCACATCGTCGACTACCTGATCGCCGAGGTGCTCGATGGTCAGCCGCAACACATCCGCAGCTTTCTGCTGCGGACCTCGCTGCTGGGTAGGTTGACCGGGGCGCTGTGCGACGCGGTGCTGCAAACAAGCGGCTCGGCGTCGGTACTGGAGACCATCGAGCGGGACAATCTGTTTCTGTTGCCGCTGGATGTTTCCCGGCGCTGGTATCGATATCACCAGCTGTTCGCGGACTTGCTGCGCACCGAATTACACCGAAGCGAGCCAGGTCTGATCGCCAGCCTCCACCAGCGGGCCTCGGACTGGTTTGCCGGCGAGGGCCTCACTGACGAGGCCATACACCAGCTGGTGGCCGCTGGTGACATGCAAGGCGCGGCAGAGCTGATCGCCGCCAGCTGGGCCACCGCGTTCAACTTAGGCCGACTGTCGACAGTCTCAGGCTGGCTGGACGTGCTGCCACCCTCGACCGTGTCAGGTAGCCCGCGGTTGAGCTTTGCCCGGGCGTGGGTTGCTCTGGACTCGGGCCACCTCGACGACGCCGGCGGCTGGATGGAGACGGTCCAGGCCGCGCGCGCAGGCGTTAGCACAGACGTTGACAACATCGGCGAGAAGGGCGTCGTGCTGCGGGCAGTGCACCGTTTCAGGTCCGGCGACCTTCCTGCGGCACTCGATACGGCGCGACGGGCGATCAGTCTCGACCTTGGCGACGCGCCGGTTGGCGGGCCGGTCGCCTACTGTGTTTATGGAGCTGCGCTGTACTTCTCCGGCGACACCCACGACGCCGAGGGCGCCTTCCGGACGGCCGTGTCACTGGCCGAGAAAGTCGGCAACCTGGTCGCGCACCGCTACGCGTTGGGCTATCTGGCAATGATCTCGGCCCACCAAGGTGAGCTGGCTGCGGCCGACGAATTGATCCGGCGTGCCAGCGGCAACAGCAGGGACTTGGCCGACGGGGAGCACTTCGTGGACATGACCGTGTCTCTTGCGACGGCCATCATCCTCGATATGCGCCGCGATACAGCCGCAGCCGCGGAAGCCGCCGACATGGCTGTCGCGTTGGCACGGCGCGGCGCAGGAATCCTCGAGGTGGCCAACGCGCTGCTTACCCGGGACGAGATCCTCGGACACCTCCAACACTCCCAACGCCAGGCTGGCTGCAACGAGGCGGCGATGCTGTTGCGGCGCTGCACTGATGCCGGCATCGTTGGCAGGCTGCTCACCGCGGCACAGCGCAGTACGGCGGTCAAGGTGGGTGCCGGTAATCCGCGGGTCACGGTCGCAGAAGCGCTCACCGCCAAAGAACACGAGGTCCTTGGGCTGCTGGCCACCCGGCTGTCGCGCCGTGAGATCGGCCAGCGACTCTACGTCTCACTGAACACCGTGAAAACCCACCAACGCGCCCTGTACCGCAAACTGGGCGTTAAGAACCGCACCGCGGCGGTCACACGAGCGCGCGAGCTCGGCCTGCGCTAACCCTGACGTGAGCAGCCTCGCGCCGTAGATCGAGGGGTCGGACAACCCCTCCCGCCGGGGAACGTGCCGTATCGCCCTGCACAAAAAGTCCCGTATGTTTCGGAAAGTCAGCCGGCCCCGCCGGCCGCGGCGCATCGCCAGCATCATCATCGTCGCCTAGGGCGTGTCTGACGAATGTTTCTGGTGTTTCGGCTGAGACTTAGGGGATATCACCTTTACAGTTGCTCACCGATGCCCAGTGGTCGTTGATCGAAGAGCTTCTACCAGCGCGAACCGGTAAGAAGGGCAGGCCTTTCGAGATGCTCGCCAGGTCGTCGAGGGGATTATTTACCGGTACCGGTGTGGGATCGCCTGGCGAGAGGTGCCCGAGGTGTTCGGACCGTGGCAGACGATCTGGACCTGGCACCGACGGATGAGCGCCGAAGGCACCTGCGATGTCGTGCTGGCTCGGTTGCTGGCCACTGCCGACGAAGCCGGGGCCATCGACTGAGCGGTGGCGGTGGATTCCACGATTGCCCGTGCTCACCAACACGCCACGAACATCACCCGCGGCACCAGGGCTGGGTCGAATTACACGAATCTGGCCAGCGCGCCGCCTGACCATGGCATTGGCCGCTCCCGCGGCGGGCTGACCAGCAAGATTCATCACCTCGTCGACGGACGAGGAAGACCTTTGGTAGTGCTCGTGGGCGCCGGCCAAGCCCACGACGGCCCCGTGCTGGAGCATTTGCTTGCGCACTTGAAAGTCGACCATTACCGCGGTGGCCGGCCACGCACGCGCCCGGCCCGCATCCGCGGCGATAAGGCCTACTCCAGCCGAGCAACGCGAACGGCTGCGGCAGCGCGGGATTGTCGCGGTCATTCCCGAACCCTCCGACCAGATCGCCCACCGCAAGCGCCGCGGCGCTCGAGGAGGCCGGCCCCCGGCCCTCAACGCCGAGGATTACAAAGGACGCAACGTCGTTGAACGAAACTTCAATGACGTCAAGCAATGGCGCGGCTTGGCAACCCGCTACAACAAACTCGCTATCGTATACCGCGGCGCAGCAGTCCTACGCGCCATCACCCTGTGGCTGCCCCATTTATTAGACACGCCGCAAGCGGCACCGAGTCACTATCTTGCACGCTGCCGCCGGCGCTCAAGTAGCCCTTCACCCCAGTGACGATCACGACAGAAACTGATACCGACGATATCCAATGGGCACGAGAAGCGCCGCGTGAGGCGGCGTGGAACTGCTCGCTGTAGCACTTCGGCAGTAACGGGCCCGTGGTGAGAAGCGGGGATCGTTGGGTCTCATCGCCGGCTGCGGTGTTCTCCGCTGCCTGCGAGCGTCGCCTTCAGCTGCCTTCTCGAGGCGATGCCGAGCTTTCCGTAGGTTCTGCTCAGGTGCCATTCGACCGTGCGTGGGCTGAGGAACAGCTGCGCGGCGATGTCGATGTTGGAGTGACCCTCGGCAGCCAGTTGCGCGATGTTGGTCTCCTGTCCGGTCAGCTGTTCCGTCAGCGACACCACGGGTGCTTCCACGACGTCCCCGGCGGCGCCGAGCTCGCGGCGCGCGCGTTCCGCGAACCCGTCGGCGCGCACGCGCCGGAATGTTTCGCGGGCCCGCCTCAGCTGGTTGACCGCTTCGTTGCGACGGCGTTGCCGGCGTAGCCATTCGCCATAGAGCAGCTGAGCCCTGGCTTGCAGCACGTCGACTTTGCTGCGCCCAAGGTGCTCGATGGCGGCGCGGTACAGCTCGTCGGCTGCGGCTCCCTGGGCCAGCAGGGCGCGCGAGCGAGCCGCGACGCCGAGCGCCAGCTCGGTCCCCGCCGCACCGGCGCGGTCGGCCAGCTCCCGCGCGGCGTCGGTGGCGATCCGGGTCTCCCCGCAGTGAGCGGCGGCCTCGACCCGCTCCAGGAGAACGTAACCGTACATACCGATGTCGTCGTGCTCCACGGCCCGGTTGGTGGCGGTCAGCGCTTCGCGGTACTGGCCAAGGCTGTTGTGTAGCACGGCTGCCGCGTACTGCACGAACGGGATCACCAATCCCTCGCCCCGCACGGTGGCGCTGTGCAGGCTTGTGCGCACGAGCTGCAGCGTGCGGGCCTGCTGCCCGCGGTAGGCGGCGAGCATCGGCTCGATGTATAACGGCGGCGGTGTACCTGTGGCCTGGCTGATGGCGCCGGACTCCTCGAGCAGTGCGGCGGCTTCGTCGAACCGGCCCGCGTGCACGCACACACCGGCGCGGTAGGCCAGCGCAACAGGCAGCAGCGTCAGCACACCCTGTTCCCGCAGAATCTGTACCTGGCGGACCGCCAGGTCATCCCATGACTGTTGGTCCCACAGGTCGAATGCGATCCGGCCGACGAATGCATACCAGCGCAGTCCGGCGGTGCCGGAGTCGTCGTCCAACCGGAACTGCCGCACGGCGCGCGTGAGGGTAGGGGCCGCGGACACGTAGCCTTTGGTGAACCGCAGCACGAGGCCGTCGAGCAGCAGATCGACCGCCCGGGGCGGCGAAGGCGCCGGCGGGGCCCACTGCGCGGCGCGAGCCACCCCGGCTGAGTTGCAGTCCTGCGCCCATACGAGCCGGCCGGCGAACACCGAAGCCATCAGTGCCTCGAGGTAGGTCTCGCGCGCCAGCGGCGGATCGAGGTCCCGCAGGTGTTCTGCGGCAGACAGAAGTAACGCGGGCACGTCGCGACCGCGGTTCATGGCGAACGCGATCTGCGAGCGCACCACCTCAATCTGGGCCTGCAGCATGGGTTCCGGCGGTGCGGCCTGCGCATGCGCGACCAGCTGCAGCGCCGCGTCCGGAGCCCCGGCGTCGATCTTCGCCCGCGCCGCCGCCAGAGCGCGGCGCGCGCGCTCGACAGGATCCGGAGTTAGCTCGGTCGCATCCGCAAGGAACGCCGAGGCCGCAGCCACTCCGCCGCGGGCTCGGGCGCGCTCGGCCATCCGCTCCAGCTCGGCCGCGATCGCCTCGTCGGGACCCGTCGCCGCCTTACCGCGGTGCCACGCGCTGTGCTCGGCGTCGACCGCGCGATCGATCGCGTCGGCGAGCACTTCGTGTACGCGCCGACGGTCAGCGCCGCACGCCGACCAATAGACGGCGGACCGTACCAGCGGGTGGCGGAACCGCACCCGACGGCCGATGGTGATCAGCTCCGCTGTCTCCGCCGGTTCCGCGGCCGATTCCGCCACACCGAGGTGTTCGGCGGCGCGCCAGAGCAGCGCCGCCTCGCCCACCGGTTCGGCGGCCGCGATGAGCAACAGGAGCCGGGTGTCCGCGGGCAGTGCGGCCAGCTGCGCGGCGATGCTGCGTTCGATGCGTCGCGCCAGCGGCCGTCGTTGGCCAACCAGTCCAAAGCCTCCGGCGAGCGCGGGTGAGTTCGCCGCACGCGGCAGTTCCCACAGGACCAACGGGTTGCCCCGCGCCTCGGCGAGGATGCGCTCGCGCACCCGCTCGTCCATCGGACCGGGTATCGTCGTCGCCAACAGGGCCCGCGAATCCCGGTCGTCAAGCCCGTTCAGGACCAGCTCAGGCAGCCGCTCCAGGTCCGCCAGATGCGGGTTCTCCTCGCCGTCGCGGACGGCGAAGACCATTGCCACGGCATCAGCCCGCAGCCGCCGCGCGACGATCGACAGCGTCCGCACCGACGCACTGTCGAGCCACTGCGCGTCGTCGACCACGCATACCAGGGGCTGCTTGGCGGCAGCATTTGCAAGCAAAGTCAGCACGGCCAGCCCGACGAGGAACCGGTCCGGCGGCCTTCCCTCCTCGAGGCCTAGGGCGGTGGTTAGCGCCGCACGTTGCGGAGCCGGCAGATAATCGAGCCCGTCCAGATGCGGCGCGCACACCTGGTGCACGCCGGCGAAGGCCAGCTCCGCCTCCGATTCGGCCCCCGAGACATGGGTAACGTGTAGATCAGCGACGTGCGCAACCGCCTGGTTGAGCAGCGCGGTCTTGCCGACCCCCGCCTCGCCGCGAACGACCAGCACGCGGCTGTATCCCAGCCGTACCTCGCCCAGCATCTCGGCGAGCATCTCGAGTTCGCGACGCCGACCGATCAGAACATCCCACCGAGCCTCGACAGCCAGTCTTGTCACATCCCCACGTTGGTGATTGCGGTGCAATGCAAGGTCATTCACAGTGATGCGCCCAGTGTTGTTGCAGTAGCGGTAGGAATTCGCCGGCGCGGTAGGCCGGGAAGTGCTTCCGCGCACCATCGAGTGTGGCGACTTCGGTGCTGTCTGGGATCACGTCGCTGAAGTGTGGCGCACATTTGAGGAGGAAGAACACATCGCCGGTTGCCCAGGCGATGAGTGCGGGCAACTTGAGTTGTGCCAGTGGGGTTCTTACAGTGGCCAGGTCGACTGACGACAGGGCTGCGCAACCTGGATGCGGATAGTCCGCAGTCAACCCACGAAACATTAGCCCCGGCGGCTGGCAGCGAGCCGTGGACCCCACTCTCGCCAAGAGAACTAGGCGTCCTGCAGCTGTGACGGGTATGAACGGGGAGTGTGGGGTGTTTCCTTCGGTGTCGCAGTTAGTCAGTGTCAGCGTCGACAATTGGTCGCTGAGGTGAGCGGCGACGTGTTGTGTGACCGGGCCACCAGTGTTGTTGGCCGCCAGGTCAAACGAGCCTGGCCCAGGTGATCGCATAGCTCGACCACCCGTCGTGCCAGGCCGGTCAGTGACAAGTCGCGATGCGGTAGGGAAACGGGCCAACCATCGGGTGTTCAGTTTGGCAACGACTCGGGTCCCCCAAATGCGGTCGTCCTTTGCGGGCGCGCTCCGCTCGGACGTCTGTGTGTGGCTTGGCAGAAATCTCATGGCGCTTTCCCGCCTGGTCTGGCGAGTCTTGTAATCCTGGTCTATGACAACGGGTGGTTTGCAAGCGAGTCGTCCTGGCCGCTCGTCGACGAGATGAGGAGTGCGCATTTCGTGCTGTAATAAGCGGCGCGACACGGGAGGCCTGTTGGATTTGTATCGTCGTAGACCGCCTCTATGCCACCGCTTCTCAGATGCGTTTCGTGCCAAAAAAGGCCGGTTTCGCCGGCTTCCTTAATGAACTGTTGCCACCACAGCCGATGCGGTTCTGAGCGGCACCACCGATTCAAACTGTCGAGGTCGCGCCAATATTGGCACATTCCGAGATGCGGCGGGATCAGCGACCAGATCAGATCCTCGTGGAGCAACAATCCATCAGGTGGCTGGCACCGCGACTTCTGGATTTGGGGACCGAACCTCAGCAACGGCGATAGCCCACGTCGTCGCCGCACCCGCAGGCCGAAATGGATCACGACGAGATCGGGATACTCGCTGAGATCGACCGTTTGGCGGTCGAGAGTCATGAGCCCTCCGTTAAACATGGATTTTTTAGTGGCCAGACACCAGAATCCGACGGCAGCAGCCGGAAGGCTTGTGTGTGAGCGAACCAGTCTTTGCAAAATCACGAACAAGAGCTTGGAACAGTCGCGGCGACCGCGGCTGATGTGCCCCGGGTTGCACGGAGTTGGTTTGCTTGACTTTTGGTCAAGACGTCCGTCGAAGGAGCCGTGTCCGTGCCGAAGCGTTATCCCGAGGAGTTCCGCCGTAAGGTGCTCGATCTGGTGGCCTCTGGCCGCCCCGTCGCCCAGATCGCTGCCGATCTGGGCATCAGTGACCAAACGATCTACGGCTGCCGCAAACAGGAACTGATCGATACCGGGCAACTACCCGGTCTGAACCGCGCCGAACAAGCCGATGCTGACTGCGGCCGCCAAGCGCATCCGCGAGCTGGAGAATGAGGTAGCCATCCTGAAAAGGGCTCGTGAGCTGCTGCGGGAGCCGGATGACCCAAAAAGCGGTATGCGGCCATAGCCACGATGGCCGCAGGAGGACTGCCCGTGCAGCTGGCGTGTCGACTGTTCGGTGGCCGAATCGGGCTATTACGAGTGGCGCTTACGCCCGCCGTCAGCGCAGGCCGTCCGTCATGCGTGGCTGGCCGAACAGATCCGTGCCGTGCACAGCGCCTCACAGGCACCTACGGTGCCCGCAGGGTCCACGCTGAACTGACCCTCGGGTTCGGACTGCAGGTCGGTCACACCCAGGTCGAATTGTTGATGGCGCGGGCAGCGATCAAGGGGCTGCCGGGCAACCGCCGTCCTCGGCCCCGTCACGAGACACCGACGGCCGCCGATCTGGTCGAGCGAATGTTCACACGCGAGGCGCCAAAACGTTGTGGGTCACCGACATCACTGAGCATCGAACCTCTTGAATTCCAGCAGTCGTTGCAACGGTCGGCATTATGACGCGTTCATTAAAGCAGCAAGACGTTCCGTTGGGGTCTGCCAATCGAGTGACTTTCGTGGCCTGGTGTTGAGTTCGTCGGCGACCGCCTCAAGATGCTCGACGGACTGATGCGACAGGTGAAGTCCCTTCGGGAAGTACTGGCGCAGCAACCCGTTCGTGTTCTCGTTGCTGCCGCGTTGCCAGGGAGACGCCGGCTCACAGAAATAGACATCCATGTTGGTCGCGACGGTGAATGCGCGATGCTCTGACAACTCGGCGCCTTGGTCCCAGGTCAGCGTGCCGCGCAGCGTTTCGGGCAGCCGGGAAACGGTCGTGATGAGGGTGTCACGAACAATCTCGGCGCTGCGGTCGCGCCCAACCAGCCCGAGCATCACAAAGCGGCTGGACCGTTCAACCAAAGTGGCGATCGCTGATCCTTGGTTGGCGCCGATGATGAGGTCGCCCTCCCAATGGCCCGGGATGGCGCGATCGCCAACCTCGGCCGGTCGCTCACTGATTGGTTTCATCGGGTCGACGAACCGGGGCCGACGCGCATCGGATCTTCTCTGCGGCTTACGGACTCCGCGACCGCGACGCAACCCGCTAACCAACTCGCGCTTGAGCTCAGCGCGGGCATGCACGTAGATCGCCTGATAGATCGTCTCGGTGCGCGCCTGCATCTCCGGCCGGTCAGGGAAGTCTCTGGACAGCCGATTGCTGATCTGCTCCGGCGACCACTTCTTCTTCAGTTTGGCCTTGACGTAGGCCAGCAGCTCAGTGCTGGCAAGCACTTTCAGCGGGCGCTCGCGAATCCGGCGCTGCGCGGACAACCGATGCGCGGTGTGTGGAAGGTACCCGGACTTGGACACGGTGTTGCGCTTCAATTCTCGGCTGATCGTCGACGGCGCCCGCTGCATCGCGGCCGCGATCTTGCGGATCGAGATACCCGTCGAGTGTAGGTCCTTGAGGTGCTCGCGCTCGAGCAGGCTCAAGTAACGCGGATCAATAACCTTTTCAACCCGGTTCAAGTCGACGGTGCCGCCGATGTGGCGCTTGGGACGTGCAGGCTTCATGGTTGTGATTGTCGGCTCCGGGTAGCGCACAATGCGACCATCCGGGTAGACCCGGCCACGATGGATGATCGTGATGCCTTTATCCCAGTCGGTAGCCGAACGGTTGTCGGCACCGACCTTCCTGGCGGCTTCGCGCCGCGTGAGCCCCTCGGAGCGAAGTCGCAGAAACTCCTCCCGGCGCGGATTGACCTTGCGGGCCTCACTGGTGAAGATCCCGGCCTTACGCGCCCAGGCGTACGCCGTGGGGCGATGAATCCCCGTGTCGCGAGCAGCGGTCGAGATGTTTAGCCGCTCCGCTACCAGCCGTAGAAACTCGGCCTTCTCCTGTTCGGTGTACCTGCGTGGTGCACGCCGCTGCATCACCAGCCCGGCCTGTCGGACCCAGCTATATGCCGCATGGACGTTCACCCCTGCCGCATCAGCGGCCGCCCTTACACTGCCATCTCTGTCGAGCAGCTCAAAGAACTGCGCCTTCTGTTCCTTGCTGTACTTCGGTCCCGACAACATCGCCACCCTTCGTGAAGTGTTGCAACGACTACTGGAACCCAAGCCTACGAAGGCAAGGTGTATTGCGCGGTGGTGCTCGACACCTTCTCCCGCCGGGTCGTCGGCTGGTCGATCGACTCCAGCCAGACCGCAGCGCTGGTCACCAATGCGCTGAGCATGGCCATCGCCAACCGCGATCCGCAGGGCGGTGGCATCATCCACTCCCACCACGTCGTGCAATTCACCTCTTGGGCATTCACCGATCGGGCCAAGCGCTCAGGGCTGGTGCCGTCCATGGGCTCGATCGGGGATTGCTATGACAACGCAATGATCGAATCATTCTGGGACAGAATGCAAACCGAGTTACTCAACCGCAAACGCTGGAAGACGCGCATCGAGCTGGCAAACGCCATCTTCGACTACCTGGAGATCTTTCACAACCGCCAAAGACGTCATTCCGCTCTCGGAATGCGCACTCCGATAAAGTTCGAACTGCACCATCAAACCGCCCAACCCGTGGCCTGAAACCAAGTATGACGACACCACCGAACCCGGGGCACATCAGAGCCTCCGGCAGAACTAGGGCGATTCACTGAGCAGAATGGTCGAGGTTGTGTCGGGGAAGACTCGGTCCGACGACAGTCCAGACGGCGCGGCGAGTGAGTTCTTGTGTCGCTGGGTGCGAGATACGTGCTGATTGCGCAGTCGGGATCGTCGTACGCCGCAACGCTACGGCGACGCCTCCGGCGACCAGTTGGCGGTGCAGGACCACCACAAGGAGGTACCTACGTGGACTATATAGTCCGCGATAGTTTAGACTACCCCCGGGGGACAATTGTGAGTTCGACGGGACGACTGTGAGTTGCGAGTGGCTAGCGATGTACTTGAGAGATGGCGCGAGCATTACAACGCCTCCGCCCTTCCGATGGAGTTTGTGCCGAACGACAGATGTCGTGACTGTCAGTGTAGGTGCAATGACATCGGCTTCCCCTCCGACGGTGGTCTGACTCTGGGAGCGCTCGGATCGCTGCAACTCCAACAGGTCAGGGCCGGCTCGTTCGATGTCCACCGCACCCGCTCGACCATTCGTAGGAGCGACCCAAGCCTGATAAAGGTTGGTGTGCAGATTCGTGGTAATGGACTGCTAGTCCAACACGACCGCGAGGCAGCGCTGACTCCCGGCGACTTTGTCATCTACGAAACAAGCCAGCCCTACGCGTGGCGCTACGAGAACCACTTCACCATGCTCTTCTTGATGATCCCGCGCGATCGGCTCCGACTGCCGTCGAGCGTGGAAACGTTTGCAGCGCTGGCCATCCGAGGTGGCGAAGGCATGGGTTCATTGCTATCTCCGTTATTATCCGGTCTAGGGCAGAGCTTGTCTAACACCGCCGTGTCGGTGCCGCCGCTGTTCGAAGACGCCGTCCTGGACCTCATCTCCGCGACGTTCGGTGGGTACACAATGCAAGTCAGCACCGCACCCGGCGCGGCAGTCCTGCACAGTGCCAAGTCTTTCATCGAGGCTCACCTCGCCGACCCTGGGCTCGACACATCGATGGTGTCCGCAGCACACCACATCTCAGTTCGCTATCTACAAATGCTATTCAAGGCAGAGGAGCTGACCGTGGCCGGATGGATCCGACGACGTCGGCTCCAGCGTTGCCGCCGCGATCTCCACGACCACAGGCTGACCCGAGACAGTATCGGCACCATATGCGCACGTCACGGCTTGGTCGACCATGCGCATTTCTCACGCCTGTTCAAAGAAGCTTACGGGGTGTCACCACGAGAATTCCGGCAGCAGAACAGAGAACCCGCACAACCGTCTGCTGATGCGCACAATAAGACTGCCAACGACTCGTCGACGAATCCCGCCGCCCACCGCGGGGTAACCGTTCAAGCGCAACCAGAATAGGGGTCGTAATTCGGCATGGGATCGGTTCGAGCCGCACCCCGCACGCGCGTAGCCGATTCACGATCGGCTCAACGCCGCAGGCTATCACGCTGTCATCGTTGGCGAGGAGGCAAGTCTGAGAGGAGATTTCAGCCCCGAGAAGAAGGCCAACGGATACCTCCAAGTGTCCGCACTCGCCACTCCCCCGGCGGGGGACGCCACGCCAACGAGATCGGTAACCGAGGATGCGGCATGATGATATGTCAGCTTGGTCCGTATTATGCTGTACTGCAATAGTTTTTCGTCGCCAAACGTGTCCGGTCCAGGTCCATTTTTACAGATGATCATGACAAGCGACGGCGTGTCGCCTGGTATCCGCAATTAAATGCGCATACCTCCACGACTGGAGGCTGCGACGCGTCGGCCTATCCGTGGTGGCTGCCCAACATCAGCATGCGTACAGCTACCCCTGCTGAAATCAATTCGTCACGGTGACGGGTCGAGCACGCTGATGATGTTGTCTGCCAGCACGCCACAAGCACTGGATCACCCTCATCGCTGCTGACCCAGGCATGGCCGACGTCCTCGCCTTGTGCCCGACAACACCGCGCTCATCAAGGAGATCGGCCACAGCGTCAGCAATGAGGACGGCATCGCCGACACCGCGGAGTGGTTCCGCGCTGAGAGTCAGGCGCTGCCTGCCAACACGCGCTCTAGCTCCGCAATCCTGCTTTCCAGCCTGAAAATTGCTTCACCCAGATACAACGTTCAGTCATCAGCCCCAGTGGCAGACCGGCGGTCGGTGCCGTACGACTCCCGCAGTTCGGAGAAGGCTTTTCGCAGATCCCTAGTGATCGGCAAGTCGTCAGGCAGCTCTGCTTTGTGCCACCTGTTGTCCATGAAGGGAAACGTTACCCTCGCATCCGCTACCAAGATTATTCAAGGCACCGGGGTACCTGACCCTCGGGCCTGGTCAGGATTTTGTTCTTTCGCGCAGTTGAAACGCGCCGTGCGCAGCAAACGTCGAGCGCAGGCGAGCGCCGCTAGGATCGAGTTGCGGGCCATGAGTTACATGAGGAGGCGGCAGTGACGAATTGTCGCCTGCCAGGGTGATGGGACCTCTGGTTTGCCATGAGCATGGGACCGGGTTGTTCTGGTTGTAGGCCGTGCGTTGATAGTGGCCGAAAGGGTGGTTGCCGGTCAATCCGACGGAGTCGGAGGGGCCGGCTTTTTCGGTCGGGCTTTTGACGTTGTCGGTAGGACTCGCCTTCGACGACGATTTCGTAGGCCGCTGACTGCAGTCGGTCCCATCGCGGATTGGGCCAGCAGCGGGTCGGCCATCATGGTCAGGATTTCGGGTGGTTCGCGGTTACTGGTGATGACGGTCGATGCGGTGCGGTGGCGTTCGACGATGATTTCGTAGAAGTCGGTGGTCTCGGTGGCTTCCAGGCGGTGCAGCGCGCGGTCGTCGATGATCAGTGGTTCGACGCGGTGCAGTTTGCGCATCTCGTCTTCGTAGCTGCCGTCGAGGCGTGCCCCGCGTAGGCGTTTGAACAGTTTGTCGGCGCGTTCGGTGTGCACGCTGTGATGCCGCCGTACCGCGATGTGACCTAATGCCTTGGCCAGGAACGTCTTTCCCACGCCGACCGGGCCCATGACGAGCACGTTGTAGGCATTGGCGAGAAACCGCAGTGAGGTCAGCTCGGCCCATAACTGTTGATCGAACGCCACGGCGGCGGAGTGGTCCCAGGCCTGCAACTGCATCGCCGGATCGAGGTGGGCGGCCTTGGCGCGCCGTGCCGCGGATTCGCGGTCACGACGGGTGACCTCATCGGCGAACAACAACTCCAGAAAGTCGTGGTGGGGCAGTCGGTTGGTGCGGGCCAACGCCAACCGCTCCGGCAGCGTGTCGAGCAATTGCCCGAGCTTGAGGCGGCGCATCAGGGCTTTGAGTTCGGCAGAGACTTCGATCGGCTTGAGCGCCGGTGCGGCATCGGGACGTTGCGGGGTCATGACGGCCTCCGCACCGCGAAATCCGAGCCGTCCCGGACGAACCGGGACGGCGCACCGTGCGGTTTCGGTATCAGGGGCAGTTGTTCACCGCCGCCGCGGGCCAGGATCAGCTCGATCAGCCCGACGTCGATTACCTCGGCGTCCAGGGCGCAGCGGCACGCATCGTCTACCTCCTCGGCGCCGCGGCGGCGGACCAGCCCGAGCAGCCGGTAGATCGCATAGATCGACACCTCCGAGGGAAGATCGGCCGGATCGGTGTGCCGGCGGCCCGGGCCACGACCGGATGCACCTTGATCAGCTCACCACGCCAGTACAGCTTGACCGAGTGTGCATCAGCACGGGCCTCGATGCTTGCCGACCAGCTCCCCGGGCACCGCTGTAGAGGGCCTTGGTGATCTGCACATGCCGGTCGGGAGCCACCTTCGAATGCGTCCAGACCGGAACGTCGAACACCTCCTCGGGCGCGGGGGTGAGTGTGGGCAACTCATCGGTGGTGAACACCTCGGCCGGACGGCACCGGGTGGTCCCGTGGATGCGCAGCCCGGCGATGTCTGAACACCACAGCTCGGCGCGACTGCGACAGTCGTCGAGATCCCGGAAGTCTTCTCCGGCATAGAAATTCGACCGCACGTACTGCACCATGCGTTCCACCCACGGCTTGTCTTTGGGGCTGCGGACCCGCGTCGGGTCGACGGCGAACCCACGCGTCTGCGCATACTCGCGGAACGCATCGTTGAGCCGGGGCTCGGTCGCGTGCGCGGTGGTGACGATGGCTTTCATGTTGTCAGGGATCACCACGGCGGACACCCCATCGAAGAACGCCCACGCCGCCTCGAACCCGGCGATCACGTCTTTGAGCGCCTGGCGGTAGCTGGGCCAGACGAACATGTGCCGCGAATACACCGCGGTAAAGATCAACCCCTGCACGACCCGGCGCCGACCATCGCTGGCGTCGGTGAGCATCCCGAGGCGGCCGAAGTCGACCTGCACCTCGGCGCCCGGTTCGCAGTCCGTGACCGTCTCCGCCATCGCGGTCCAGCCCACTGGCACGGGCTCGGTCGACGTAGCGTCGCGCCGTTTTGCGGTCGGTGCCCGATAGCCGGGCCACCTCCCGCAACCTTAATCCCTGCAGCCACAGCTGCAGCATTTCTACGATCTCGATCACCGATACCTCCCGGTAGCTCATTGGGCCAATACAGCGGCCCAACAACCGGAGAAACCCGCGCCACGCCGGGGTGGTCCCATAACTGGCAACCCAGCCAGCCAGGTGGTCCCATCAATGGCAAACAGGTGGTCCCATGCTCATGGCAAAACCAGCTCTGAAGTGGTCCCATTCACCTGGCAGCCGACACGAATCCAGCTGACAAGCGCCGAGGGCCAAGGCGGATCTGATCAGGGCAGTGACACGCGGTCTGGATCCGAGGCGACTTCGCCTCCGGATTGGTCGTGGATCGAGTTCGATATCGGGTTCAGGGCCAGGACCCCGACGCAATCTTTCGTAAGGGTTGAGCCGGCCGCGCCACGATGGCTGAGCCGGGTAGCAAGATCTACGCCGCGTTCATCGAGGCTGAGCTGAAGGCCGAAAAACGCCTACGCAGCTGGGTGACTTCGCGCGCTGCTGCCGCCCTCACCGGGGCAACTGGTTTGATGACGTTGGCGCTAGCTGTCTTCGCCGTGCTAGCGGTACGTCTTCACGGGATGGGCGCGCGTTTTCTTAATCGTGGCGTTCGCCTGCCTACCGGGTGCGGGCGCGCGCCGTGCTTGCAGGCTTTCCGTGGCGTCAGGAACTCACCAGCACGCGAACGCTCGAAAAGATGCTCAACCGCATCGCGGGGACTCCGAGGAAGTCGCGCGGGACGCAGTGGCTTACTGCAATGCGGTCGCGATTCAGTCGTTAAGGTCCGGAACGTCGATCAAGGTCGGCTTTCTACTTGCGGCAGGAAGTTGCCAGAACGCAGCCGCCGCGGCTCTCCGTGCTTCCTCGTGGGCGGTTGTCACAGCCCACAGCTGACATGGTGAGCGCCTTTGGCCCTATGGTCTAGCCGCTGGACGTAGGTCGCCGCGATGCCGAGGCAGACGGCCCCCAGCGGCGCGAGGGTCATCGATCGCTGCACCCACGATTGTTCCTTTCACCCATGTTGCATGAAGCAGCTGTCGTCGGGTCAAACGCCGCGCACCGCGACTGTGAATTCCCGAAACCCCCGGGTATCCACAAACCCGGGTTTGCACGTGGTCGGTGGCTGGCCCTTCAGCAAGGGCACGGCCCGCTTCATCACCGGCTCCTTTGCGAGTTCGGTTCGGCATCCGACTACGGCTCGTCGAGGCGCCCGCAAACACTGGGCATCTGGCACCCGGGGTGATCACGGGTTCGGCGGCAGCGTGAGCAATGCGAACGTCGGGGCTACCCGCGAATGGAGACGACCAGGCGGTCAGGCTCAACAACCTCAACCACAGGAGGACTAGTGAACATCACAGCCGCAGTTACCAGAATTGCCAGCAATACATATGCGAGCTCGCCACATCCAGTGCCCGAGACCGAACTTGCCGCACGATTTGAGCGCGACGTGACTCCGCTGCTCGATCGGCTCTACGCCCGCGCAGTGCGCCCGACGCGCACCAAACAAGACGCCGATGACCTTGTGCCGGAAACGATGTCACGTGCGTATGCGGGTTTCCAGTCGTTCCGCGACGGCGCAAACCACGCAGCGTGGTTGTTCCGTAACCTGCACAACACCTGGATCAGTGAGCACCGGAAAAAGAAGCGCAGGCCCGTGGAAGTATCCATCGATCACCTCACCGATCAGCAGCTGACCGGAAATGGGCTCCGCACCAACAACGCAATGCACTCGGCTGAAAGCGCTGCCCTGGAATCTCTGCCGAACATGGAGATCAAGAATCCAACTTTTGGCGTTGCGGGAAGCACAGCGAATGGCCGTCTACTACGCCGACGTGGAAGGCTTCTCCTGCAGAGAGATGCAGCATCATGAACACTCCGGTCGCCACAGTGATGTCGCGGCTGCATCGCGGGCGGCGACAGTTACGGTCGGCCCTGGTCATGCATGACAATCGAAACAGATAACCGGTCCATACCCACCGTGACGCACCTTTGCGGCCGCGAACGGTATTCGGCGCGCCCGACCCTCTAGCGATACATAAGCGCACCGCCAATGAAAATTAGAGCCATACTACGGCCTCTGTTAGTGGTATGACGCCGAGTGGTGGCTCACCGCGAAAACCGTTGCTGCTCTGCTCAAACCCTCTGACCGACAACAAGCACAGCCCGCCACCCGGGCGCGTCACAGGAAAGGAGAATCCCAATGATAGAAACCCCCCTGCCGTCTCCGCTGCATGTGATGGGTACCACCGCCGCGTGATGTTGACGCCTCGGGAGCGTGAGTGGGTGCTTGCCGAGCTGGCTGACCTCAGGCACCGCAGGGACCGGCTCGCGGCGGCGCTCGCCGATGAGATCGGTGATCGTGTGTACCGCGACGGTGATGTTGTCCGTCTCAACGATCGAATGACCGAACTGACCTGCAGACTCGAGACGGCGGCGGCGGAGCCAAGCGCTAGCGTCCCGCTCACCACGCGCAACGAGGGGTGCGCGGTTGGTGAGGAATTGACGGCCAAGGAACTCGAGGTCCTTGGGCTGCTGACCACCCGGTTATCGCGCCGTGAGATCGGCCAGCGGCTCTACGTCTCACTGAACACCGTGAAAAGCCACCAGCGCGCCCTGTACCGCAAGCTCGCCGTAGAAGACAGAAACACGGCAGTCAAACGCGCCCGAGAACTCGGCCTACTCTAACCCGGCTGCGACACCCGCCCGATCCAGGCCGATCCCACATCGACGCGGGGCGAAACAATCCGCCAGTATTCACCCGGGTAAACACACGCTACGGGTAATGACGATTCACCCCGCCCGGCGGAAACCTAAGGGAGATCAGCCGTTGGTCAGTCATGACCACACCGGCACAAACAAAGCCTGGCCGCCGCCATCCCACGTCGGTAAATGCTGACTCAGCAGATGGCGACCGGACGGTAAAATGCAGCCGACCATGTACCGGATCTGCGTTCGGGGCCGCATAAGCGAGCAACGGGTCGCGATGAAGGTGGACGAACTGGCTGCCGTGATCATTGCGTAACGCCATCGCCACATATTGGAGAAAACCAGATGAAACGTCGCCAATTTCAACGATCACCGACTGAATACGGCTGCGGCGCCGCGCGAACACCACGGCTACTGCATCAAATGCGGGGCGCGGCTGCCTTCACCCGGCGATCGGCGCATCGGAAAGGAGATGCGGCGATGGACACCGTCCCGGCGATCGACGATCAACTTCACACGCTGAGGCCCATCTGCAGTACCCAGCGGGTGTCGACCGGCATTCCATGCGGTGCGCCGGCGGGGGCGATCGACGACATACACGCCATCGACGGATGCAACCCGATAGGGCTAAGCCCAGACGGCGACCTCGTCGAGACGCTCTGCCAAGCCTGCCTGGCTACTGTGCATCGGGCGATGGCGACCTACGTGGGCGACAAACGCGAAATGGCGTCCCGGTGCGGCACTCACCCGGTGTGCAGCGCCTGCGGGCGTCCCACTCGATACCTGCGCAGTGTCTTCGCTGTGCGTCCGATCGGGCCCGAGGTACTGGCATCGTGACCCCACTACGCATGACCGCCCTGTTTGTGGCTGTGGTGGCCGGTGATTGCGCGGCCCTCATGTTGATCGACGGTCAGCTAATCGATTTTGCCGTCGCCGCAACCATTTGTGCGGGATCCTCGGTCGCGGGCGGGCTGATCGGCTACGTCGACGACGAGGACGCCCGGCGGCAGCATGAACTGGGCAGACGACGCAAGGTAGTGGCGCGGCGACGAGCGGCCGTCTGGGAGCGCCGTGACCAGCAGGCGGCTATCGCGCCCGACCCACAGTGCCCCTCGTGTGGAGGCGCGCGCCAAACACTAAGTGACTCACCCAGGTTCGCTGACCGGCAGGGCGCGCGCTCATGCGAGGCGTGCGCGACACTGCGGCAACAGCACGTTGCTGATCCCTGATGTGTTGCGGACGTGTTCGAGTTTTACGCACCACGTCGCCGAAGAAAGTCCATACCGGTAGCCCCACGCGCGCACCTTATAGTCCGCTTAGTAGCAGCGCCGATCTACGGCTTGTAGAGCCGATTACTCCAAATCGCCACGGACTTCCGTGGCAACCAGCTATCCAGCGCGACATGTCGACACAAAGGAAGCTGTGTCGCGATTCGCCCGATTAGCTGGCACTTCGATTGGGTAGCGGCGACAAGCGGTCGACGCCACGTCCATGGGTGACAATGGAGCCGCAGCCCCGCAGGAGCAGCAGGAGATCGCGCCCAGGGATCAAGCGTTAAGGACTATTTAGTCCGCTGTCTGTTAAGCTCGCTCTGACTCTCCGAGGCCTCAACTTCTTGTGGCTGCCCAGCCGGCAATCATCGATAGGGTGCGCAGCGCGCTTCGCAACTCGAAGGCAGCGTGGCGTATACCTCGGTCGCTGGCCAAAGAACTTGAGGTGAGCGAGCCTGAGGTCCGAAAGGCCCTCGAATCGATGGCTGATGAAGTGAGACAGCCAATCGCCCCCAGAGGCGATGAGTTGAATTACTACAGGCTCACCAAACGGGGGAAGACCTGGCAGGAGCGACTTAGGTGGGTGCTCCTGGCAATGGGAGGGACGCCACCCCACAAGATTCGATGAACTGGTGGCAGCTATTGCTGTGGGGGCTACTCGGTGGCCTCATCCTGCAGTTCGTTGCTCTTGCCGAGTACCGATTCCACAGGGTGGAGGAGCTGCCTAGCTGGCTTAAGGGACCTGTTTACTGGCCCTTTGCGGCGGGCTTCGTCCTCCTCGGCGGGTTCTCGGCAACGGGCTGGATTCCGCACGGTGTCATCACCGATTTTATGGTCCCCATCCAGGTGGGCATGGCGGCCCCAGCCATCTTGAACATCGGCAGCAGAACAGTGGAACGTCGCACTGGCGTCGGGCCAGCTGACTAGTTCTTCAGCTAAGCCCGCAGATTGGGCTCGGCGTTTACTTTCCGAATAAACACGGCGTCGCCGTTGCGCGCCGCGCAGAATTTGGAGTCGACCACTTCAGGCCGCTGATTGGCTTCCGTTGATGATCCCACGGAACGCTCCTGATGGACGATTCTCGCGTTCACCAACGCGGGCGGAGAAACACCGATCCGGGAGGCTCAGGCGCTGGCCAGCTACCGAACTTTGAGTCCCCCTACCTGCTGGGCGGCGTGGTGGCGTGCCGTGCGGGCGCTGTGGTCGCCGCTGCGGCTCGCTCGGGTGCTGGCCTGGCGTAGGTGGTTGGCGCCGTGCTGCGCGGCCTCGGTGGGGCTCGGCGCGAGCGGCCAGGTTGATCGTCGCGCCAGGCTGGCCGCGCAGCACGGTGCGCAGGTGGGTAGCGGTGCGGGCCACTCCTCTGGACCCGCACCGCACCCGTTGCCGCCGCACCGAACGCCCGCAACAAGTACCTCGACGACTTCGCAACGCTACGTCGACGGAGCCGGCACCGACACCCGCACCGCGGCCGAACTCAACCCCCTCTACGGACTTCTCGACGCTAGCGCTTCGCGAAACGTTTGGGTCGGAAGCCGAAGCTCGCCGTGACGCCCCCTCTGCCAGATACCGACGTTACGTCAACCTAGCGGTGGATACGTTGCTGCGCAGCAGTTTTGTCCGGTCTCGATGTATCTGGCGGTAATCGCACTGAATCCGGCGGGCTTCGGATTAGTCGTGGTTTCTCGGTGGATCTGGCGGTCACAGTTCATCTCCGCGACTGCGACGGCCCCGATCGTTGGTTCCACGATGCTGGGAGCGGCGGACCACAACGATATTGGCCGCTCCCCCGCCGGGATACCGCGCGGGTTTCGACGACGGAACCGACGAGGTCGTTCGCGCCCCCGACCAGATCGAGCTCGTCGAGATCACGCCGGAAGCCTTGCGCCGCAGGCTCGCCCCCGGCAACGTCTACCCTGCGGAGCGGGTGGATGCGGCGCTGTCCCAATTACTTCCGCACCGGCAATCTGACCGCGCTGCGCGAACTCGCGCTGTTGTGGTTTGGCCGACCAGGTCGATGCGGCCCTTGAGCAATATCGGTCCGACAACAAGATCACCGAAACCTGGGAGGCGCGCGAACGCGTGGTCGTCTCGGTCACCGGCGGCCCGGAGTCAGAGACCCTGGTGCGTAGGGCATCGCGCATCGCGTCGAAGTCCAGCGCCGAATTGATGGTGGTGCACGTCGTTCGTGGCGACGGACTCGCCGGCGTATCCGCTCCGGCGATGGGCAGGGTCCGCGAACTGGCCGCCAGCCTGGGCGCCACCCTGCACACCGTGGTCGGCGACGACGTGCCAACGGCGCTACTGGATTTCGTTCGCGAGATGAACGCCACACAGTTGGTCCTCGGCACCTCCCGCCGGTCGCGCTGGGCCTGGATTTTCGCTGAGGGCATCGGTGCGACCGTGGTGCAGCGCTCCGGAACGATCGACGTACACATGGTGACCCACGAGGAGGCCCGCCGCGGCTTCCCGTGGTCGTCGACCTCGCCCCGACAACGGCACGTGGTGTCGTGGCTGGCCGCGGTAGTGGTCCCGTCGGCGATCTGCGCGGTAATCGTCGGACTCCTTAACCGGTTCCTGGGCGTCGGCGGCGAAAGCGCGCTGTTCTTCATCGGGGTCCTGGTGGTGGCGCTACTGGGCGGCGTCGCACCGGCCGCATTGTCTGCCGTGCTCTCCGCGCTGCTGCTCAACTACTTCCTGGTCGAGCCGCGGCACACCTTCACGATCGCCGAACCGGACAGCGCCGTGACCATCGTGGTGCTGCTGCTCGTCGCCGTCGCCGTCGCCGCACTGGTCGACGGCGCCGCAAGCCGCGCCCGGGAAGCCAGGCGTGCGTCGCAGGAGGCCGAACTGCTCGCGTTGTTCGCCGGATCAGTGCTGCACGGAGCGGACCTGAACACCCTGCTGGAGCGGGTCCGTGAGACCTACTCGCAGCACGCGGTGAGCCTGCTGCGCGAAAGCCCCGGTGGGGCAACGATCGTCGCGGGTGTCGGCGAGGACCCGTGTGTGGAGATCGACACCGCCGACACCGCCATCGAGGTGGGCTACGACGAATTCTGGATGCTGATGGCCGGCAAGAAACTGCCAGCCCGAGACCGCCGCGTGTTGACCGCGGTCGCCAAGCAGGCCGCGGGTCTGGTCAAGCAGCGCGAGCTGACCGAGGAGGCCGGTAGGGCCGAGGTCATCGCGCAGGCCGACGAACTGCGCAGCTCACTGCTCTCGGCGGTCAGCCACGACCTGCGGACACCACTGGCGGCCGCCAAGGCCGCGGTGTCCAGCCTGCGCAGCGACGACGTCGACATCTCGGCCGAAGACACCGCAGAGTTGCTGGCCACCGTCGAGGAGTCCCTCGACCAGCTCACCGCCCTGGTCGGCAACCTACTGGACTCGTCGCGGCTGGCCGCCGGCGTGGTGCGACCCAAACTGCACCGGGTGTACCTGGAGGAAACCGTGCAACGAGCACTACTGGGAATCCGTAAGGGCACCAACAGGTTTGGCCGTGCCGGACTCGACCGCGTCAAGGTCGAGGTCAACGACGAGGTGGTGATGGCCGACAGCGGTCTACTGGAGCGGGTACTGGCCAACCTGATCGACAACGCACTGCGATACGCACCCGACAGCCCGGTGCGCATCACCGCCGGCCGCGTCGGCGATCGCGTGCTGATCGCCGTCGTCGACGCAGGACCCGGCATCCCCCGCGGCACCGAGGAGCAGTTGTTCGCACCGTTCCAACGGCTCGGCGACCGCGACACCATAGCGGTGTCGGACTGGGCCTTTCGGTCGCCCGTGGGTTCGTCGAAGCCATGGGCGGCACCGTCACCGTCACCGACACTCCCGGCGGCGGGCTCACCGCCGAAATAGACCTAGCCGCGCCGGCAAAAGACCGCGCGCCATGACCCGGGTGCTGGTGATCGACGACGAGGCGCAGATCTTGCGGGCGCTGCGAATCAACCTGTCGGTGCGCGGCTCCGAGGCGCCGCGACCGGAACCGATGCGCTGCGTTCGGCCGCCGACCACCGCCCCGACGTCATCGTGCTGAACCTCGGCCTGCCCGATATGTCTCGGGAACGAAGTGCTCGCCTGGCCTGGGCTGCTGGCTTACCATACCGGTGATCGTGCTGCGGCGCGCACCGACTCCTCCGACATGGTGAAGGCCCTGAACGCCGGCGCCGACGACTACGTGAGAAAACCCTTTGGGATGGACGAGTTCCTGGCCCGACTTCGCGCCGCCGTGCGACGCGCGGCCGCCTCCGACACCCACGAGCCGGTCATCGAAACGTCGTCGTTCACAATGAAGCTGTCGGCGAAGAAGGTGACCAAAAACGGCTCGGAGGTGCACCTGACGCCTACCGAGTGCGGCATGCTCGAGATGCTGGTGCGCAACCGCGGCAAACTGGTGGGCCGCGAGGAACTACTCAAGGAGATGTGGGGACGCGCGTATGCGAAGGACACCCACTATCTGCGGGTCTACCTGCAGGGCTGCGTCGCAAGCTGGAAGATGACCCGTCGCACCCGGTCCACCTGCCGACCGAAGCCGGCATGGGATACCGATTCCACCAGTAATGTCTCCTCAGCGTCGAGTACCGCCTTCGCGCGAGACATCAGACCCGACCACAAGCTACGCCCCATCGGCGAACCGACGAACGGGCCCTGCTCGCCCGCGTGATCACACGGGCACCCGCATTCGACGCGGCATAACGAGCCACGAATCCGGTCGGCGCGGACGAACTCGCCGCACCGTTGGACTTGCTGACAAGTTCGGCCGTCGGCGTGGCCGAGCGGGTGATGCCCACGTTGCGCGGAGCCGATTCGCGCTGAGCCTGGCCGGGAAGCTACGCCGGCGGCGTCGGGGACAGCCTCACGGGGCCGGGAATTGGTCTCCATTGCCGGGGGTCGTTTCGACGTTGCTCCGGCCAAGGGCGACAAGCGCTTCACTGACCCGGCGTGGCAGGACAACCATTACTCAAGCGGACGATGCAGGCCTACCTGGCCACCTAGGCGACGGTGGACAGTTGTGTTCGGATGTGCGCCAAGGCGTGCAGGTGTTCGCCGTCTCGTGGCGCAATCGCATTGCCGAACAGCAGACGTGGGGGTTCGACACTTACTGGTGCGGTCCTGGACGCGCGTTGGACGCGGTGCAGGAGGTCACTGGCACGGATTGCGCCCGCCTGCAGGGATTGTGTTGCGGCGGTATCCTCGCGGCGATGACCGCGGCGCATCTATTCCTGGCAACGTTATCCCGCTGGGTCCAAGTTAGACCCCGACGGCGACGGTATTGTGGCAAATGCAGTTGACGGCCTGAGCCACAAAGACGCTTGATACTCAAACGTCTCGGTCGGGGTTGACCAATCAGGACGAGTTGTTCGCGTCGCGGGGTGGCTGACCCGGGGAAAGCCATTGCAGCGGAAGCGGTTCAACTGGTGGTGTCCGAGGAGCCGCGTCACAGCATTCGCTTCGGCCGGATCATGGCCTTCGCCCGGCGAACCGACACCCTCGACCACACCGCGTGCTGCAGCGCCAGTGCGGCCCAACCGGCCAGCGCCATACCGGACACGTTGACCAGCAGCTGCAGGGTGCTGCCCCAGATCTCCGCTCCGACGCCAAATGCTGCTCCCAACGCGATGTTGCCGGCGGCCGGCACCGTGGTCACCGAGATGAAGACGCCCGTCAATCCGTCGGACTTCCTCGAGGTGAGTGACAGCACTCCGGCCGTCGCCGCGATGATCGCGACGATAAACGACCACTTGTCCGGGGTGTAGATGAAGGCGGTGGCCGGCCGGGGCCCGATCACATCGTCAAGGGTGATCCAACCCAGTGCCCGCCCTATCAGGGCGAGAACCGTTGTGACGGCGATTGCCACGATGAAACCCAAGATGAGGGTGCGGGTGGCAAGCGCGAGTAGGGCAGGTCTGCGCCGAACCAATGCGACTCCGAGAGCCGCGATGGCCCCGAATTCGGGCCCCAGGACCATTGCGCCGATCACCAGGATCTGTGAATCCAGGACGATGGCGATGGCGGCGATCACCGTCGCGAGCGTCAGAAAGGTCAAGTAGGTCCAATTGAGTTCGGTTTCCTCGTATGAGCGCTGTGCGACCTCGGCCCACACCACCGCGTCCGCGCTGCTGCCAGGAGCTTTCAATTCGCAGTCGAACCCGCCACTGGATAGCCAGGTGGATACCGGTTGGATCTCGATCGTGCCCGCGCGATGCAGGCCCGCAGCGCGCAGCCGCTCAATGACGTCGTTTGCGCCTTCACGGGCAATGTCGGCCAACACCAGGTCACCGGGTGGTCGGACGGCGGCGCCCCGCACCACGGCGAGGCCACTCACGGACGGGTCGTCCTCAAGGATCTGGACCACGTCGTCGGTCAACCGGTTAGGTGACAGAATCCGCAACTGCAACATTGCCTTAGTGTGCGCCGAACATCCGGGCTTCGATGTAGTTGCCGCAGAGCCGCAATCGGTCTCGTCAGCCGCCCTCCCGCGGTCGCTTGATCCGAACCCGTACTGAAGGGTGGTCAGCGTGCCGGGATAACGTTCGCTGATGCGGCTCTCCTCGGTGCAACAAATCTACGGGCATCTCGCGAAAACATATGATCGCGAGCTGCGCGACAACATGGGATACACCGCGTATGTGGACATCCCGCGGCAGATCATCGATGCGTTGGGCGACAGGCAAGCACGCATCCTCGATCTGGGCTGCGGCACGGGGCTGTCGTCGTGGCGTGTTCCCACTGAATGAGTCCAGCAAGTTCTAGAGTCCTGTGGCCCGATGTCGGGCCAGAAGGGACGATGAAACGTATGGCTGGTCGGAAGCGGCATTCCGCGGAGGACATCGTGCGCAAATTGCGCCGTGCGGATGAGCTGACCGCGGAGGGCAAGACCGGCGAGGAGATCGCCGCTGAGCTTGAGGTGTCGGCGGCGACGTTGTACAACTGGCGCCGCGCCTACGGCGGGATGGACACCGACGCCGCCAAGGAACTCAAAGAACTGCGTGAGCAGAACGCCCGACTCAAGCGGCTGCTGGCCGAAGCCGAGCTGGTCAAAGACGCCCTGCGGGAGGTCGCCAAGGGAAAATTCTGAGCCCAACTGCCAAGCGCCGCGCCGTCGACATGCTCACCACCACGTTGGGTATGTCGGAACGGTTGGCGTGCAAAGCCGTTGGGCTAGCCCGCTCCACCTGCCGCCGCCTTCCTCAGGCGCAGACCCCCGCTGATCCCGACACCGAAATGCGGGCCTGGCTTCGCGCCTACGCCACCAAACATCCCTGTCACGGGTTCCGCCGTGCCTGGGCGGCATTGCGTTACGACGAGCGCCGTGAGGTCAACAAGAAGAAGATCCATCGACTGTGGCGCGAGGAGGGCCTGCAGGTGCGGGTGCACAGTCCGCGTAAGCGGGCCGGGGTGTCGTCGATCCCGCCGGTCGAGGCCGACGCCGCGAACGTGGTGTGGGCGATCGACTTCCAGTTCGACTCGACCATCGATGGCAAGGCGATCAAGATCGCCTCGATGATCGACGAACACACCCGGGTCTCGCTGCTCGATATCGTGGAACGGTCGATCACCGCCGACAGACTGGTCGACGAGCTCAAGAAGGTATTCGTGGCGGCGGGCGGGCCGCCGAAGGTGTTGCGGATGGACAACGGGCCGGAGTTCATTTCTCAAGCGCTGCAACAGTTCTGCGACGGCAAGACGGGCATGTCGTATATCCCGCCGGGAACGCCGTGGAACAACGGACACATCGAATCGTTCAACAACCGACTACGCAAGGAGTGCCTCAACCGCAACCACTGGAACACCCTGCTCGAGGCCCGGGTGGTCATCGGCGACTTCAAGGAGGAACACAACCACCGACACCGCCACTCGGCGCTGGGCTACCGCACGCCGGCTGAGTACGCTGCGGTCTGCAGGTGCACCCACACCCCGGTGGCCTGCAGCATCAACTGAATCTGGATCAAACCAACCCGACTCTAGAAACGGGTGGACTAAGAAACGGGGACTCGCCAGTCGCTGCTGTTCTTCGAACAGGGTCATCATGTGACAGGCATCGACGGCGTCGGCGCCATGGTTCGACGAGCGCGGAGGCTGCCCTACAAGAAGGTCATCCAGCAAGACCTCGAATCACGTTGGCGCGTCAAAGATGACGCGTTCGACGCCGCCGTGATGCTTGGAGTCATGGAGTACATCATTTATCCGCACGTGCTGCTGCGACAGGTGCACGACAAGCTTGCTCCAGGCGGTCTGTTTGGATTCACTGTCCCGCACAAGAGTGCACTCTATGAGAAGGACGGACTCAAGTCGTATTACGCGAAGGAGATCCGCCCGGTCATTGTCAAGTCGGGCTTCGAGATCCTGAGGTCGGAGAAGACGCTCGGTTATGTCGATGAAGGCGACAAGGTTGTGTATTGGAACTACCTCGTGCGTAAACGCACACACGCGTAATCAATGCGTTCTCGCCGATCTCGGTCTCTGGTGTGCTGGTGCGTGACGTCGTGGAATCCAGTGGGCTGAGCGTCGCGCCGTGGACGCTGTTTGTGGCCAGCTACGGCATCAGCCTGCTGTTTGAGGCTCCCCCCGAATGGTGGACATCGAGATAGCGGGATGAATGGTCTCGCTGGAAGGATGTCACCATGTCCCGAACCCGCCGGTCGTTCACGACCGAGTACAAGGTCGAGGCCGCTCATCGGGTGATCGATTCCGGGCGCACGATCGCTGAGGTCGCTCGCGAGCTGGTCGTGAACGAGGGTCTGCTGGGACGGTGGGTTGCTGAGGAGCGCCGCCGTGTGGAGGCTGCCGCAACTCGTCAGGACGTGCCGTTGACGCCGGCGGAGCGCGCCGAGCTGGCGCGGCTGCGCAAGCAGGTCGCCGAGCAGGAGAAGGACATCGCGTTCCTGAAAAAAGCCTCGGCGTACTTTGCCGCCAGCCAACCGAAGTAGACCGGTTCGAGCTGATGGCCGCAGAGTGCGCGACCACCGCGATCACCCGAATGGCACGACTGCTGGGGGTGTCCACCTCCGGTTACTACAAGCGTGCGAAGCGTTCGGTAACCACACAATTGACTGATCGAGAGCAGCGGAAGGCCGACCTGACCGTGAACATCATCGACCATCACCGCGACTCCGGCGGGACCTACGGCTCACCGCGGATCACCGCCGACCTTCGTGCCGGCGGCGAGCAGGTCTCAGAAAGGACGGTCGCCAAGATCATGGCCGAGATCGGGCTGGCCGGGATCAGCCCGCGCACGTTCAAGGTGCGCACCACTGTGGTTGATCCGACTGCGTCGTTTCCACCCGATCTGTTGGACAGCTTGAACGTCTCGACCCGGTGCGGTTTGAGGCCACGCGCCGAACACACCTGCTGCACAGTCGATTCGACACTCAGGTAGCCGCGGCCATGGTCCGGCAGCTCCAATGGGTTTCGCCCTCGGGACGGTAGTTCGGTCTCAGATCCACGATCTCATCGATCTTGTCCTGGCGGATCGTCTTCTTGCGACCCGGCCCTCGCGGACTTGGGCGGACTTGACCAGCCCCTCCTCGGCGAACAGGGCGCGCCAGCTGCTGACCGACCCCGGCGACACCGACAACGATTCCGCGATCGCCGTGTTCGCCCGACCGTCGGCCGCCATCAACAACGCCCGCGCTCGGACCACCTCGCGATGCGGCGCGGACGCCGGGCGCCAGCCGACCGCCGGGCGCGCTCCTAGGACGCGACGGACAGCGCGATTGACCTTGTGACGAGGCGGGTCGTTCTGATCTGCACATTTGGCGCTACCCCGGCGACTATTTCACCCGCCCAAGGCGACCCGGGTCCTTTTGCAGCCCGAGGCCTTGTCCGCCGTCAGCCTCCATACGTCTAGGGCGCCGGGTTACCAGCCCAAGCCGATGCCACCAAGACCGATGACCAACCCGCCGCCATACGGCCCGAAGCCGCCGTAGTAACTGTGCTGCTGGGGCGAGGTGACGATTGAAGAGCTGCCGTTGGTCTGGCATTGCGTCGTGCTGGGGGCAACGCTCATGCACTGTGGTGCCGCCGTGGCGATCGGTGCCATCGCGATCGCGGCGGACACGCCTGCCGTCGCGAGGATTGTCAAAACTGGGATTTTGGTTCGCATGGTCGGCCTCCTCTAGGCCATAAAACTATCGGCGGACTTCGCCACCACCTATATCAACGCAGGTTCGTCGAGTCGTAATCCCACGGTTACAGATAGGTTCACCCTAACGGTGAAACTCACGTCCGACGTGGAGAAAGCCAAGTCGAAAACGCCCACGCCCGTAGGCGTCGCCTTCGTGACCAACCAGGAGCTACGCCTGGCCGAGTGCGAAGCACTTGGCAAGGTCGGCTGCAATACCAAAGTCGAGTTGTACCACTTGAAACGCGTCACAACCGTCCTCGACCGCCCACATATGGCAGGGATCCGAGAACAGTTTCTGGGCATCCCGGGGGGACCACCGCCAATCCTGGTTACCGCCGAGGTAATTGGGCACGCGCGCACCTTCCTTCGTGGCGATGACATGTTGGCCGCCTTGGTGGATATCGAGGAGAAGTCGTTGCAGGAGCGCAACGAAGGACTACGAGCCAACCCACCGAATCCGGTGACGGCGTGGCAGGCTGTTTCGGTATTGCGGTCAATGGGCTACGAGGCCTCGGATGAGCCGGCCCAACCGATTTCGGACGAACAGATCGCTGAGCAAGTAGCCACCCTGCGACGCGACCTGGAAAGACGGTGGGCCGCCTGCGAAGATTACCTCGCGTCAATCTGCTGGCCTGGCTTGAGCCTTCACAACCCCAACCAAAGGACAGTCATTCCTCACCAACGTGCAGGTGATTTTGACGTTCCATGGCGCGGACGGCCTCGGGTTCGAAGACATCGACACTTTCGAATGGGAGAAACTCGAGGACCCCGACTGGGAGCTACCGCCGTACGGCCCGTTCGGCAGCATCACCGAGCAGAATTTCAAGCCGGCGCGGCCCGCCGACTACCCCGTCGAACCCAACTGAGCCAGAGATCACACCGGCCTCTGTTGCAGCCAAGTCGAACGATGTTGCTGCGTCACCGATGCACCGCTATCCAATGGCGTCGCTCCGTGCGTATTTCGGGGTGGAAAGCTGCGCGGGGGGTGTGGAGCTGCAAGGCGGCGTAAACGAGATCCCTTATATGCAGCGCTGATTGCGACGTGGGTCATAGCCGCGGACTAGTCGTCCAGCTGCGGCGGGACGAGTTCGTCAGCAAACTCGGTCGGCGAAACTTCCGTTCGTCCATCACGCAGCAACTGGCTTGGCCGGAAGGCCTGGGTTGGCGCCGACCGGTGGGCAGCACATGCCTGCAGCGGCGCCTCACACGCGACATGCAGCCAACACACGAAACCGCCCGTTTTGCAGACAGACCGCGACGACGCTGCCGGGTGGCAGACCAACTTCGCCGCCAGAATCCCGCCGGACACGAAAATAGCGGTGCTATCGACGCGCCTTCGCGCGCGCGCCGACAAGGACATCCCCTTTACCCTCGTCCGCGGCGAGGAAGTACTAGATTTGTTGGCTAGCAACGAATCGACGTTAATGATCATGCTCGTGCCACAGCCGCTGCACACTCAACGGCGTCTGTCTCGCATTGCCGGCCAGGTAGGCAACATCGCCGACTGATCGACCCATCCCCAGCGGAAATGGTCATCGCCGATGCACATTGCCGCCAGACATCGCCGAAGCAATGCGGCTGCACGGTCCTCAGGGTCGATGGGGCGTGCGTCGATTAGCCCACTACCGCCAATGACCACTATCTTCATGACGAAACCTTTCAGAGTTGCAATTGACGTGTTAGCCGCCGAATTTTCTTGGGGGGAAACTAGCCGGCCCGGTCGGTCAGAGCGAGGCGGCGACAGCCCAAAGCTCCTCAGCCGCAGCGGCACCCGCCCACGCCAGTCCGCTCAGCACCACATCGATCGCCCCCGCATCCAGATAGCTCTGAAGCTGCCACCTGACCGCTTCCGCTGAACCCACCGCGGCAAGGTCTGCTGCGCTAGCGACACCCTCTCGCGCAATCACCTTCTGATACGACGGATTGGCCTCGTAGTAGCTCAACTGCTCAGCCGCGAAATCCCCTGCTGTACCAACGTTATCGGACACGATTGCGGGCACCTCTGCAATGATCCTGGGTTTGCGCCGTCCATCGACGGCTGCCGACTTCGCGATAACCGGTTCGATGAACTCGGCGATGGTCCGCGGACCGGCGAGATACGGCAGGGTGCCATCGGCCAGCTCACCGGTGACCTGCAACGCCTTTGGGCCCATCGCGGCCACGAACACCGGGACGGGCGTGCCACCGGCGACCCGCACCGGCCATCCGGGCTGTGCGCTGATCTCGCTGCCGCTGAAGTCCACCGCTCCGGTATCAAAAATCGACCTCAGCACCGTCAAGTGCTCACGAAGGCGTGTGATCGTGTTGGGCCACGACGTCCCGAAGGCCTGCCGCTCCGGGGCGTGCGCGCCGAGACCCAATCCGAGGCTGAAGTTGCCGTGCGACGAGGCCTGCGCCGTCTGTGCTAACGACGCAACGATCAGCGAGTGACGCGGGTTGATCGGCACCACCGACGTGCCGACACCCAGCCCCGGTACGGCCGCGCCAACCACAGCGGCGAGCGCGATCGCGTCATGATCGTGTTGCTGGCTCAGCCAGACCTGTTGGACGCCGAGGTCATACGCACGCGCAGCCTGCGCCACCACGTCATCGACACGATTGCTTGCGTGCGGGTTGGGAAACAACACGATTCCAGTCGGCATAGTGCGGTTATGCGCCCGGAGCGATCGCACAGGCGGCGACGCAGACCCAGGTGCCGTCGCGCTTCTGATAGGTGTCTGTGTAGAGCGCTTCTTGGACCACTCCATCAGCGAGCATGGTGTATGTGGCGCGGGCGTGGATCAGAGCAACGTCACTGAGGATGCGGATATTGACGTCGTGCACAGCGAGATCCTTGAAGGGACGCGGCTTAGCGATGTAGTCGAGGAACTCATCACGGTTCCGGGTGACGCCCGGAGTCTGCACAATGAAGTCTTCAGCGAGGAACTCGCTGAAGCGCTTGACATCGTTGAACTGGTCGGAGTGCACGTAGTCAAGGTTGAGCTTCTCGAGGATCGCCAGATCTTCGGCGGACTGCTTGGTGTCGTTCATTTTCTTGTTCCTTTTCTGTGCGGTTCGGCTTTCGCTGCACGCGGGATGTCGTTTCGGTTCGCTTCTGGTTCTCCTGACGTCTCCTACTCGAACGCCGTTCTTCGTATCGACGACCCGTGAGGCTCAGCTGGGGCGTCGCGCATTGGTGGTGACGATCGCACCGGGTTCTGCCAGTACTGAGACTGCGGCCAGGCCGGGTGAGCTGTCATCACCCCAACCACCTATTCACCCGCGGTGAGGAATCGACCGCAAAGGAACCGACGCGTGAATGGAAAAGGCTGCGCTGGCGCGCGTCGGGCTCTCACGGGGCCACGGCGCATCTCATGCAATACAGCTAGGCAACGGTAGGAGTGCCCTACAGGTAAATGCGGCGGATCGCTAGTGTGTCGCGCCTGAAATTATTCCACCGCCGCATTTTCCGGGCCGCATCGAGGCCGATACCCCGGAGGCGCCGGCCGCAAGGATGGTCATGGTGTCGTTCTTTTCAGCGGGTGAACAATTACTGCGCACACGCCCCGCGGGCCGCCTTCGATAGGCGGCTCACCACCGGTCGTAATGCAGCACGTTGTCGAGCGGAATCCGTTTAGCGCGGCCGAACTGTGTGCCGGTGTAGTAGGCGGTCGGGATGGTTGTGGCGTGATAGACGTTGTCGGGCAGACCCAGGATGGCCCGCATCTCGTCGTCGGCCATTATGGTCACCCCGGTCCACGTGGTTCCCAAGCCCCGAGAGCGCGCGGCGAGCATGTAGCTCCACGTGGCAGGCATGATCGAACTCCAATACTGGTTGGCGTTTTCGCCCGTCAGCGTGCCATCACCGTCGATGACCTCGACGCACGGGATCATCAAGACCGGGACCTCGCCGATGTGCTGTGCGAGATAGGCCGCGCTGTCGGACACTTTGCGCTGCTCCCGGTTGCGGGCGGGGTTGTCCTTAAATCGGTCGGCGACCGCGAACGGGGACGCGACGATCAAGTCCCATGTGCGGCGGTACACATCGGCGATTGCGCGACGCTGTTCGGCATCGGTGACCACGATGAAGCTCCAGTTCTGCACGTTAGCTGACGTCGGTGCCTGCACCGCGATCTCGAGGCATTCCCGGATCAGGCCGATCGGAACAGGTTTGGATAAATCGAGACGTTTGCGCACCGAGCGGGTCGTGGTCAGCAGTGCGTCGGTGGACAAGTCGACGACCGGGTAATCGCTCATGACCTCAGGCGTCCTTTCTGGTGGACAACCGAACCCGTTAGGGGCGCGCCGATACCAGGTACGTCGATGTCGATGCGGCGGACGGTGATGGCGCTCGGATCGCTCATGCCGGCAGGACGGCGGTGACTTCGACTTCCACCCGCAGGTTGGGCCACACCAGCCCGTCGATGATGCTGAGATGGGCGGCGGGTTGGTGGTCGATGATCTCTTTGCTCACCGCAAGGTAGGCGGACACATTGTCACGGCTGGTGAGCCATTGGCGCATGTAGACAATGTCGGTGAGCTTGGCGCCGGCCTTGCCGAGCGCGTTCTCGACGTTGGCCCAGCACTGCCGCGCTTCGTCGGTGAAGTCCTCGGGCACGGTGCCGTCTTCGCGTAGCCCGGGGGTTCCGGAAACGAAAATCCGTGTGCCACCGCCGGATACGGCGACAGCGTCGGCGTAGCGGCCGATGTGAGCGGCTACTCCGGTGAGGATCGGGGTAATGGTTGTCATCTCAAGACTCCTTGGTGGGGTTGGGTTTTTCGATGTGTGATGGCAACTTCGGTCAGATGTCTTTGGTGATGACCACTCCGCTGGACTCGTGTCCTGCGACGACGTGTGCGAGGGCGTTGCCGGCCTGATCCAGGCTGCAGGAACGCGGGGTCGGCATGTTCAACCGGCGGGACGCGAGGAGCGCGGTGAGGCGGTCGAGTTGGGCCCCGTCGGAACGGACGTAAACCGGGTTCACGCTGATCCCGCGGGTGGACGCGGGTGGGTCGGGGGTGATGGTGGCCAGCCGGCCGCCGTCGGCAAGTGCGGTCATTGCCGCAGCAGCACCGCCGGGGGCCGCGTTGGCGACGGCGTGGATGGAGTCCTTCGCCAACGCCCTTGCGTGTTGTGGCCACTGCGGATCGCGGTAGTCGAGTACTTCGCGGGCGCCATTCGCGCGGACTCGGTCGGCGCTGCGCGGGCTGGCGGTGGCAAGTACATCCACCCCGCGCAGGATGGCCAGCTGGACAATGAGCCCACCGGTGATTCCGCCCGCGCCGTTGACGAGCAACGTTTCTCCACACCCAAGGGCCAGCGCCTCGTCGACGACCTGCTCAGCGGTCAAGGCCGGCACCGGAAAGATCGCTGCGGTCTCCCACGAGATCTCGGGCGGCTTGTGGGCAAGCGATCCCACGGGTGCGATCAGAAACGGCGCCCACGTGCCTTGGCCGCGCAGCGGCACAGGGTGACACAGCACCTCATCGCCCACTCCGAATCCGCCAGGGTCGGTGCCGACGGCTTTGATGACCCCGGCAGTCTCGACGCCGAGTGCTAGCGGCGGGCAAATGCCAACGTCCCAGCCGCCGGTGCGAATGATGTTGTCCCAGTTTCCACTCCCGGCACTTCGGACATCGATGAGGACCTCGTCGGCTGCTAACGGTCGCGGCTCGTCCACTTCGAACGTCTCCACGTTGTCGCCGAACGTGCGGACCCCCGCTACAAGCATGGTCACGGTGAGGTGACCGGCCAGTCGTAGGTCATTGTGGTGGTTCCTCTCGTGACTTGATGTCTAAAGTGATTCATCTCAGGTCCTGCTCCGACCCGTTTTTCAGTAATGAGGCAAGTTCGGACTCTTCGGCGAGTAGGGGATCCCAGACCTGATTGACCGTCGGATGTGGCCCTACAGCATGGCGTAGCAGACTGACTGGAATCTTCGCGACGATGGCCAGGGTGGCTGCTTGCACCAGTTCGGAGAACTGCGGCCCGACAAATGTCGCTCCGAGCAGTGTGTTGGTCTCAGCATTGATGACCCATTTCGCCCATCCGTGGAAGCCATCCCGGTACAGGGCGAGGAATGCCACTGCGCCGGGGTATTCGGCAGTTCGGGTCCGTACCGCGAATCCTTCTGCTTGGGCCTGCGTTTCGGTGCGCCCCACCCAGGCCACTTGAGGGTCCGTGTGGATAACCTGCGCCAGATTGCCGGCGTCACGGGCGATCAACTCGTTCTCGGACAGTTCTCGCCGCGCAGCCCGGGCCGTGATGATGTCGGCCACGATACGGCCATGGTAGGTGGAGATATGAGACAGCCGAGCACGCCCGGTGGTATCTCCCAGCGCGTAGAGCCAACCGCCTGTGACGCCGACCGCCTGTAGATGGTCGTTCACAAAAACGACCCCGCCACCCGGCAGGCCAAGGGTTTCCAGGCCGAGGTTGTCGGTATTGGTGCGCCGTCCGGCGGCCAGAACGACCTCGTCTACCTCGATGCTCTGGCGCTGGAAGGTTGCGGTGACAGGCCCGCCCGCCACGGGGCGGGCTACCGCCGACAACTCTGTCTCAAAGTGAACCTTGACGCCTTTGCTTTGCAGCGGCTGCGCGACGAGTTCGCGGGCTTCGGGTTCGCAGTTGCCAAGCAGCGTGTTCTCACGTACCAGAAGTGTCACCGTGGAGCCAAAACCGTTCAGGATGGTGGCGAACTCGACGGCCACGGGACCGCCACCCACCACCAGCGCGCGAGGTGGCACCTGTGTCATGGTCGTTAAGTCCCGATTGGTCCACGGGTGTGCTTGCGCCAGCCCAGGTACCTCGGGCACGTTAGGACGCGTGCCGGTGGCCAGCACGACCGCGTGGCGCGCAGTCAAGGTGGCTTCGGTGGTATCTCCCCAGGCGTAGGCCACCCGCACTGTTCGTTCGCCGCTCAACCGGCCGAATCCATGAAACACTGCTATACCAGCTTGGCGCAGTGATGCCGTTCGGTCTTGGTCCGTGAGGTGCTCGATGATCGCGTCGCGTTTCGCGAAGACTGCCGCGATATCAAGTCCTTGATCCGAAATAATCTCTCGCACGCCAGGAACGGCCTTCGCAAGATTGAACACCTCGATGGGCCGAAGCAGGGTTTTGCTCGGGTTGCACCCCCAGTAACGACACTCACCACCGACCAGACGATCCTCAACGAGCGCTACCGAAAGGCCTGCCGCCGCAAGCTTTCGCACGGCGGCCACACCGCCCACCCCGCCGCCGACGACGACGACGTCGAAGTCTCTGCCCTTCATCGCCCCTCACTTTCGGTATCGAGACCGGATAGGCCCTGAGGGGCGGCGTCAGTGGTGTGTGGCGGCGATGATGTCCCAAGGACCGCGTAGGCCGCGGCCGCGCTTGCCGCGGAGAAGACGCTGTAGCTCAGCGGTGATTCCACACCGAGGGATACAGCCATCGCGGTTCCAAATACTATGAGCACCAAACAACTCGCCGCGCCAACGAGTTTCGGCCACCAACCGGTCAGGAGCAAGACGCCGAGGGAGGCTTCGGGTTGCGGTAGCAGTCCACACGATGACGGTCAATAACCATCCGGAGGCAAAAGGAACAAGCTGGTGGGTATAGTCCGCAAAGGCGCTCATGCTCCCCCAGTAGCCCTGCCCCAACGGCTCCCACCAACCAAATCGGTCGGCAACAGCGGACAGAAACGCCGCAGCGAGCGACAACCGTAGTGCGGTTCTGACAACGGTGATCCGGTCAGGTGCGTGCATGGCTCCTCCTGCTGCGCCGTACCGCGGAATGGGCGTGGTCTTCAAACTACTCACGTCGAACTGTCCGAACGTCTTGCATGGTTATCGCGGCGGCTCAGTTGTCGTGGTGTCGTCGGTGGTGAGGGGAAGGTCGCCGGGATCGACCAAAAAGACTGCGAGTAATTCAGCGGGTTCGGTGGCGCTGGCATTTTCACTGATCGCGTGGTGCGCGCCGGGGGCTTCACTCCATGTCTCACCGGCGTAATAGACACGTGCAGGCTCGCCTTCGACTTGGCTGCGGATCGCACCGGAGATCACGTAGGCCATGATGAAAGCTGATGGTGCGTGGTGGTGAGGTTCGCCTCTAGCTCCTGGCGGATAGCTGACGGTCACCGCTTTAAGCGATTTGCCCGCAACGTTGGTCGGTTGATCGAAAACTGGGCGGACAACGGGGTTTTGACCCGAGTTCGGTGGCACCGGCTCGGCGTGGGCCGCAGGTGCGAGTATCGCAACAGCGATCAGTCCGGCCAATAGCGTTCTCAGAGCCATTTGTTGGCTACCTTCCCTTTTCGGATGTCTTCATGACTAGTGACGCAATCGCACGATTTCGGGTGACCTACGTGGTATCGCGGTCTCCTCACGACCAGGCTGATGTAGCTGAGAGCCTCCGTTTAGTCTTCGGCCACCCGCAGGATCGTCTTGCCGGGGATGCGTTTGTCGGGAGCGAATGCGGCGGCTGCGTCGGCAAGGGGCAACACGGCGCCAACGACCGGTTTGAGCCGTCCATCCCGCACTCGCGCGGCGAGGTCGGCGAGTCGGGCGGGATCAGCTTCGACAAGCATGTACAACGCCCGCCCGTCGCGCGGCCGGTTCTGTGGCGGCTCGGCGATGGTGACCAGCGTTCCGCCGGCCCGCACCAAAGCCGCTGAGCGGGCGAGAATGTCTCCGCCGATCACGTCGAACACCACGTCGACTTCCCCTGCGTCCTCCAGCTTTTCGGTCTCCAGGTCGAGAAAGGCATGGACGCCGAGTTTTCGCGCCTGGTCTCGATCTGCGGTCCGTCCGGTGCCGATCACGCGCGCACCTACCTCACGTGCGAGTTGCACTGCGACCGACCCCACCCCCCCGGCGGCGCCGTGGATCAGAACCGTTTGTCCAGGGCCGAGGCGGCCGTTTTCGAACAGCCCTTGCCACGCGGACAATCCGCAGATCGGCAGCGCGGCGGCCACCGTGTGATCGATATCGATCGGCAACGGTGCCAGGTTACGAGTTTCCACCGCGGTGTATTCCGCCAGCGACCCGTTGCGGGCCCAGTCGGCGAGACCGAACACCCGCTGCCCAATGCTGAAACCCGTTACGCCATCCCCCAACTCGACGATGACACCGGACAGTTCGTGGCCGGGCACGCTGGGTGTGCGGTCCCGGCCGTCGCGGTAGGTCCAGGTGTCTGGCCAGTCAAGTTCCCCCGGTGTGAAACCCGCGGCACGTACCTGCACGATGACATCGTTTTCCGATGCCACGGGATAGGGCAGGTCTGTCAGCTTCAGGCCAGCGACACCGGCCTCACGAACTGAAACAGTGATCGCTTGCATTACAGGTCCTTCCTAAGGTGGGTTATTCCTGAGGCCGATCGCCTCGTCGTGTCAGTCGTGGGGTCAGTCGCGGGCTGTGGTTGTACGCTGACGAGCTCAAGACCTAGGTCACGGACCCGGTCGAGGAGTCCGTAAAGCTGTGACTGGTTGCGGATTTCACCAGTGAAGACGGTTTCGGCCACACCGGTCTCAAGGTGCATTCCTTCTAATGCGGACCCGATCCGCTCGCTAATGCAGCCTCGAATGCAGATCCGGTACATGGTCGCCTGCATTGGCCCTCCGCTCGCCATCTGTTGAGCCAGCATTCACCGACGTGGGGTGAGCGGTCATCACCCGACGAGCAAATTCACCCGGGTGAGTGCAAAGCGAATTGAAGGCATCAAACGGTGCGACGCAGCGATGCGTTCAGGACTCAGATCTGTATGGGCGTGCCGTCATCGCCACCGGCGGTGGAACCATCGATGCCTTCAGGTTTCGCGAGGTTATCCGGTTGCTTCGCGGATGTAGCGGCCGATCTGGCGCAGTGAGCGGGTGGCTTCGGGGATCATCGGCGCGGCGAGTTGGAACACGTGGATTTGGCCCGGCCATATCTGCACTTCGACGGGCACGCCGGCGGTGGCTAGTTGTTGGGCCGCCTGCTGTGCGTCGTGCAGCAGCACCTCGCAACCGGACACATGGATCAGGGTGGGTGGCAGTCCGGGTTTAATGTGATCGAGCGGTTCATAGAGCCCGCCGGGATGCGTGTTGGCGTCGCGGTGTGCTGTGGGGCGGGCGATCATGCTGTGGAAGGCGTCGAATGCTCTGGGCGGAAACATCGCATCCGAGCCGGCGTTAGGGTGCGTCGTTTTGGGTTGTGTGGCCCGTTGCAGCAGCGGTGACATGGCCACCATCGCTGCGGGCTGATCGCCGCACTCGAGCAGGCGTTGAGCCAGCGCTAGCGCCAGGTAGCCGCCGGCCGAATCGCCGGCCAGGACAATCTGGTTGGGCTGATAGCCTTTTCGGCGCAACCACCGGTAGCCGTCGTAGCAGTCGTCGATCGCCTGGCTGATCGAATGTTTGGGAATCTTGCGGTAGTTGGGCACCAGCACGGGGCTGTCGGCGAAACCGGACAGCATGCTGACCAGTCGGCCGTGCGAGTAGGGCCCGCAAGTGAGGAATGCGCCGCCGTGCAGATACAGCACGACCCGGCGGGTGCCGTCGGCCGGTAGCACTCCGGCGGCGCGGATCAGCTGCGCGGTGCAGTGCGTGAGCCCGATGCCGTCGCGCATCGTGCCTCGTATCGGCGTGATGGCCCGGGCAGCGAACTCGACGACACCCCATGGCCACGGCGCCGAGGGCAGATAGCTGCCCACGCTCAGCGTGGGCCGGATCATCAGCCGGGCGCTGAGCCAAGCGAGGCGCCCGGCCATGCTCGGACCGTCTTGAATGACCTCAGCGACGGCGCCCAGGCGGAGCGGATTCCGCCGAGCTTTTCGTGCTCTGGCTGATCTTAGAGTGGGGCGCGGTGACCCCGACCTTGCGATGGGTGCGCTCATGTCGATAATTCCACGCGTGGGTCATCAGGTGTCCGACGCCACCCGACCCGATTCCAGGTGACGCCAAGGCGGGGCTTGTCCTCCCCCGGCGCACCGGGCCGCGTTGCTCGCCCGTCAGAGCTGGCACCCAGGCCGCCCGTAGGCTCATCGGGCCGGCTCTGGGCTGGGGCCGACGCGCATGCCCCGCATAACCGCGATTCCTGGCGGTCAGCGAATCTAGGTGAGTCACTCCGTGTTTGGCGCGCCCCTCCGCATAACGGGCACTGTTGGTCGGCGACGGTAGCTGCCTGCAGGTTGGCGTGCTCCGAGACGGCCGCTCGTCGCCGCGCCAGCGCCGTGCGGCGGCGCCTACTCAGCTCGTGCTGCCGCCGGGCGTCCTCGTCGTCGACGTAGGCGATCAGCCCGGCGGCGACCGAGGATCCCCCACACACGGCGGCGGCGACGCCGAAATGGATTAGCTGACAGTCGATCAACATGAGAGCCGCGTAATCACCGGCCACCACAGCCACAAACAGGAAGGCGATGCGTAGTCGGGTCATGATGCCAGTCACTTTGACCCGACAGGGCGCACGGCGAAGACGTTGCGCAGGTATAGCGTGGGCCGGCCGCAGGTGCTGCACACCGGTTGGGTGCCGTGTCGGAACGCCATCTCGCGCTTGTCGTCCACGTACGTGGCCATCGCCCGTTGCACATTAAACAGGCAGGCGTGGCAGAGTGTCTCGATGACGTCGCCGTCCGGGCTTAGCCCCATCTGCTCGCATCCGTCGATGGCATGTATCTCGGCGACCGCCACCGCCGGCGCGCCGCATGCAATGCCGGTCGACACCCGCTGGGCACTGCAGATAGACCACAGCGTGCGAAGTTGATCCTCGATCGCAGGAACGGTGTCGATCGCGGCATCTTCATTCCGATGCGCCGAACGCCGGGCAAAGGCGGCGGCGTCCCGCAGGCGATGCCGCAGCCATGGTGTTCGCACGGCGCTGGGCTCGGCAGGCGATCGTTGAAATTGGCCACGCTTCATCTGGCTTTCTCCCGTTTGTGGTGATGGCGTTGCGCGGTGATCAACGCAGCCACCTCGTCCACCGGCAATGCGACCCGTTGCTCGCTTATGTGCGAACACATATCCGGTACAAGATCGGCTGCACTTACTCCGGCCATCTGCTGAGCCAGCATTGACCGCCGTGGGATGAGTGGTCATCACCCAGCGAACAAATTCACCCGGGTGATCGGCCGAGTACTGCGAGCGCCACGAGCAACCAGACGAAACCTGCCTGCGGGTGGGGTATTCGCAACGGCATCCCGTAATTGGCCCCCCCCGAGACCTGGCAGCATGTTTGTCGCGGCCGCAGCACGGCGCGAATCGGGAAGCGGTCAACCGCCCCTCGGGTTGTCGCAAAGGGTTGCGGGATTGCACCACATCAACCGCTTCGCCACCCGCAGCGTGTGGGAGCAAAAGCCGAGGGACACGCCGTTTCGCGATGATATTGTTAACCAATGCATTTGGGCTGAAACGCCCAGGGGTGTTACGCGTTGCCCGTAGCCGTTTATCTTGCGGTAGATGTTGCCGCTCGACGAGGCGCGCTCGCCCCTCAACCGTGTGAGCATCCAAGTTGCGGCACAGTTGCTGACTGCGCCAACCTCGCACATCTCGTTGACTGTCTGGGCCTCCGGATGCAATACCGGAACCGAACCGACCACATACACCCGACCGCTCAGATCGACGGGTAAAACGGCCTCGAGGCAGCCTCACTCAATGAATCATTGAATCATTGACACATCAGCGCAGGTGGCCGCATCACCTTGACATCACTCGGCCCGACGTGTCGGCCCCATCCCGCAGACGGGCACTCCCTCACCTGAAACCACTGCCCCAAACCCACAGACCAACAAGTGCTTTGGCCACCACACCAGAGTGGCGCGAAGCATCTGTGATTCATCTGATGAAAACGGCGTACTTATTGATGGATAACATCGTTATCCATGAAATGCTGACGGTGTCATGCACACAGGGGGCTCGTCCGCCCATGCTGAAGGCTCGTGCCCGGAGTGGTTCGCAGCCTTCCTGGCCGACCGTGGGACGCGTAAGCCGTCCGCGCACACGTTAAAGGCCTATCGCCAAGACTTCGACGCGATTGCCCGGTTCGTCATCGGCAGCGACGCTGAAATGTCGGCAATGGCGTTGGGCGACATCACGACTGACGCGATGCGCGGGGCCTTCGCGCGATTCGCCGAAACCCATGAAGCGGCCTCGATCCAGCGGTGCTGGTCGACATGGAACGTGCTGTGTACCTTTCTGTACACCTCGGAGATGATCGTTGCGAACCCGATGCCCTTGGTTGGCCGTCCCAAGATCGCCAAGACGCTTCCGAAAGGACTGCCCTCAACATCAGTGCAGGCGCTACTGGCGGCGATCGATTCGGATTCGGGGCGGCGAGCCAGCGACTGGGTGGAACGCGATCGCGCGTTGATCCTGACTTCCCTGCTGGCGGGGCTGCGCGCCGATGAACTATTGCGCTCCAACGTCGGCGATGTCCGGCGAAGCGAAGACGGTGCCGTTATTCATGTCCGTGGTAAGGGCGGGAAGGATCGACGGATCCCAGTCGGTAAGCCTCGGAATACGTTGCGCCACAGCATAATGAGCGCGCCGATAACCTGCGCGTCTTACCGTTCCGCCAGAGTTGCATACCCGTGTCGCCGCCGCTGTTCAGATTCCTTACTGCTTCGCCAATCATTGCCTGTTCGTCGGCGGCAACTAGCTTCTCAGTGGAACAGCAAAGCGCCGATAAGTCTCGCCGGACGCGATGCGCGCTGTCCCTGCAGTTTTCAACCGCCGCTGGAACATGTCGAACTTCCCGGTAATGATGCATCAGATGAATCGGCTCGGTCTGGCCAGGAGGGATGCGGCAAGGCGTGTCGGAGCGGGCACTCGACAGTAGCGCCGCTCCCCCGCCGGGGGACTGCTGCCGGCGTGAACGTCACCGGGCGTGGGTGGCAGTCCGCTGATTAGGTCATGCTGTTGACCCAGTGGGCTTATTATCGCTGCGCGCGTCGATCACGATGATATCCTCGCGAGCTTGCAGGTCTAGCTCCGTCAACTGCGCAGTGACCCTATGTTGTTCGGCGGCGGTATAGGCGATGATGACGGTGACCGCCGTCGCAGTGTCGTTGGCCTTCTTGTAGATCTCGACCTGGTTCTGCAGGTTTCGTTTAAGCTGGCGATTGCTGGCTAATTTGAACTCGATAAGGGATTTGTCGGCGGCCCCGATGCTGACCTTGAAGTCCACGGGTCCTCGGCCGTTGTTCGGCTCGCGGTTGACGTCGAAAGCGCTGCCGAACCACGCGAGGCCGAAGTACAGCTGGACCTCGGTCTCCTTCGCGAAGACGCCGTCGCCACGGTTGACGAGCTTCCAGCCATCTTGGTCTTCGACGTAGTGTTTGAAAAGCTTTGCGCGGGTGAGTGCTTCGTCGTAGCTGGACCATCCGATCTTGTAGAAGTCGGTGCGCGCGCCGAGGTCGCGCACAAGCTGGGTCAGTTGCTCGACAAAGATCTCGAAGGTGTCACGGACCTTCTCCAGACTCTGCTGCTCAGCCTCGTCGCCATCGTCTTCTCGGAGCCGAATGTAGTAGTCGAGCAACTCAGGGTACTGGCGGACGGTCGCGCCGACCGCAGCCACGACCTGCTCGCGGTTCGGTCTCTCGCCGACGGCTAGTGCGAAGTAGTTGGAAACTTGCGCGCGCAGTTCTTCATTCGGCAATGCCTCTGGGATCGAGGAAAAGCGGCCGACCATGTCGCCGAAGCTGATCCAGGTGTCGTCTCGAGTCAGCATGTCGATCGGCGTCAGCAGGACGAAGTCGCCCCAGAGCACTGGAAGGTAGTAAATTCCCGACTCCCACGCTTCGGTGTCGTAGTTGAAGCGAACATGACGCACGCCAAACTCTCGACACTGTTCTGGGCTCAGGTGCTGGCGATCGAATGTTTGCGTGTACTCCAGCAGGTAGTCCTTGATCAGGTTCGTCGTGAAGTCCGAGATGCCGTCGCGGCCCACACCGGGACGGATCAGGCCGACCTTCTCGAGGTGACTCGACCTTGTGATCTGCTCCGCGCCGAAATCGTTCAAAATGCTGGTTAGCGACTCACGCAGTGCAGACGCGAATTTCGGGCCTAGGCCGAGACCGCCGTTACCGAGCACGGAGAACCCGAGCCAGTTCTGCCGCACCTCCGGAAACCGGAACAAACTCCTGACCAGTGCTGGCTCCAACGGGCCAGATGACGCCTTATCGCGCACGAAACGCAGGTAGCGCAGCACCTCCTCGTGCAACTGCTGGTACTCGGGCTTGTCGCTGTGGAACAGGAGAAACGGGTCGATAAATAAAGGGAGATCGGAAGCAACCGACACATCAAATGCGCCGTACTGCTCGAGCCCGTCGGGCGCGAGGCCGAGGTACTGCGACAGATACAGGCTGAGGTCGTCTTCCGACACGACCTCAGCTTGTCACCTCACGCCGATCAGAACAGGCAACTTGGCGCCCGCGCGGCCGTGACCGGCTCCGCCGGCGGGCAACTCATCGCCGGAGTAGCCCGTCAGCCCGAGGCCCAACAACGAATGTTCGTCCCCTTCCTGATCACCGTGGGCCTCGTCGAAGCAGCGTTCTTCATCAACGTCGCCTTCATGGCTGCTGTTCGTCTTCGCCACACCCGGAAAATAAGTGCCACCAACCTCGAACGGTGACTGAGCCGCCGAGGAATACACCCGCGGCTGCACGGCGCATTCGCCAGCACGATGGCCCTGGCACGGTTCGGCCCCGCCCTCAGTACCCCTACCGGTGTGGTAAGCGACTCCAGGCTGCCTGCGTTGCACGGCCGAGGCCAAGCTGACTGCCACGACGAGTGCCACTTCGTCGGGCCGGTCCACCAACTTGCCCAGCGTCTCGGCGAGTTCCTCGAACCCCCGCTGCATCGCTTCCGTCGACGGGTCTCGTCGCAACCCTTCGGCGAAGTCGGAGCGAAACTCGTCGTCGTAGACGATGCGGCACCGCGGCGTATTGGAGCTCACTTAGCGAATTCTGCCAATCGCCACTGCATCTGAAGGCCCAGACCGTCGACGAGATGCTCGCGGTCAGCCGGCCGTATCAGCAGCGGGGCCGCCAGGCGGTATCACCTGGTAGCTGTACCGCCACTCGACGTCGGTGCCATGCTCACCGCCGACCGGCCGTGATCCGTGGAGATGCAAAAAAGCGACCATGTCATCGTCGCCAACTTGAGCCTGAGCCTTCCGCTCCGCCAGCGCCCTTACTTGGGCCGGGCTCGTCGTCTCGGGCACCACGATGGTGTCGTGCCGCACGTTCGAGGCATCGGCCATTGCGCCAGGCTGCGGCAAGTGAGGGCTTCCGTTTCCCGACGACACGCGCCCTCACACAACCGTGATCGACACGTGCTCGACCTGCGATGCAACCACCGCTACTCGCCATTGACCATGCCGAACGGGCACCCAAGGCAACCGCGAGGACCAGTTGGCGGCAGCGGCGGTGCGTCGTGGGAGGGTGCTGTCGCCTTTGCCGCTATAGGGCTTCACTGCCGCATACGGCGAGAGCGAATATGGCGGGTTGCCGCTAGGCGCAAAATAGGCTCTACTGCAACTACTTTCACGAATTGAGAATCACCGCACATGGTCAGGTTGCGCTGTGGCTACCACCTTGCCGCGTGCTGCTGTCCGCCGCCGACGGAACCGCCAGACCGCACTGTCCGTGATCGATCCCTAATCAGGACCGGAAGCGGCGGTGACGGCCGGGTTTAGAGGATTAGCGCCTTGACGACCGTGAGTGGCGGGTTGCCGGGCACCGGATTGAACTTGTCTGCCTCTACTTGCGCGCGCTCCCTGTCCGGGAATCTCAAGGCCAGACTGAGGTCGGGCGTCAGTCGATGGGTAACGTCCGGCCCGAACTCTTTCGCTGCGATTCCTCGGAGATATCCAACAGCTTGGCCATCTGCGTCGAGTTCGGCGACCACGTAGGTGAAAGCGACCCACTCTCGCGTGGTGTGACCGTCCACGGCGTTGTCGACTTCGCCGCGCTTCTTCAGCTCCGACAGCGTGGTGCTGATGCTGTCCGGGGATGAGGATCCCAGCGCCTCGGCGACCTCCGCGGCGGTGCTGTGCGGATGGGCACGAAGGTAGTCAGGGATACGTTTCGTGAGGGGGCGGTCATCGTCCGGCGGCGCCGAACGGAGGCGGATGGTGACACTGCCGTCCGCTTCGTCAATCACCAAGTCTAATGGAATGACTGTAAGGGTCATTGGAGTATTCTAGGTAATATGACTAAGAATGAGCAATACATCTTGCGGTTTAGGGTCGCGGCTGCTCCAGGGTCGGGCGTCCAAGTCCTACCTGAGCCAGCCTGCACCCCATCCGGAGTGCCGAGCTTCCGATGGCGGCGACTCCCCCGCCAGACCGACGGCTGACTAACGTTCCCGGCGTGATCGCGGCACCAACGTTGAGCAGCGAATGCCGCGGCTGGTTGATGACGGCCGGCTATTCATGCTTCGTGGATGAAGCGACGGCTGCGACGGTGGCCGTGGCGCCGCCAGGCACTTCGGGCACACGCTACTCACTTGCGCGCACGACGCGCGGTCGATTGAGACTCCTCGAGCTAAACGACGACGGCACAGAGGATTTGACGCTGTACGCGGCGGAGGTCGACGTCGTCGAGCGTTTTCTCATCGGCGTCCTGGCCGACGAGATCCGTGACGAGCTCGGGCTGCCTACTTGGAGCTGCCGTGGAGGGCCGAAGACACCGCGACCGGATTCGTCCTCAGTGCGATGTCGGGCGGCTACCGGACGTTGAGCCGGGCCGGCGGCGGCCCCATCGCTGCGGCGCCTGACGCCACGCTGAGCCTGGTGAAGCTCGTCCCACTGTCGCACTTCATTGGCTACGAGCTGCAAGCCCTCAAAGAGTCCTTCCTTGACGAAAACGGGGCTCCCCTGCTTGCTCACGGCGCCTACGCACCCCGTCGCGCACGAGGTCCGAAGTCAGAGACCTCATGACACTGCCAAAGGGCGGATCGGAATCGCCGCTGCCGGCAGCGGGTGGCGGGTCAAACGAGCGTCTGGGGCCGAACTGGTGGCGCACCGAAGCCATCCTCGCGGCTCGGCTGCGCGACCTGGTGACGGGACTCGACAGCATTGGCGCACTGAGCATCCCTTACGGCCGGTTACCGCGACGGCTGGGCATCTACGCCGAAGAGTTTCCTCGATGGGCAGATGTGGCTGACCAAACCCCACAAGCGCTGCTGCTGCGGCCGAAGCTGGGCGTCTCAGCTGTTGAAGCGCTGATCGACGCTGCGCGAGAAGCGGTGCGAATCAACCAGGACGCCATCGCCGCCGGGAAAGTCGGGGCTGTGACTGCTGTCGGTCGCCTCGTCGCACGGCTCGACGACTTCGACCGGACGATCCTGTCGGCGCGGGTATGGACATCCCGCCCGCAGTCGCAGCGAGTGGTTGCTGAGCGCCTTGGCGTCAACCCAGTCTCGGTGCAGCGCAACCAGGCTCGCGCCCAAGCGCGGTTCGCTGAGCTGCTCGCAGATCCGGCGCATCAGGAGGTCACCGAGCATGCGGCCGAGCTCGGCCGACGCCTTGGCCCTTATCTACCCGCCGATCTGCTCGACGCCGAACTTCGCCGCCTGGACGTGGACCCCTCCAATCTGGCCGCGCAATTGTTGCTCCACCTCGCCGGCCCCTACGTGGATCAGGGCCAGTGGCTCGAGAACACGACCACGAAGACCCGCACCAAAGCCGCAGCGGTCCTCGAAGCAGTCTTCGCGCACAAGCCTGCTCCATCCACCGACTCCCTGCTGCGCGCGGTGACCCGACTGGGCATCCGTTCGCCGATCGCGATGGCTTATCTCGAAAGTCGCGCCGAGCTGCGACGTTTCGGCGATGTGTGGGTCCGCGTACCTGACGACACCACCGCCACCATCGCCGAAGCCGCCCTCCATGTCATAGGTGCCCCCGCAACCCCAGTGGCCATCCTCGCCACCATCGGCTCCATATCCAGCACGAGCCTGACCACGCTCAATGGGAAGCTGTCAGAGGACGAGCGGTTCATCCGCGCCAGCCGACGCACATGGGGCCTGCGCGCGTGGGGTATCGCCGAGTACGCCGGAATCGCGCGCGCGATCGGGGCCGCCATCGACGCGCGCGGCGGCAACGCGAGGGTCGACGACCTAATCACCGATCTGCTGGCGAGGTACCCAGACGTGTCAGAACGCTCGATCAGGACATACATGAGCACCCTGGAGTTCGTCACACACGCAGGAATCGTACGACGACGCACCTCGGCCGACGAGTGGCCACCGGTCCCCCCGCTCAGTGCGGTCCGCGGGGCATTCCGCAACGGGCACAATGAGATACGGTTAGCGCTGCCGGTGACGGCCGATCTGCTCCGCGGGTCGGGTCAACCCATTCATCCGGCGGTGGCCACCGCAGTCGGGGTCATCCCAGGCCAGCGACGGACGTTCGCCGGCTCCCATGGTGAGGCCACTGTGGTGTGGAATCTGTCGTCGACCACGGGTGCCAATATCGGCTCGCTGCGCGTGTACGCGGTAGCCGCTGAGGCGGCCGTTGCCGACACTCTTGTGCTGGCGTTCAGGGTCGACGACGCAACGTTGGAGGTGACGCGCGTTGATCCGGACGCCGTCGGCATGCGTCGGCTGCGGCAGCTGCTCGGACGCACGGTGCGCAGCCCGGTCGCGGCGCTGGCGGCCAGCTTGCAATGCCGGCGCAGCGACGTGAGTGCGGTCTTGCGCGCTCGCTGAGACCATGAGCTGGCGGACGGATTGCAAATATCGGAAAGTGCTGTGCGACATAACAACTGACAGAGCTAGCGAGGCGCTGAAGCGACGATCCGGCCGCCCATGTCTCCCTGCAGCTTCTCGCAGTAGGAGCGGGTTTGACAGTTCAGCGACCAGTTTTTGCCGGCGAGTTCGCCGTACTCAACACCTGCTGGCTGAAGTAGGTCGAACTCTTTGAGCTGGGCGTCGACCTGTGCCTCGCTGGCATAGATCGAGAGGAGGATCACCTTGCCGTCGATAGTGCATTTTCCGATGTCGACGGGGTAGTACGCCGCCTTCTCCGGCGTCACATCGGTGCATGTGTGTCCGTGCCTAGTGAGGTCGTCGGCGAGCTCCTGCACCGATTGGTACGCCTGTAGGCCGGACAGCTTTGTCGGCTGGGTGGTTCCAGACGCGTCCTGGTTGGCCGTCTGCGAACCGCCACAGGCGATCAGGGACACCGCTCCGCCACCGGCCAACGCTAACCAGGTCATTCGCCGGGTCGCCCGTGACATGGCGGCACCCTAGCAAGTCGGCAACAGCTCACTAGCCAGTTACGGTCGCTGGGTGAACAGCGGCTCCGACGACAGCCCGGGGGCATCCGGGCCATGTCAGCGGTCGACGCCACAATGAGAGTTGTGACCGAACCCATCGCGCCCAGCCGCAACGTTCCCAAGCGGCCGCCCGCCGCTATCGAGGACCTGGAGCTGCTCGTCAAGGTCACCGGCCGACCGGAGGCTATTCGCGCCTACACATCGCCGGGCGTTCCAGTGTGGCGAGCGAGTCAAGGTAGCAGGCCGCGAGCCTGCCCAGGCCACCGTTACCCAGGCCGGGCTCCTCTTCACGCGCAAGTACCTCATCGAGATCTTGGCCAAGCGATGCCATAGCGGCACGCGCTTCTTCCTCGATCCCGAGATTCAGCAGATTGTTGCCGAGCTGTGGCCCCATCAAGAACTCGGCCGAGAGATAACACGTCGTCTTTCTGGAAAGGTCGAAATAGGTTTGAGCGGTCGCGATCCAGCGGTGCTGCATGCGGTCGCGTACCGCCAGTGCGAGCGCGCGGTAGTAGTGCTCGGGCGTCAGAACGGCAGCCGGGCGTCCAATGGAGTACCGCAAGTGGTCTGTGACGGCTTGCCGTAGGGCATCCACATGCATACCGGTTCGGACGTCTTCGGCTCTACCGGCCGTTGCCTTCGCGACGTCGGTCATCGCTGCGGGTTCCCGGGTGAGTTTGCACAGGTATGAGCCATCTCGTTTCTACTTTCTTAAATCGTCAGGCAGGTTGAGTCGGCAGGGCTGTCCCGGCGATCGTTGTACGGGTGCAAGCAAGGCAACGTTGTGTCGGCACTTTCGGCGTGAGTCAATCGGCACGGAAATTCGCGATCTCGAACTGATCTCGACGCCCCCTGGAAGTCCTGCTACGTACCTTCTAGGATTCTGGCGGGTCATCGTCGCCGCGCCCAAACAATCGTGGTGGAAGGACAAGTACCCAGGCTAGAGCAACTCTTTCAACTCGCTTACGAGCTGAGACTTGTTTCGGGCGCCCACAAACCGGGCGACCGGTGCTCCTGTCGGCGAACAAGATCATCGTGGGTATCGAGCCAAACTCGAACAGTGCCGTCGTCGACGGATTGGCGTCCACGTCGATCTTCATCACTTCAGCACTTCTGCCTGATCATCGGCAAGCTGTTCGAGTACCGGTGCCATGTCACGAGATGGCCCGCACCACGTCGTCGGCCAAAAATCCATGAGGACTGGCTTGTCACTGTTGAGCACATCGACGCCAAACGAAGCGTCCGTCAAGTCAATTGGAGTGCGGGCCGAGTGTGGCATCACTGTTCCCTCGCTCGTGGAATGCCCTCGTAGCGATTCCGAGTTTGGTCTCGGAACCGTTCGGTCAGCTCAGCATCTTTGGTGCGGTGTCAGTGGCAGTCGGTGCTTCACCGAGTCGCCGCCCATGCAGCCATGGAATCACTTCGGCTATCGCCCGGGCCCGACGTCTTCAGCCGCACTAACAGTCACCCGGAGAGCCTCGCCAATTCTCGGCGGGCATTTTCCAACCCGAGACCGGAATGGTTGGAAAACAAAGGAATTCGGTACCCCCCTGGCCGCTGTCGCTCTAAACCCGCCCCAATCTACTTTGGAAGGGGACAACCGATCCGCCCACCGCTCAGCGCTCCAGCGTACGTGCGCGGCCACGCTTGCGAACTCATTCATTCCTTGACCGCAGTTCATCAGCCCTGGCAGCCGCTGCCCGGTAGCCGAGGTCGTCGGCGTACATTCGGTGATCCCGCGGGTAGGTGACCTCCGTGGGTGACATGAACTCCTCGCTGACCGAGAACCGAGACAACGATGCATGGGCGAAACCCATCGACACCAGCGGCCGCGCGAAAAGCAAGTTGGTCAGATATCCCAGCGCAACGGCCCATCGATTAGCGTTACGCGGCATCGCGTAGAGGTGATAGAGGCGAGTGACCACCTTGGCGGCAAACCCGGACAGGGGCACGTTCAACGGATTGGCAACGGCGAACCCCGGACCTAGGTCGACAACAGTTCCCAGGTCGCGATGACGATATTCGCGCGCGCGGCCGTAACCCAGGCTGGCGGCGACGTTGTTTGCCAGAACCTTGCCCTGTCGTGCTGCGTGTTGCGCCGTCGGCGGCGTAATCGATCCCGGATCGGTCAGGACGGGCACTGCCGCCGCATCACCACCCGCATACACACCCTCAACACTTGGAACCTTCAGGTCTAAGCCAACTTTCAGCCGACCCTTCTCGGTGGGCAACGCGGTGGATGCGATCAGCGGGTTAGCCACCACACCGGTCACCCACGCAACTGTGTAGGTACCGATGCGGGTTCCGTCGGTGAGGATCACGTGATCGGCGGCGACCTCGGCAAGCGTCACACCGACACGGATCTGCACTCCTCGATGTCTGAGCACCCGCTCGGCCCGCGCCGCAAGTTCGATGCCGAGCTCGGGCATCATCCTGCCAGAGCGCTCGACAAGGATCAGACGAACACCGCCGGGTTCGAATCCGAACTCATGCACCGCCTCTGTGGCCATCGCGCACAGCTGCGCGATGAGTTCCGTTCCAGTATAAGACGACCCGACGACGACGATCGTTTTGCGGGCGGCCGCGCGGACGGGATCGCCGTCTATGCGCGCCAATTCGAACTGCTCAAGGATATGATCCCGCAGATACAACGCTTGCGCAGTGGATTTGAGCCCACGCGCATGCTCGGCCAGACCAGGTATGTCGAACAAGCGGCTAATGGAGCCGGGAGTCAAAACCAACCGATCCCACGCCACGTCGTGCACGGTGTTCTCTTGATCGCGGCAGCGCAATGTCCGCGCGGACAGATCAACGGAGTCGACGTGGGCCCGGATGAGCCGTACTCCTGGCAGCATGCCAATCAAGGGCACCGTGACGAGGCGCGGATCAATCGCGCCGCTGGCGACCTCTGGAAGAAGCGGCGTGTACAGCAGGTAGTCAACCGGAGAGATCATCGTCACCGTGACATCGGCGTCCTGCCGACCCAACAGCCTGATCAGCCGCCGCGCACATTCGAAGCCGGCGAATCCGCTACCGACGACGACCACATGGCGGGGCGGCCGTGGAACACTCCCGCCGCGCGACTCTCCTACCGAACCACAACCTGTCCAGGTCGCCCGCACGTGATCTCCGTTGATTTCTGGCTACAAAGGGTGCAGCTTTCCCGTCGACCCCGGTTCCCGCGGCCCGACAACCAACGGCAACCGCATTGCGGATTCGTACGTCTTTCTACTGAGGGACTACGGTCAGCGCCCGCCGCTCCCGGTACAGACGCCGTTACGGCCGGTTTGTTCTCAGCTCGGCCGTCTTCGCAACAGCATGCGGCCAAACCGGGTGACCGGTCATCACCCCGCAGCTGAGATCACCCGGGTGAACTAAACGAAGTGCAAACAGCGATCGGCGCGGACGAGGGTGTAGCACCTGCCAACTAACCCTGCCCACTCGACTGTTCGCGATGTGGAATCGCGATGCCGCCGTTTGGCCCGCCCGGCGCACAAGCTGCACCAACACATCGACATCGTGGGGATACGACCGGTGAAGGCACCGGCGCATTGACCATGCAATCACCGAAGTCCGAAGGCATTTCCGCGTTAGCCGCACCACCCATGGGATCCCCCACCCTGGATACGCCCTGATACTCCGGACCGGGAGGGTGACAGGAATCATGCCGCTGGTCACACCTGCGGCGATGCCGAAATCCCACGCCACCAACGGCGGCCAGGTTTGGCCCTCGCGCCGAGCGCATTATCTCGTCCGAGTACCGTGGCGCGTGCGAACCCGTGCGTCCTGAACCGATCCGGATGTGAAGCCAGCGGGAAGTCCAGACACGTCGCCATCTCGAAGACGCCACCATTGGTGATGTTGAACGCTTCGTTAGCCGCGACCGCGGACTGCGCAGCCCACACCACCACTGAGGCAAAACGAGGCCGGCATCGGCACTTCGGCTCCAGGCGTGCGTCCGAATCGGATACTCGATTTCTGCTCGGCCTTGTAGAGCCGATCGCGGAGTCGAAGAGCGCGTTGCGAGGCTGCCGATCGACGGGACGATCCCAGCGTCAATGGGCACTCCGGTGAAGCTGATTGCCGGGTACTGCGCAGGTTCAAACTAGTCCATCGAGGCGAGCAGTTCGCCACATGCCTGCTCGCAGCGGCGACAAACCTCAGCGCAGACACGGCAGTGGTCGTGATGTGCCGCGTGGAGATCGCACTCCTCGGCGCAAGCACGACATGCGACAACACATGCCTCGACTGCGGCGCGTACGACCCCAACATCGGGCTCGGTCTGACGGGTCACCACCCGCGCGGTCGCGTCGCACACGTCGGCGCAGTCGAGGTTGAACCGAACGCACCTCACCAGCTCGGACACGTCAGACTCGCCGAGGCATGCGTCAGCGCAGCTGGCGCACGTGACGGAACACTCGAAACACGCGTCAATGCAGCGCAACAGGACGTCACGATCAACGCTGATGGGCCGAGGATGTCGCTCGATGATGTCTCTGACTGTCACGTCGCCTCCATTCATATCGGCACTTGCCCTCACTAGTCTGCCAGGCGTGCCGCGGGGAGGGCCGTCGCAGGCGGCACGGAGATGGTCGTAGTGGGAGCGGTGCTGTGGGGAGGGTCTTGAGACCGGTCAAAATTACGACCGAGACAAGGCATTCTTATGCGTCTCGCGCTAATGCGCGGCGTTGGCTAGACTAGAAAGGACTGTTTAGTCCGATGACAGTGGCGGTGGAGACAACGCGCCCTGACCCCGTGTGTTGGACACGCTTAATCCCGGAAGATTGCCGGGGAAGCGAGATGATCCAACACGATGGCAAGGAAGAATTACCCTGACGAGTTCAAGCGGGACGCGGTAGCGCTGTACCGAGACACCGAGGGCGCGACGATCACCCAGATCGCTGCTGAGCTCGGCGTCTCCGGTGTGACGCTCTCGGCGTGGTGCAAGGCAGCTGGAGTGTCGATCCGACACCGCAATCCCGCGCCGGTCGGTGAGCCGGCTAACGGCGTCGAGACGCCGGAGCAGGAGCTGGCCCGGCTGCGGGCCGAGAACAAGGCATTACGTGCCACCGAGGCTAGGCTGTCCACCGAGCGTGACATTCTGCGGTCGGCGGCCAAATATTTCGCCGGGGAGACGAACTGGTGAGCCGCTTCCAGTTCGTCGCCGACCACTCCGACGCCTTTGAGGTGAAGTGGCTGTGCGCGGTTGTCGAGGTCGCGCGATCGTCGTTCTACGCATGGCTGGCCGCAGTTGGTGCTCGCGCTGCCCGTCAGGCCGCTGACGAGGCGTTGGCCGCCCGTATTCGCACCGTGCACGATGACGACAGCACCTACGGGGCACCGCGGATCACCGCGGAGCTCAACGACGGCGCACCTGCTGATCAGCGGGTCAACCATAAGCGGGTGGCCCGAGTGATGCGCACAGCTGGAATCGCCGGCTATCGGCGGCGACGCCGGGTGAAAACCACTACACCGGATCAGGCCAACCAGAAGGTTCCTGATCTGCTCCGCCGGGATTTCAACGCACCAGCACCCAACACCCGGTATGTCGGGGACATCACGTACTTGCCGTTGGCCACCGGCTCGAATCTGTATCTGGCGACGGTGATCGACTGCTACTCGGGGCGGGTCGCGGGCTGGGCGATCGCCGAGCACATGCGCACCGAACTCGTGGAGGACGCCCTCAAAGCTGCTGATGCTTTCCGGGTTTCATTGGCTGGTGCGGTGTTCCATTCGGATCACGGAAGTCAATACACCTCAACGGCTTTCGCGAAACTCTGCGGAGAGCTCGGCGTCACTCAGTCTATGGGTGGCGCGGGGTCAAGTGCCGATAACGCGCTGGCCGAATCGTTCAACGCATCCCTCAAACGCGAAGTCCTCCAGGACCGCAGCCACTGGCCTGACGTTGGCATCTGTCGCCGCGAAGTGTTCCGCTGGCTCGTCCGCTACAACATCAAACGACGACACTCCCGCTGCCGCTATTCCAGCCCAGCCACCTACGAACAGAATCACACACCCGCTACGCTGCCAAAAGCCGCGTAACCACAAATCCCGTGTCCACTACATGGGGTCAAGGCCCAACAGCGCGTTGCACGGGTTTGAACCGAAGACCTCTAATGGTGGGTAGCCATTGAAGGTAACGACGGGCTGTTTCGCTGCATGGAGATTGGTCAGTGCGGCGCGGTCGCCGCTTGTCATGGCGATGCCGACTACTCGGCCCCTTGCGCGGTGCAGACCGCGATGGGAAGGGCCGAAAACGCTTGGCGTGCAGCGCTAGCCGCACAGACGCTGGCTGCCCTCCGAGCGGAAGCCGACACGCACGCGCCAGGAGTGGCTGACGCCGTACGCCACGCATTCGGCCGCAGGTAGATAAATTCCTTTTCGTATCCAAGGTGAGGACAAGTACGAGGTTCAATCTAGGCGATAAACATCCTGATTCTGGGTGGCGGCTTCGCGGGTGTCTGGAGTGCTGCGGGCGTCCACGACGTCCAGCAGTGTGATCGACTCCAGACCGCGGGCCAGCCGGAACCCGCCCTGCGCTCCCGGTTCCGAGATGAGTAAGCCTGCCTTAACCAATCGCTGGACCTGCTTGTTCAGATAGGCCGGCGGATGGTCGTGGCCCGACGCCAGAGTCGCCGCCGAGACTGGTTGGTCCCCGCCTGCCCAACTGAGATTCAGCGGGGCGTGCACCGCCCATTCGACTCCCGCACGCAGGTAACCGCACAATCTAGATATTAAAAGTCCTTATTCGAGTGTCAAGACGCTCGACCAGTTCGTGGCCTTCCCACTGCACGGCGACCACCACCATGCCACTGCTCCGGGCGACCTTCGCCGCAGCCGACGAAGAACTGCGTACCGACGATCTCCCGTCGGCGCTACTAACCTCCACCGACGGCACGCGCGTCGAGGCCGACGTCACGATGGGAGCTGACGGCGTGCATTCATACGGTTCACGGCCCGGTCACCGAACCTTCACCGGCGGCCTACTCCCGGATAAGTCCTTTGGCCTTACCGACAGGCGTAGCCCGGTAGCGGAAAAACTGTCGTGTTAGCGCCGTCGACAACTTATGCCGGGACGAGGCGCAACGGCTGAAGTCCCATTTTCTTGGCGAATATTTCCTGGATGAGCACCGCGGAGGTAAGCGGCTGCCATGCCACCTCGATGCTGTCGATCAGACCGTTCTCGTCCAGGTGCAGGTGCTCGTTTCCTTTGATCGTGGTGCCATCACGGGTGAAGGTGAAGAATACGGCCACATCCCGTCCCGATGAAATCGTGAGGTTGACCTCGAGGGTCTCGATCGTCTCGATGAAGCCAGAGAGGATTTTGACGACCGTTTTTTTCCCTGCCGTGGGCTCAGGGTAGATCGGACCGGTGAGAACGATGTCTTCGGACAGGTGCGGGACGATGCCGACCTCGTCCCTGCCGCTCAAGGCCTTGAAGTATTCGTCTACATGAGTCGTGTTCATTGATTTTCACTCCTTTGAGAGATGTCGATCGCGGACCGACTCCTTCGGGACCTTCGGGTTCACCGTCGCGATCGGGCTCACGGTGACCGCGGGGCTGATCAACCTGATCTGGATGCCCCTGCCGGCAGCGTTGGCCTGGCTTCCGGTGCTGTTGTTCGTAGATCCTAGCGTGCTTCCTGCTGCCGGAAAGGCCGGACTTCACGCCTCCGGGTTACCGGAGTGCCGCCCGAATGACGACGGTCGATCGTCCAGCTGCTGGGACAACGGCGGATACTGCATCGGCGGGACGCGCAGATCCTTGCTCTGTGAACTCACAGCTGTTGGACACGCAGACGACGACCGAGGTTCGAAATGACAGGCGCTCGCCCCGGTCTCCACACATTTTCAGGCGCTTCGACGAAGACGAAACAGTCCTCCGTGGGGGCCAACGATCGAATGTCCGTCGAGCGGGTTCTGCGGCTGCTTCCAACGCTGCCAGGTTGGGACAGTGGGCAACGAGGCACCCGGCTCAAACGCATGTGTGGTGCGCGGCAAATACTCGACTGGCTGGTGACTTTAGATGGCGCTGGATGGCAGGAACGATGTGTCGACGGCATCTGAATACTGACCACTGCGCGGCAACTGAAAATTGACCAGCTTCCTGGAGAGCCTTGGCTATGGGCCAGGGAGGAAGCGAGTGTTGAACGTGGAGGACTGGGCAGAGATCCGGCGGTTGCGTCGGGCGGAGCAGTTGCCGATCGCTGAGATCGCGCGGGTGCTGGGGATATCGCGGAACACGGTGAAGTCGGCGTTGGCCTCCGATGGTCCGCCGAAGTATCAGCGGGCTGCGGCGGGATCGGTGGTCGATGAGGTCGAGCCGCGGATCCGGGAGTTGTTGGCGGTCTATCCGCGGATGCCGGCCACGGTGATCGCCGAGCGGATCGGGTGGTCGTATTCGATCCGGACGCTCAGTGAGCGGGTGCGGGAGCTGCGCCCGGTGTATCTGCCGCCGGATCCGGCGTCGCGCACGACCTATGTGGCCGGGGAGATCGCGCAGTGCGACTTCTGGTTCCCCGACGTCGAAGTCCCGGTCGGGTACGGCCAGGTCCGTACCGCCACGGCGTTGCCGGTGTTGACGATGGTGTGCGGGTATTCGCGGTGGGCATCAGCGGTGTTGATCCCGACCCGCACTGCTGAGGATCTGTATGCCGGCTGGTGGCAACACATCTCGATACTTGGCGCCACGCCGCGGATGTTGGTGTGGGACGGTGAGGGCGCGGTCGGACGGTGGCGGGCACGTCGCCCTGAACTCACTGGAGCATGTCATGCATTCCGCGGCACTTTGGGTGCCAAGGTGGTGATCTGCAGACCGGGCGACCCTGAGGCTAAGGGGTTGGTGGAACGGTTCCACGACTACCTGGAGCGGGCGTTCCTGCCGGGCCGGGTGTTCGGCTCACCGACCGACTTCAACACCCAGCTGGCCGATTGGATGGTGCGGGCCAATCACCGTCAGCACCGGATACTGGGATGCCGCCCAGCTGATCGGGTGCTGGCCGATAAGGCCGCGATGCTGGTCCTGCCGCCGGTCGGGCCCAGCATCGGGTGGCGGCACTCGGCGCGGCTGCCACGCGATCACTACGTGCGATTGGACGGCAACGACTACTCGGTGCATCCGCTGGCGGTGGGTCGGCGCATCGAGCTCACCGCAGACCTTGCCCGGGTGCGGGTGTGGTGCGCCGGCACGATGGTCGCCGACCACGAACGGGTCTGGGCCAAGCATCAGACGATCTGCGATCCAACGCATGTGGAGGCGGCAAAGCAGCTGCGTCGTCAACGTTTCGACGTCGTCGGCCCGCCCGCCCACGTCGAGGTCGAGCAACGCCGGCTCACCGACTACGACACCCTGCTCGACGTTGATGGGCCGGTGGCGTGATGGCCACCAAGACCACACCCGGCAGTCGTGACGTGAGCGCGGAGTTGGCGTATCTGACCCGGGCGCTCAAAGCGCCGACCCTGCGCGAGGCCATCGAGCGGCTGGCTGAGCGAGCCCGCGCCGAAACCTGGACCTACGAGGAGTTCCTCGCGGCATGTCTGCAACGGGAGGTATCGGCGCGCGAATCTCACGGCGGTGAAGGGCGCATCCGGGCCGCCCGCTTCCCATCTCGGAAGTCGTTGGAGGAGTTCGACTTCGACCACGCCCGTGGACTCAAACGTGACCTCATCGCCCACCTCGGAACGCTGGACTTCGTCACCGCCCGCGACAACGTCGTCTTCCTCGGCCCGCCCGGAACCGGCAAGACTCATCTGGCGACCGGCATCGCGATCCGGGCCTGCCAAGCCGGGCACCGGGTGCTGTTCGCCACCGCCAGCCAATGGGTCGATCGGCTTGCCGGGGCCCACCACGGTGGCACCCTGCAAACCGAACTCGTCCGGCTGGCCCGCTACCCGCTGCTGGTCGTCGACGAAGTGGGCTACATCCCGTTCGAACCCGAAGCGGCCAACCTGTTCTTCCAACTAGTGTCCTCCCGCTACGAGCGGGCCAGCCTCATCGTCACCTCGAACAAGCCGTTCGGCCGCTGGGGCGAAGTGTTCGGCGACGACGTCGTGGCCGCGGCCATGATCGACCGCCTCGTCCACCACGCCGAAGTCATCGCGCTCAAAGGAGACAGCTACCGCATCAAAGACCGAGACCTCGGCCGCGTCCCCACCGTCACAGCCGAGGATCAATGAACCCGTGCTGGTCAATTTTCAATTGGGTGGTTTCTAGGGGCGGTCGCAACACTTCTCTAGATTCTGGAGGTTGTGTTGTCATCGTCGCGTCGCGTGAAGAAAGGCCCGGGCCGCCGGCCCCAATCGGCCAAGCGTCAGCGGTTTATGGAGCTACGTGCCCGGGGCTGGTCTATCTCGGCGGCGGGGCGCGAAGTCGAGGTGTCCCGTACCTCAGCAAACAACTGGGCGCGAGGTTACAAAACCTATCGGCGTGGCGAAGCCGTCGGATTCGTGCCCGCGCTTGATCGTTTGACTGTGCGCCAAATCAGCGATCGGTATTTGTCCGAACAAGAGCGGATCGACATAGCCGACCTACGCCGCTCGGGGCTCAGTATCCGGGGGATCGCCGCCGAGCTTGGCCGGGCACCATCGACCATATCGAGGGAGTTGCGCCGCAACAGCCGCCGCGACGGCACCTACCGGCCGTTTGAAGCTCACGGCTGGGCAGTCCAACGCAGAGCGCGTCGTCATCGGCGGCGGATCGACAACAACCCCGTCCTATGCGAACTGATCGCCGAGCTGCTCGCCCAACGTTGGAGCCCGCAACAGATCGCTCGGCATCTGCGGCGCAAGTACGCCGAGGATCAGTCGATGTGGTTGTGCCACGAAAGTATCTATCAAGCGGTCTACCAGCCCCAATCACGCTTGATTCGCTCGCCGCAGGTCAGGTCACCACACCGCGGCCCGTTGCGCACGGGCCGAAGTCATCGCCGCGCTCACCAGCGGCCTGGCCGGCGTCGTCCGCGGTTCGCCCATCCGATGTTGTCGATCCATCAGCGGCCATTCGATCCGGCCGACCGCGGCCAGCCAGGCCACTGGGAGGGTGACCTCATCGTCGGCAAGAATCAACGCTCGGTGATCGGCACCCTCGTCGAGCGGCAGACCCGCATGATCCGGCTGATGCACCTTCCCACTCGCGACGCCGATACCTTGCGCATCGCGATTTCCACGACCATGAGCGGGTTGCCCACCACATTGATCCGATCGATCACCTGGGATCAGGGCATCGAAATGGCAAGGCACACCGACATCACCGCAGACCTAGGCGTAGCGGTCTACTTCTGCGACTCCCGCTCACCCTGGCAGCGTGGCAGCAACGAGAACGCTAACGGTCTGCTGCGACAGTACTTCCCAAAAGGCACCAGCCTGAACACCTACACACCCGACCACCTACGGGCTGTCGAATACGAGATCAACAACAGGCCCCGCCGCGTCCTCGGAGACCGCACTCCCACTGAACTTTTCACCGCGCTGCTAACCTCACCAGACCATCAACTGTTGCGACCGCCCCTAGAACCCACCTTGCCGACAACTGGTCAGTTTTCGGTTGCCGTTGACACGATGGAGGGCTGCTGGGTGGGGTCTGCTGCATCGATAGGTGACAGTTACGGTCACGCGGCCTGACTGGCCGGTGTAGTCATACTTGCTTCGTATTCGATCGGGGTCAACCGCCCGAGGGCGGCTTGGCGTCGGCGATGGTGGTAGGTGCGTTCGATCCAGGTGACGATCGCGATGCGTAGTTGTTCGCGGGTGTCCCAGCGACGGCGGTCCAAGACTTTCTTCTGTAGCAGGCTGAAGAAGCTCTCCATGGCCGCGTTGTCACCCGCCGCCCCGACGCGGCCCATCGACCCGACCATCTCGTTGCGGCCCAGGGCGTGGACGAAATTTTCGGCTGCGAAATTGGGCGGATTCAATCGGTGGTCGCAACACCGGCTTGGTGAAGTGAGTGTAGGTGTTCGGTGAAGGCTTCGGCGGGGGTGCGCCAGCCGAGGGTTTTGCGTGGTCGGGTGTTGAGGGTGTGGGCGATCGCGGCGATGTCGTCTGCGGTCCAGCGGGACAGGTCGGTGCCCTTCGGAAAGTATTGCCGTAACAGGCCATTGGTATTCTCATTAGTACCGCGCTGCCACGGACTCTTGGGATCGGCGAAGTACACCTTGACACCGGAGGCGATCGAGAACTGGGCGTGAGCCGATAGTTCCTTGCCCCGGTCCCAGGTCAACGACCGGCGCAACTGTTCGGGCAGCGTGGCGATCGTCTGCTCCAAGGCGTTGGCCATCGTGATGGCGCCGTAGCCGGCCAGCGCTGGCCCGTTCTTGGTCCGCGGGATCACCCCGTAGCCAACTTCGCGCGGGAGATGGATCAGCATGGTGAACCGGCTGCTGCGCTCGACCAGTGTGCCGATCGCGCTGCGCTGCAACCCAATCAGAAGGTCACCCTCCAAATGTCCGGGGACCGCGCGGTCGGCGACCTCCGATGGGCGTTGGCTGATCAACGTCTCCGGGGTGACATGCGCCCACGCCTTCTGCCGGGTCCGGGTCGCGGCACCCGCAACGCCCGACCGCGACGCAGACAGCTGACCAGATCCCGCTTCAACGCGCCGCGTGTTTCGACATACAGTGCCTGATAGATGGCCTCGTGGCTGATCCGCATGGTCTCATCATCGGGGAACTTCAGCGGCAACCGGCGGGCGATCTGTTCAGGACTCCACGCCTGAACCCAGGCGGATCAGCCACGAGGCCATCTATCAGGCACTTCTGCTGGTGGCCGCCAATATGCGCGTAAGCATCACCGTCGTCGGTCCCTTGCTCGGCGACGTCCGCGCCGAACTGCACCTCTCGTCAGCCGCGGCGTCGGCGCTGATCAGCCTTCCCGTCCTGTGCTTCGCGGTCTTCTCACCGATCACGCCCGCGATCGCCAAGTGGCTCGGGATGGGAACGCACCCTCGGCTTGGCGCTGGCGCTGCTCACCGTGGGCATCCTCGCCCGTTCGCTGCCGTTCACACCGGCGCTGTGGGGTGGCACGGTGGTATTGGGCGTCGCCATCGCCGCCATAAACGTCGCCTTGCCCGCGCTACTCAAACGTGACTTTCCTAGCCGCGCAGGACCACTCACCGGCGCATAGAACGCTCTGCGAGCTCATGCGATACGCCTATAGCCGTGAACTCGGCGCTGACTGGCTGTCAACCATCAACAATTCAAATCAGCGACGAACATGGGCAAATCGCTTTCAAAGCGAACAAGGGGTCCGCCCCGGCGTTGCGATACTTCCATCCGAGGGCCTGGCGTACAGCGACTTCGGTGACCTTGTCGCGATCGCCTCCAAACACTGGATACCGCTGGAGCCTGCCCTTGGCCCGAAGATTGAGACGCTCCCTCTGCTCGCCCGCTTCGAACAACTCCGCAATAGCGTCGCACACAACCGCGGCATCCTCATGTTCGACGAAGACCTCCTATCCGGGATTGCTGGCTAGATACGAAACCAGGTGACCATCTTCATGAGTACGCTAGATCCAAGCGGCGATTACTACCCCAGAATCGAGTTGATCACCGACAGCTTCGGCAACCACATTGCACCTGATCCCGGAAAGGTAAACCCGTTCTTAGAAACCGACGGTGTATGTCGGCCCGAACAGGTCCTGCGAGTCGGCGATAGCGTCGAATTCGATTGCGTGGGCACCGACCCCATAGACCGCGAACTTCATTGGAAGGCGCGGTCTGCTGGCGCCCGCGAGCATAGCGAAGTGGCGCCTAGTTGTCGTGACCTGACACGTTGTTGTCAGGCGGTGAGCCGGCTGATGGGTGGTCGTCCGCCTAGGGCGGAGTGGCCTCGTCGAGTGTTGTAGCGGTGAAGGAATTGGTCAAGACCGCGTTTACGCAGGCTGTTGCTGGTCCAGGGGCGGTGGTAGGCCCACTCGTTGAGCAGGGTCCGGTTGAAGCGCTCGGCCTTGCCGTTGGTCCAGGGGCAGCCGGGTCTGGTGAATCGGCGTTTGAGCTGCCAGGCCGAACATACCCAGCCCCAGTCGGTGCCGCGCCGGTAGACCAACGCGTTGTCGGTCAGTAGCCGACACACCCGCACGCCGTGGGCGGCGAACCAGGCCATGGCGCGGTGCAGAAAGCCAGCGCAGGTCGGGTCCTTCTCGTCGGGCAGAACTTCGCTGTAGGCCAGCCGGGTGTAGTCATCGATGGCGGTGTGGACGTAGTCATAGCCGATCTTGATCTTCTTGTGCCGGTTGGCAACTGAGACCGCGGCGGCGCGGCCGTGCAGCCGCCATCCCCCGCCGGAGGGGATGCGGCCGAGCTTCTTGACGTCGACATGGACCATTGCCCCCCGGCGTTCGGTGTTCGTAGCGGTGGGGGCTGCGCCGCGATGAGCGCACCGCCTCGCCGGTGATCGGGTCGATCGCACTCAGAGGTGGCACTTGGTGGCGGGCCAGGATCCGTCCCACCGTCGACGGATTGAGATCGAGTTCGGCGGCGAGCACCACCGCGCCGCGCTGACGGCGTCGCCGGGCGGTGAGTACCTTCTGCTCAACCCGATGGCTGGTGCGGTTGGGCATCCGGATCGGCCGCGACGAACGGTCGGCCAGCGCGGCATCGCCGCCCTGGGCGTACCGGTGCAGCCACTTGTACACCGTTGCTCGCGAAATCCCCAGTTGCTCAGCCACGTGCGCGGCCGGCCAACCGGCGGCGACACGCTCAACGATCAGCCGGCGAGCGAACACATTGGTACGGGCGTTAGCGTGAGACACAGGGACCTCCTACGGGTGAATGCCAGACACATCCACTCCGTCAGGAGGTCCCCCACTTTCAAGCAGGCACGCCGTCAACAACCTCTCAGGTCACAACACCTAGTGGCACCCCGGTACGCCTGCGCTGGACAGCCGGGATTAGCGGTGAAAGGTGTGAGGTACAGATCCACTTGAACAGCCCAAGTCAGTATCACCGCCATTACGGCCACGACGGACTTGTCTGTTTCGTATACAAGGTACTGCCTCCGGCCGATAGCGATGCGAGCGAATGAACGCGGGTGGTCTCCGGAGACATGCGCTCGCCCGCTGGCGGGATCGAACGAGTTTCGAGGGCACACCTTGGGGCTAATGGTTGTCCCAATAGACATTTTCGATACGCCCCCGGCCTAACATCCGGATGTCTGATGGATATAACAGTTACTCTTTTAACCGAATCGACAGAGTTGTATTACCTTGGTGCACAGCGGATTCCGGGGTTTCGACCCCTGTTCGCGCCCGTGCGAGGAAGACTTAGGGGCATGAATGATGATGATTGGATTCGTTCGTTTGAGGCTCCCCCCGAATGGTGGACATCGAGATAGCGGGATGAATGGTCTCGCTGGAAGGATGTCACCATGTCCCGAACCCGCCGGTCGTTCACGACCGAGTACAAGGTCGAGGCCGCTCATCGGGTGATCGATTCCGGGCGCACGATCGCTGAGGTCGCTCGCGAGCTGGTCGTGAACGAGGGTCTGCTGGGACGGTGGGTTGCTGAGGAGCGCCGCCGTGTGGAGGCTGCCGCAACTCGTCAGGACGTGCCGTTGACGCCGGCGGAGCGCGCCGAGCTGGCGCGGCTGCGCAAGCAGGTCGCCGAGCAGGAGAAGGACATCGCGTTCCTGAAAAAAGCCTCGGCGTACTTTGCCGCCAGCCAACCGAAGTAGACCGGTTCGAGCTGATGGCCGCAGAGTGCGCGACCACCGCGATCACCCGAATGGCACGACTGCTGGGGGTGTCCACCTCCGGTTACTACAAGCGTGCGAAGCGTTCGGTAACCACACAATTGACTGATCGAGAGCAGCGGAAAGCCGACCTGACCGTGAACATCATCGACCATCACCGCGACTCCGGCGGGACCTACGGCTCACCGCGGATCACCGCCGACCTTCGTGCCGGCGGCGAGCAGGTCTCAGAAAGGACAGTCGCCAAGATCATGGCCGAGATCGGGCTGGCCGGGATCAGCCCGCGCACGTTCAAGGTGCGCACCACTGTGGTTGATCCGACTGCGTCGTTTCCGCCCGATCTGGTCGAGCGTTGCTTCGATCAGGGCCGCCCCGACGCCGTGTGGAGCTCGGACATCACGTTCCTGACGTGCGGTGAGGGCGACATGTATTTGTGCGCGATCCGCGACGAGCACTCCAAACGGGTGCTGGGCTGGTCGGTGGCCGATCACATGCTCACCGAGCTAGTCACCGACGCGCTGGCCCAGGCGGTCGCAGTACGCGGCGGCCATGTCGGTGGCACGATTATGCATTCCGACCGCGGAGCCCAAGGCGGATTCAAGTAGTCGTTGCAACACCTCGATGATGGAGGTGTTGATGGGCAGGCCAGCGGAATGGATGAAGGGGTTGACGGGGCGCTCGCCGATGAGGTCGCCGGGGGCGCCGTCGCATCGGCGGGAGTTTCAGCGAAAGTTCTGGACTGAGATCGCCAAGGGGTTGCTTCTCGAGGAATGCGCGCACACCGTTGGCGTGTCGCAGGCGGTCGGAACACGGTGGTTCCGTCACGGTGGCGGGATGCCACCATTTTCCTTGAAACCGTGGTCGGGTCGGTACTTGTCGTTCGCCGAGCGCGAGGAGATCGCGTTGCGGCGGGCGCAAGGCGCCGGCATGAGACAGATCGCCCGCGAGTTGGGACGGGCGCCGTCGACGATCTCGCGGGAGCTTCGCCGCAACGCCGCCACCCGTAGCGGCAAATTGGTCTACCGTGCCTCGGTTGCTCAATGGAAAGCCGAACTCGTTGCTCAGCGCCCTAAGACGGCCAAGCTTGTCGTCAATCCCCAACTGCGCGAATATGTTCAGCAACGCCTATCCGGCCAGATAAGCCGTCGCGACGGCACAGCAGTGGCAGGGCCTGCGGCAGGACCATGGACTGGCCGCAACAAGCCCCATCGAGGTGACCGGCAATGGGTGAGGGCATGGAGCCCTGAGCAGATCGCAGCACGTCTAAAGATCGACTTCCCCGATGATGAGTCTATGAGGATCAGCCATGAAGCGATCTACCAGGCGCTCTATATCCAGGGCCGTGGTGCGCTCAAACGCGAACTCATCTTGTGTCTTCGCACCGGTCGCGCTTTACGGGCACCTCGGGCCAGAGCGCGGCGCAAGGCGTGGGCGCATGTCACACCCGAGGCACTCATCAGTGAGCGGCCAGCAGAAGCCGAAGACCGTGCCGTTCCAGGGCATTGGGAAGGCGACTTACTGACCGGGCTGGAACGCTCGGCGATCGGCACGCTGGTCGAACGCACGACCCGTTTCACGATGCTGGTTCACCTGCCTCGAGAGCGGGCTACCGGCACGGGCACAGCGTCAAGAACGGCCCTGCGCTGGCAGGATACGGGGCGATCACGATGAAGAATGCCCTCTCGGCCACGATGCGCACTCTGCCGCAGCAGCTGAAGCGCTCGGTGACCTGGGACCGTGGCAAAGAACTATCTGCCCACGCCGCATTCAAGGTCGAGACCGGGATTCCGGTCTTCTTCGCCGATCCGCATTCACCGTGGCAGCGCGGTACCAACAAGAACACGAATGGGCTTCTATGGCAGTACTTTCCGAAAGGAACAGACCTGACACGATGGAACGTCGAGGACCTCGAAGCAGTCGCTCACGCACTCAACACCCGACCCCGTAAAATCCTCGGATGGAAGACCCCCGCCGAAGCTCTCAACGACCACCTACTATTACTCGAACAAGCCGGTGTTGCAACGACCGATTGAATCCGCCCAATACACTGCGCGGGCAATGGCCAAGGCCTGCGCAGATGCCGGGATGCGTCGCTCGATGGGTGCCACTGGAATCTGCTGGGACAACAGCGGTGCCGAATCGCTGTGGTCGACGTTCAAACACGAGTACTACTACCGTCACACCTTCGCCTCTAAGGCTGAAATCGTTGCAGCAGTCGACAAGTGGATGCACTTCTATAACACTCATAGGCGTCATTCGGTGATCGGAATGCTCAGCCCCATCGCCTATGAACAATCACTGGACGCGGCCACCCAAGCCGCATAAACCCCTGTCCACTTTTCGGGGGGAACCTCAGATCACCAACCGGCCGGGTTCGGTACCAGACGACGTGGAGACCGCCAAGCTGATCCTTACCCACGAAAGCGCCCGCGGAACTGGCCGAGAGCCAGCCAGTCCAGCGCTTGGTGGACCTCGACGTCCTGGAGATGCGCGTCCTGCCTGGCGGTGACCAGTACGAGTATCTGAAGATCGTCCACCAGCTCAACGCCCGCTGGCCGCTGTAGACCGGGGCGTGGTGGGCTGAGCAACCCAGACCCACCACGCCACCCAAGCCCTAGTCGCTCAACTTGCTGTAGCCCGTCGGAGTTCTTTTGCTGGAGCTGCTCTGCACGCTTTTTCGCGCCGAAGAAAGACACCTTCGTGGCGTTAGGGTCCCCACCATGTGCGGGTTTCGCGGGACCAGTCGATGGCGGTTGACCATACGCCGCCGGGACGGTGTGGCTTGTCCACTGTGCACCGCCCCAGTAACGGAGGGTGCCGGGGGCGTGGACGTCTGGATACCATCCGGCCTGGCGGCATCGAGTACGACGCACAGGACGTGGCCGCTGGCGCTGTATCTGACTGGGACCGTTGGCTCCGCATGAATGGTCTTCCGCTGCCCCGAATATGACGGACGCCCCGGGTGCGAACGCACCCGGGGGGTCAGCTGCTCCGCTCGCCTGGGCGTCAGTCCCAGTCGATCGAGTCCGCAATTGACTGGCGTCGCTTCGCCTCCGCATCACCTTCGGCGGCGGCCCGGTCCGCCTCTTCTAGAGCCATTAGTTCCGCTGCCTCCCCTCGGACTCCACCTCGGCAAGGAAGGCCTTGATCTCACCGCTTGCGTCAGCAACCTGTTCGATCGTGGTGCCCGATACAAACATCGTTTATCGGCAGCTTTGATGGACGCCAAATTTGACCCAATGATACTGTGCACCAGCTTCTCAGGCCTGAGTTCGCCCCATCGCCCCATCGTGGTGCACACCCCGGCCGGGCAGGCGCTCCGGCACAGCGGCGTCGCTGCCGCGCGCCAACGACGTGGCCGACGTCTCCGATATGACCGGCGGGTTCGCGCAGTGGGAACCGGGCACCCCGGCCCACGAAAGCCGCCAAACCACGCAAGACGGCGACGTCTTCACGCCGTGCGAGCGCCACCCAGCCGCGCCGCAAGACCGCCGCCAAACGCTAAACCCGCGCCGACACCCTGCGTCTTTGTCGACGTGGATCTTGGCTTCGGTCTCGCCGTTGCTGAACATGGTTTGGTCGCCCCAATAGCGGTAGTAAACCTCAGGTCCGTCCTTGGCCTTTTTCGTGATGTAGTAGCCGCAGGCGGTGAGAGCGGCCGTGTCAGCCCTTGATCAGGTCGATGATGTGGCCGAAGTTGAGAGTTGTTGCGAGCGCCGTCAGGTCTCCCTTTACAAGCTTCGCAGCAGCCTCCTGTGTAGCTCCGAGGGCTTGCGTGTAGGGGTCGGCCCCGAGGCTGACCCGGCGGACACCTATCGTCTGCAGTTCCGCGAGGGTAGCCATATCCTGCGGACTGACGACGTTGACCGGTTTCGGGGCGACAGCCCGGACGACGGCGCTAATGGAGGCCATGTCCGGCAGGTACGGCGCGTAAAGGACGTCAGCTCCTGCCTCTGCGTAGGCGGAAAGGCGGCGGATGGTGTCATCGAGGTCGGAAATGCCCCACACGAAGTTGTCCGTACGGCCGGTCAGGACGATTTGTCCGCGCGCAGCTGCGGCAGCGGCCTCGATGCGGCGCACCGCGTCATCGAAATCACGAATCGGGTTGGAGGGGTTACCAGTGGTGTCCTCGACTCCGATGCCAGCTAGACCCCGGGCAACGGCCGCGTCGACAGTGGCCGCGACATCTTCGGGAGTCTCGCCGTAGCCGTCCTCAAAGTCGCCGTTGATCGGCAATCCACTCACGGACGTCAGTAGCGCGGCATGGTCGAGGTGCTCGTCACGGCTGATGGCGTGGATGCCGTCGATCCGGCCCAGTGTCGCGGCGAGAACCCCTGATGAGGTCGCGATGGACTTGAATCCGGCTTCCTTGAACAGCAGGGCCGACGGGCCGTCCCATACGTTGGGCATGATGAACGTATCGGGGCCACGGTGGAGTTCGACGAACTGTTCGTAACGTGCCTGGGCTGCAATGTCAGACATGGCGCAGCTGTCCCTTCTAAGATGTGCGAAATTCTTTCCGAAGCGGCGGGATATCTGCAGCGGCCTGCTGGGTGACCGAGGGACCTCCTCGGTCACGCCAATGCGTAACCGAGGCCGGATTGCCTCGCGACCAGCAGCCTCGCGGCGATGGGTCAGGCGACCGGGAGTGCGTCGAGTGCACAGGCCGCTACACACACCCAGGCGCCATCACGCTTCTGGTAGGTGTCCGTGTACAAACCTTCCCTGGCCACTCCATCGGCCAGCGTGGTCAACGTGCTGCGGCCGTGGATCAGCGCAACATCACCGAAGATGCGAATGTTGACGTCGTGTACCACAAGGTCCTTGAACGGGAAAGGGCGCGGTTTCGCGATGTAGTCCAGGTACTCGGCACGGTTGCGGGTGACGCCCTCAAACTGGATGAGGAAATCTTCGGCAAGGAGCTCGCTGAAGCGCTTGACATCGCTGTTCTGGTCGGAGTGGATGTAGTCAAGGTTGAGTTGCGTCAGGATCGCCAGGTCTTCGGCGGACTGCTTGGTGTCGTTCATTTCTTGTTTTCCTTCTCCGTGCGGTTCGGTGTTCGCTGCAGGTGGGTTGTCGTTTCGGCGCCGTGGAGGCGGCGCTTATGTGCTCGGTTGTTCCTCCGGTTAGTGTCAGATCCGTCGCGCCGTCTTAGCGACAACGTCGCAATCTCGTTCGCGCCTCGACGCCGGCCCACTGCAGTCGGCTCCGCGGCTGATGGCTCCTGCGTGCTCCGGCCCCGTGGAGTTGCTGCCTGTGATCGGCCAGATGAGTTCGGTCGATCCGTCGACCATGCGGACAAAGGACCATTACGTCCACCTTAGGATGTCGCGGTATCGTACGGCAAGCGTGTGCGCTTGGTTCTGACTGTCCCGAGTTCGCGACCTGCTTCGATCACAGCGACGACAGAGCGGGTGTTCGATGGCCTGGCCTGCAAGTGCACACGATTACTCGCCATCCTCCAACAGTTTTCCGGTCGGTGCATCTGGACTTTAGTGTCCTTTTTTTGGTTAAAATGTAGCAGTGGTCTCGTCAGTAGATCCGGGATCACAGCGGTCTGAGCGCGAGCGCAGCCACGCGAACTCCTTGGGCGGCGGCCGCGAGGACCAGCCCTTGATGGCAGCGCCGCGTCGGCATGATAGGCGTCGGTCATCCTGCGCCCTACAGTGCTGCGAAATCGTTGCGGCAGCTGATCGTTCACGTTCCGAATCTTGTGCAGCTGGCAGCGTCGGATGACCGGGTGATCGCCTCCCCGTCGATGGGGTCTGTGCGCGTACTGGTGAGGTGTTCGGAGATGTAGATCTTGCCGTGGTCGACCACGATCGTCTTCGGCGCGATCGCCGGTCCTGCCCTGCCTTTGCCGGCGGGACGCTCGATCGCTTCGTGGTCCACAAGAACCGACCGTGGCACTCCATGTTCGAGCCACACCGCTCGTGCAGGCCATTCCTCGTTCCCACACGGTTTCCGTTCGGGCGCTGTCAAATTCGACAGCACAACCGCGTGGGCAGTTCGATCGGATCATCGGCCGGCGGGCCGGGATTGGCAGACAGTATCCGGACACGCTCTCCGCCGAACAGTTTTTGAGCGCTATTTGTGCGACCCGCTGCGTCCTGCTGTTGCGCACGATAACTACCGTGCCCGCCGCACTCGGCAACAGCTCAGTGATCTCAACGATTTCACAGTCATAGATGAGGCGAGTCCCCTGATCGAGCGAATGTCACGCCCTGAGTTGGTTGGAATGACTGTTAGAGACGCGATTTCGCACGAGGAGCAGTATCCAGCAGCTATCGCGCGCGGCGGTGATGCATGTTCTGTGGCGTCAGCGATTCACCGTTGACCCCATGCGCCCGCTGAGCGGGGCCCGAGTATTGGAGAGCGTGGTACGAGATCGATTGCTGTCTCGGTGGGAGTGGAGTCCCCGTTGCTGAGTCCGCCCGGTGCGAGCCGATTCGGCCAGCACCCCGGCCACCGTTCGCCCCGCCGTGTTCGACGGGCCAATGCCGTCGCGAAATGAACGCCAGGCACGTGGCGATGAGCACTTGGGCGGAGAGAACGGCAGCGCGATCGCCCTCGGTGACCGGCTCCAGCGCGGGCACAGGGTAGGGGACCGGGGCTGGTTCCGCCGATCCACGCAGTCCCGACGGCGACCGCTCTGACACAGTGAAGATATGACGTTTTCCGAGGCCGATCGCAACTGGCGGATTCCGCTGATCGGACAGGCGCCGAGTGGAGCCCCAGACGAATGGGTCGCAGCGCTAGCAGCAGTTGCGCTGGACCTTCGATGCCGGCGGCATGGCAGAGAAGTCAGCCTCAGCGGGGTCGACTGGGAGCTCACTGTGATGTCTGAGGGCTGGGTGTCCATCGGAATGGTGACGGTGGCTGATGACACGGACTTGTATAAATTTTCAATTGGTCGCGGCCACGCACTCGAGACAACGACTGCGCAGGCGATGGTCTGGGTTGCCGAAGTGGTTCAAGAGGAACTGGCTGGCTACGAGTTTGTGCAGTGGCCTTCCGACGGGCCCCGATTGCTTACTGCTGATCTCAGAGTCTGCGACGCAGTCTGGATTGACCCATCAACCGACGACGTTGTTTCGAACATCGGTGCGTTATGCGGGGCCGGTGAAAATCGCTAGAGGCCAGCGCGTCTGCTCCTCGCGAGAGGTCGTTGTCTTGTGTTTGTGCCGCTAGGAAACCATCAGGCGATTCCGCAGTAAGTACTTCCCACTACCATTTCGTGGTATCAGAGTGATACCATGAGCTATGGGAATGACTCTACGCACCAGCGACGAGCAGACAGAAGCTCTGCGCCGGCAGGCCGCCGCGGAGGGGAGATCGATGCAGGCTGTCGCGCTGTCGGCCATCGACGAGTACATCGCGCGGCGGACGCACAAGACAAGGGTTGCCGATGCGTTGCAGCGCGTGGTGCGTGAGGAGGCCGGGGTTTTGGAGCGCCTCAAGGATGCATGACCGCATACCTGGACCTTGACGACCTACTCGAAATCAGCCGCCAGGCCGTCGCAGGGGACGTCGTAGTCAGGGACTACGGCCTACTCGAGTCGGCCCTGGCACGGCCGCGGGCTTCAATGTTCGGCCAGGATGCCTACCCGGATTTGCACCTCAAAGCTGCCGCGCTGTTGCACTCCCTGGCGCGCAACCATGCACTGGCGGATGGAAACAAACGACTTGCCTGGACAGCCTGCCGGACCTTCCTGGCCATCAACGGTCAATGGATTAGTGCACCAGAGGATGATCGCTTCGACTTCGTGATCCGGGTTGCCACCGGCTCTGAGCCTGATCTCGACACGATCGCCGCACAACTACGCGCGTGGAGCCATCAAGAATCCTGAGTCGTCGGATCGGAGCACGCCGTGGTCCCGCACGACCGCACGCTAGGCGTGCAAGGCCGGGGGTTAGCCGGATCTATTTCGTCACCGTGCCGAAATGCCGCCGTGCGACTCCTCGCCAAATTTCGCGAAATCACAACGCGGCGAGCGCGTTTGGGCGGATAGCATAGGCGCAGTGGCTGAATTGGTGTACACAGTCAGCGGCCGGTGGTGGATCAACGGCTCGTCGCAATGTCCCGGGGCGAGACGTATGTAGCCGCGTATGCAAATTATGCTGCTGCACACCCACAATCGCGCGCCGATCAGCTATCTTATGTCAGATGCAGCCATATTGTGCGACCGCAGCCGCGGCGAAGTCGTGCACGGGTTGGCGGAGCCGAGTATCGCGAGCCACCCAGCGGGATCGTGGTCTCCATCGACGGGCCGTCGTATCGGATGCCCATCAGCAACGCCGCGACGCGTTGCGCCGTGCCCTGCACCGGAGGCCCCGACCATGACCCCTCCCGCAACTGCTCCACATGGGGCACCACCATCACCGCCCACTCCGTCGTGGCGGCCGCGATCGTGTCGCTCCTGACGATGCCTGGCCATCCGGGCGACCGCCGGCGCTCGCTCTCGCAAGCGGTAGCCGACGAATGTTCCAATCCAACGCCGACGTTCGCGGCGCGGCGACCCCCCGGGCAGCGGCGGAGTTACAGTTAGGACGTGCCGCCGCAGACAGACCGCGCAACGCGGCCCAAGTTGACATCCCGCGGCGCAGCTACCCGCAACCGCATCGTCCTTGCCGCCGCCGAGCTGATGCATGTGCAAGGCGTCGCAGCGACGACGATCGACGACGTGCTGGCGGCTAGCGCGACAAGTAAATCCCAGTTCTACCAACACTTCGACGACAAATCGGAGTTGGTGTACGAAGTCATCACCATGCGCGCCGACGAGATCCTGTCGTGGCAGCGGCTGCGGCTCGAGAAGGTGGATTCCTTCCGCGGCCTCTACCACTGGCGCGACGCGATGGTGCAGCGGTGCGCGCTGCGGCGCGGGCTGTGGGGATGCGAACTCGGTTCTCTGGCCGCCGAATTGTCCGATACGGACGACAAAGCCAGGGCGTCGCTCTCCGAGCATTTCACCCAATGGCGAGGCCTGCTCGGCGCGGCGCTCGAGCGGATGCGCGACAACGGCGCGCTCGTCGCCGACGTCGACGTGAAATCCCTTGCGACGGGCCTACTTGCGGCAGTGGAAGGCGGCTACTTACTCTCCCAGACGGGGCGCGACCCGCGGCTCATGCAGTCCGCGCTCAACATGGCGATCGGCCACGTGGCGTCCTACGCGACCGCCGGCACAGCAGTGCGGTGACGGCGGCCGCGATCTGAACCTGATCGACCAGTCTGGCGTTAGATGTCGCCAGGGCACGTGCGAACAGGCCCTGACGCGTTCTACTTGTTGCCGGGTTCGTTGCCGGGAGCCGGCGTCGGCGGTCCGGGCGCCTTCACCGAGGGCGAGAACAGGTTGCCGCCGGTCGGGTTGATCGACTTCTCCGTTGGCGCCGGCGGCGGCGGAGCAGGCGTGGCCGGCGGCGGCGGCGGAGAAGCGGCCGGCGATGTAGTCGCCGGTGTGGTGGGCGTGGTGGGTTCCGGCGCCTTCTGCTCCTTAGCGCAGGCGGAGAGCACGCCCATGGCAATGATCGCGCCCATGCCTGCGGTCGCGACGAGGCGACGAGTCATTCGGCCTGATCTCATGATGCGTCCTATCTGTATGGAAACCTGAACTATATCGTCCAAAAAATCCCACGTCAACGCGCAGATCGCAGCACGCGGAATGCATTGTTGGGGGTTGGGCCAATGCCGTACATAGACGACACAGTCCAACTGTCCGGAGCTGTCAAGAACCGGCCTGGATTGGCAAGACGCACAATCCTTCTTCCCAGTGTCTTTCCAGCTCGCGGTGGGTCGATGGCATAAGGTGCTCGCCGAGCAGTTCAACCAAAGCGTCCTGGCGATGGTGCGAAAGGCAGCTGAACGGGTGTCGCCGGCGGAGACCTTGGGGAACCAGCGGCGCCGGCGCGACGCGCGTCGCCGCCTAGCGCTACCAGCAAGCGCCGGCCGTCGACCAAGCGCAGCAGCCGCTAATCGCCGACCGCGCGTCACCGAAACCCCGTCGTAAACATCGGCCGCACGCAACAGAGCGCGGCGAGCTCTCGCGCCCCAGGCCGTAGTCAGTTCAGTGCCTTCGGCGTCGTAGAGCTTGATGTGTGGCGCTCGACAAAGCCGTCCGCGTATGGCTGCGGGTCGTCGACGTTCAGCCGTTCCAAGCTGTCACGCCGCGTCCGCTTGTTCGCATCGATTCCACCGTGTTTCGTGTGCAAATCCGTGGCCACCCCACCAGGCGTCGTCAATAAGGTGCTCGCACATGCCTGGGTGGTCGGCAACCGGCGCCGTGGCTGCCCGGATTGCGGTCCTCGTCTAGCCGCTCGACGGCCCGTTCGATGCCTCAGCCAGCGCCCTGCGCGAAGCGCTCACCGTACTCGGCAGCCTCTCCGGGTCTGAAGCCCGTGTAGCGATTGGCCCTTTGCTCATCGGGCATTTCGCGGGCGGGTCCTACGGGAATCCGCGTGTCGGGGGCGAACTGCGCAAACCGATGTCAGCGCTCAATGGACCGTGAGCGCGCGCGGTGGCGGTTCGGTTTGCGAGACCGCTTCGGAGTTCGTAGCTACGGTGTCGGGGGAGGATGCGACGATCGGTGGATCAGTTGAATTAGCGTTGGAAGGTGACGCCATGGATGTGCAATTCGTCACGAGCGTTGCAGTGATCACCCCTGAGCCGGCGGTCAGCCGAAGGTTGTACGTGGACGCGCTTGGTCTGCCACTGACCGGGGAAGCCGACGGCTACCTGCACGGTGAAGACATCGACGGTTGCAAGTCCTTCGGCGTCTGGCCCCTGACTCAGGCTGCGCAAGCGTGCTTCGGCACGCCCGACTGGCCAGTTGAGCGGCCGGTGCCGCAGGCCAGCGTCGAGTTCGAGGTCGCGGACGCCGACGCCGTCCAGGTCGCAGCGGACGAGTTGAAGGAGAAGGGCTTCACGCTGCTGCACGACGCACATACCGAGCCGTGGGGACAAACCGTCGCTCGACTGCAGTCCATCGAGGGCGCGATCATCGGCATCTCTTACGCGCCCACGATGCATTCGTAAAAAAGAAATGAGCTTCCCTCGGGTTGCGAAGGCTTCCTTTATGCTGCGGCCGGTTGGTCTGCAGCGAGTCTGTCGTATTAGATGGGCGACATCAATGCGGCGGTGCTGTGTCGGTGTCGGTTGTTGTAGAAGTCATGGCACCAGGCCACCACACCTGGCGTGCGTGGGCTTTGGTGGTGAAGTGCTGCCGGGACAAGACCTCGTGTTCGAGGGTCGAGAAGAACGTGGCGCGGCTGCTGAGGGTCGGCTGCGCGGAGACGGTGCGCAAGTGGGTGCGCCAGGTCCAGGTTGATGGCGGTGCCCGTGTCGGAACCACGACCGAAGAGTCCGCCGAGTTGGAACGCTTGAGGCGAGAGAACCCTGAATTGCGGAGGGCCAATGCGATTTTGCAGACGGCGTCGGCTTTCTTCGCGGCCGAGCTGTGCGCCACGAGGCGCCAGGTGTATCGAGAGGTGGTGAGAGACCGTCTCTGTTGGGCCGTCGCAGCGGCCTGATGAAGCATCGGGGCAGCCGATTGTCGGGAACGACGGTGATCGGTGGCAAGCGGCCCCGAGAAGGCGAGTCGTGCCGGTACTGCCAGACGGTGCGGGATCGTCGAGCGAGGTCAGAAGGTGCAGCGTAAGCGAACCAGTGCTGGACGCTCCGTAACCGCGAAGCCGGCTCCAACCTGGTGGATATGGGCCGGTTTGCAGCGCACGACACCCCAGTGTGTGGGTGTCGACTCCGAAGCCGTTTAGTTCCAGCGGTGGGGAGGCCATGGTGAAGGCCTGCGGCGTAGCCGTGGCGATGCTGCCGGAGTAGAGCTGGGCGCCTCCCTGGCCAATCGATGATCTGGTGAACGTGGGAACCATCCTGCGGGACCGTTCATCTCGACCTGGCATCCCGCCGGGGCGAGGTGAGAAGACTCGGGTTCGGAGTCGAGGACCCGTCACGGGTGGGGCGGAGGCCTCGTAGTAGTCGCGGGCGGTGACGTGCCCGCCGCGGAGACCGAGAAAGGCGGTCGCAGGGCGAAGGGGGCCAGCAAGACAAGCAGTGCGAGAACTGGAAGATCAGGAGGGTATAGATGTCGCCGGTGAATACCGACGAACTCGAGTTGGCGCTGATGCTGGCGCGGCAACGGGTACTGAAGATCCAGACCAAGCTGCACCGTTGGGCTCGCGATGATCCTCATCGCCGGTTCGATGATGTGTTCAATTTCGTTGCCGATCCTGGCTTCTTGCTGGTGGCCTGGGATCGGGTCAGCGGAAACAAGGGTGCCGCCACCGCTGGGGTGGATCGGCGCACTGCGTCGTCCATCGCGGCTACTGATGGGGTCGAGGTGTTCCTCGAGGAGCTTCGGTCTGCCATCAAGGACCGCAGTTTCTGCCCGTTGCCGGTGCGCGAGCGGATGATCCCCAAAACCGGTGGCGCGTTGCGCCGGTTGGGGATCCCGACCGTGGCCGATCGGGTGGTCCAGGCGTCGTTGAAGTTGGTGCTGGAGCCGATCTTCGAGGCGGACTTTCTGCCGTGTTCCTACGGTTTCCGTCCGAAGCGTCGAGCTCATGACGCGGTAGCCGAGGTGCGCTACCTCGCGACCCGACCTCGTTGTTACGAGTGGGTCGTCGAGGGAGACATCAAGGCCTGTTTCGACGAGATCGACCACAGCGCCCTGATGGGTCGGGTGCGTCGACGCGTCGGTGACAACCGTGTCCTGGGTCTGGTGAAGGCGTTCCTCAAGGCGGGCATCCTCACCGAGGATGGCCTGCTGGCGGACAGCACCGCGGGAACTCCGCAGGGTGGGATCCTCTCGCCGTTGTTGGCCAACGTGGCGTTGTCGGTGCTCGATGAGCACATCGCCGCTCTACCCGGTGGCCCGGCCACCGGACCCAATGAGCGTGCGAAGCGACTTCGTCACGGGCAGCCGAACTTTCGGCTCGTCGGCTATGCCGACGACTGGTGTCTGATGGTGCGGGGCACCAGAGCCCACGCCGAAGCACTCAAAGAGGGCGTCGCCGCCGTACTGGCGACGATGGGGCTTGCTCTGTCACCGGAGAAAACCCTGATCACCCATATCGACGAGGGGCTGGACTTCCTCGGGTGGCACATCCAACGCCGCCGTAAACGGGGCACCAGCAACAGCTACGTCTATGTCCATCCGTCTACCAAGGCCGTGGTGGCGGTCAAACGGAAGCTCAAGACGCTGCGCCGAACAGTCGAATCCCACCAGCCGCTCGATGACCTACTCCGTCGAGTGAACTCGACGTTGCAGGGCTGGGCGGGCTATTTCCGGGCCGGGGTGTCCTCGGCGACCTTCTCCTACCTGAGCCACTACACGTGGCAGACGGTATGGCGGTGGTTGCGTCGTAAACACCGAAAGTCGACCTGGAAGCAGCTGCGCCGCCGCTACTGCGGCGGCGGCTGGTGGCCAGCCACCGAGGACCGTGTGCTGATCGATCTGGAGAAGATCACCACGACCCGCTACCGCTACCGCGGTGCGGTTATCCCCTCGCCCTGGCCCGACACCGATGAGGACACCACAGCAGCCTGACCGGATCTTGTGGAGAGCCCGGTGCATTGAAAGGTGCACGCCGGGTTCGGGAAGCGGCCCGGGAAAACGGCACAGTCACAACAACTGTCACCGCGTCCCGGGCCGACTTTCACCGGCCGGCCACAGCAGTGATCACCCGGTTCATCGCCGATCATCAGGGTCACCGCGACGGCCGTGATGGTCTGCGGCGGGGTGTCGAGTCGATCTGCACACAGCTGACCGAGCTGGGTGTGTCGATCGCCCCATCGACCTACTACGATCAGCTCAATCGGGAGCCCAGCCGCCGCCAAGTGCGGGATGAGGACCTCAAGCCGCAGATCGCGCGGGTCCTCGCCGCCAACTATGGGGTCTACGGAGCCCGCAAAGTGTGGTTGGCGCTCAACCGCGAGGAAATTACGGTGGCCCGCTGCACCGTGGAGCGGCTGATGGTCGAACTGGGTCTGGCCGGCGCCACCCGCGGCAAGTCCAGAGGCACCACGTTTGCGGATCCGGCGGCAGCGCGTCCGGCTGATCTTGTCCAACGCCAGTTCGCCCACCGGCACCGAATCGGGTGTGGGTCGCCGACCTGACCTATGCCTCTGCCTGGTCGGGTTTCGCCTACGTGGCGTTCGTGGTCGATGCTTGCGCACGCCGGATCCTGGGTTGGCGGGTGGCATCAACGATGGCCACCTCGATGGTGCTCGATGCGATCGAACAGGCCATCTGGACCCGCCAACAAGACGGTGTTCTCGATTTGACAGATGTTGTCCACCACACAGATCGGGGATCTCAGGGCGGATTCAACTGGTCGTCGCAACACGGTGTCGTGAACTCGAGTGTAGTTGGTCGGCAAGCACTTCCGCCGGTGTCCTCCAGCCGAGTGTCTTGCGGGGCCGGTTGTTGAGTGCATCGGCAACGGCCTGAACGTCTCTGCGATCGTAGCGAGCGAGGTCCGTTCCCTTCGGAAAGTATTGCCGCAGCAGTCCCATTGGTATTTTCGTTCGTTCCCTGTGGCCACGGACTGTTGTTGTCTCTCTTGTGATGGCTGACAGTTTTGTTGCGGGACATCGCTGACACTGAGCTGGCGCTCGATGCTGTGGAGCATGGGGCAGAAAGTGGTGTCGATGGAAGCGAAGCTGTTGGCAGTGTTCTCCAGTGACGTGCCGGTGAAGGTAACGACGCTATGCCGCGAGCTGGGGATCTCTCGTCAGACGCTGTATAAGTACCGGCGTCGGTTTGAAGCTGAAGGTCCTGCCGGGCTGGTAGAACGCTCTCGGCGTCCGTACTCGTCTCCGCAGCGGATCTCTAGCGAGACTGAGGATGCAATCATCCGGCTACGTGAAGAACGTTGGATTCTTCCTCCAAACTTACGCCCATGTTCTCAGGGACGACGTCCGCGACGCAGGCCGATCAAAGGCTGCCGCATTCCTCGTCGGCGACGACGAGCCTGGTATGGGTTCTTGCAGAACAATTCGGGATCGCCAGCGTCGACACGACGACAGGACACGTCCGCCGGCATCGGTTCAGTCGAGTCAATGCGTCCCACGGCTCCTCCGGCCGTTGTGCCGGTCCATAGCTGCTGTCTAACTCGAAGTTCCGGCTTGTCGATCCTCCAATGGGTGTGAAATCTGCTGTCAGACAGTCGACTACAGATCAAGCAAGCTGTCTCTACGCCGGATTGCGAGGTATTTCGCTGGTTGTCCGACTGAACATTGACGTAGTAGTCACACATCGGAGCGCAGGAGTGTCGACGGCACAGGGCGGCTCTGTTGGTCATACTGCTGTAACTCACGGCGCAACTGCCCTTCCGATGGTGACTGGATTGGCAGGAACGCGGCCTCTCGCAATCGCCTGGTTCGTCGCACTGCTCATGGTGTAGCCGGTGCCCCCGGTCAACGTGAACTCGCGCCGGGTGGCTGAAACCGCGGTTGTTGCGGTATCGAGACGCAACCGAATCAGATCCCCGATGGGGCGTTGCGACGGTGCCACACTGAGCGTGTAGAGCAGTTTCCCAAGGTCAGTTATCTGATCGGAGAGGGCCGCAACGTCGTCGGTGAACTGAGCGCTCAGCGGACCGATAATGCCGCGGGCTCCATCGAGTGCAGCGCGGCCGACACCCAGACAGAACGCGGTCTGCAACAGCAGAAGTGTGGGTCGGATCTGCTTGACGAAATCGCGCAAGTCTGTGCTGAGGATCGCGCTGCAAGGCACCTCCACGGCCTGCAGGCGCGCGGAGGTCGATGCTGTGGCCCCCAGTGCCATCAGTGCCGGAGCCGGATTGATCGTCACGCCCGGCGCACGAACATCTATTACGGCGACATACGTGTCACCGGTGACGCTTCGGGCCGGTAGCACGATCAGCGCATCGGCAAACAGGTTTGACGCCCACGGGATAAGTCCAGTGATACGAATGACATCGCCAGAGGTGTCGGCGATCAGCGGCATGTCTCCTAGGCCCGCCAACTGTTTAAGCCCTGGAGCCATGGCGGTTACCCCAAGTCGAGACCCAGACCGCAGCGCGTCAATATGCGGCTCGCGCACACCAGCCGGCGCCCGCCTCAGATATAACAGGGTCATCATGTGCGCCCACGCGGAGAACCCGACAGCGAGGCTCTGAGCGGCAACTGTGTCGATCACACGGACCAAACTCGGTAAACCGTCCTGTTCCAGAGCCGCGTCGAACAATCCTCCTCGTCCCAATCCAGCCAGATCAGGACGGACATCGGTACGCCCGCTGTCGAGCGCAGCGGCGCGAGCACCGACCGACTTGTGCGCTGCTGCTAACGCGGCGCCATGTCGATCAGTCACATTCGTTGTCATAATCTGTCGCTTTCAGTCAGGGCTGGCGGGGATTGCCATTTGCGGCTATGTCCGCGGGCTTCTCCGTGGTTCGCCGGAGTCGATCATTCATGTTTCGGCTTCGAACACCTCTGGTTGTTGCTCCGACACGCAGCCCGGGATCTACACTCAAACCTTCGTCCGGTCTTGAAGAATCCAGGCCAACTACGATTACGACGTATTGCGATACGGCTGGCTAGGTGATTTCACCCAGCGGTCAATTTCGCCGCTTCCTCCATCCCACTGAGAATCCCTAGGCCCCAGGTTCGAGCCCCGGTTGGGGGTACCCGTTGCTGAGAAGGACACCCGGCACCTAACAAATTCAGGAGGCTCCGAGCACCGCGATACCGGCGGCTTCGGTCAGACCATGGGCCATTTCGAGCACTCGAGCGGCTTCCTCCGCTGAAGTACCTTCCTGCGAAGCTCCGCGCGTGCCGGGCGAATGCCTCCGCCTAGTTTCAGGGCGTGCAGCTGCGGATCTTCTCCGGTCTCCGCCTCCGCTGCTGGCCTTGACAGCTTGTCAATACATCGGTACGAGAGCTCATTAGATAACCCGGCCTCAAGACTCGAAGTGCATCAACGAGATCTCAGGCCGTTGAGTCGTTCCGCCGCGTTTCATTCGCAGATCCGTTCACAACAACTTCACAGCAACGCTGTCTGAGTCGACGCGCAGGTCGAACCCAGGACGGGCGTGGTCGTCACCTTGCGGTCCGCCAATCCTCAGCGCGATGCGGTGTGACCGCCGCCGGTTTGGCCACAAGAGTGGTCAAACGGCGAGCAGCTCAGACGAACGACACCGGGTGGGTGACTGGCACAACACCTGCCCTTAAGCGGCTTCGTCGACTAGTCGGTCGGACATTACGGGACACGGGCGCACAGACAGGGCCTGACGTCATAGGGCGCAGCCTTTGTAAAGCAGTATGTCTCCGCGACGGGCGCCCTGGACAGACAGACCCGGCGGCTCAAGCCGGCGTACTTGGCAATGTTCTTGCGTTGCGGCTAGGGCAGCCGACCCGTCAAAGGCCGACCCGCGCAGGGGTTAGTCAGGCCTTTTTGTCGAGTGCAGTGACGGGATGCACGAGTACGGCGTTTTGGAGGAGTATCGAGGGGTGGGTGAGGTCTCGTTGGTCGGCTGCGTCGGGTCTTTGATCGTGGCGACCCGCGGCGTCGCGGGCCCCGGAGAGGTCCTCCTGAATGTGCGCGGGTCGAAGGAGGCCTATCTTGCTTGGTCGGACCAGCCCCTGCCGAGAGGTACCGAGGTCTTGGTGATTGATATCCGAGAGGCGCGCACGCTCCTGGTGGAGCCATGGACCTTGTGAATTTCACACGGCAAATTTCCTGACCAACGACGCGAATCTGCAAGGAGCCCAACATGTTCGGCTACAGAGTGCCCGCACCGGACCAGGCGATGCTAATTTCCGGCGGGCGAGTTGCAAGCAACGCCCCCTTTCGTGTGGTGACTGGTCACGGCGCTTACATCATGCCGTTCTTCCGCAAAGTTCGGTTCCTCACATTGGCAATGTGTGAGGCCGAGGTGGCGGAAAAGTGCGTCACCCAGCAGGGGATCACTTTGAACGTTCGCGCGGTGATTGCCTTCAAGGTCGGCAACGACAACGAAAGCATTGTCAGTGCCGCGCAACGGTTCTTATCGGACCAAAACCAGATGGCCGTCCTCACGGGGCGGATCTTCGCCGGTCACCTGCGCTCCATCATCGGGTCGATGACCGTCGAGCAAATCATCAAAGAACGGCAGAAGCTGGCCACGGAGGTCCTCGACGGTTCCAAGCAGGAGATGATCAAGATCGGATTGACCATCGACGCCCTGCAGATTCAGTCCATCGACGACGGCTCGCTGGGCTACATCCTAGCGATGTCCGCACCACACAACGCGGCCATTCAGCAGCAGGCGCAGATTGCTCAGGCAAAGGCCAATCAGGCCGCGGCCGAGGCCGAGCAGGAATCTCAACGCAACCAGGCCGAGTACGCTCGGCAGACCGCGATCGTGCGGGCGCAGTACAAGGCCGAAGTCGACAAAGCGCAGGCCGAAGCTGCCCAGGCGGGACCGCTGGCCGAGGCGCAAGCCCAGCGCGAAGTGCTCGCGATGCGCACCGAGTTGGCGCAGCGCGCCGCAGAACTGCGGCAGCAAGAGCTGGTCTCGGAGGTAGTCAAGCCGGCCGAGGCGGAGGCAGAACGCGTGCGGATTCTGGCGCTCGCCGACGCTGAGAAGATGAAGATCCAAGCCGAAGCGGCGGCCTCGCATAACCGGGTGGCCTTGGACCGGATGCTGATCGACCAGTTACCTGAAATCGTCAAGCAGGCCGCTCAGGGTCTGTCAGGGGCAAACCTGACAGTCCTCAACGGCGCCGACGGGCTCAGCGAGATAGCCACCGGCCTGGTGGGACAGGGCCTGGCAATCTTCGATTCTCTGCGCGGCGGACTCGGTCAACACACGTCCAGCGATGGGTCCGAACAGATCGAACTCAACCCTCCGCACAACGACCAGCCCTGACCGCTCGGATAGGTTGCGCAGTAGTTACCGACGCGCGGATGCGGTCCGGTGGCCACCGCCGGCTTTGGTGCCGATATCGGCGGCACCATGTGCGGAGCCCTTCGGGACTGCGCCATTCCGGCGGGTGTGGACAGCCCGATGTTGAAAGCTACTTGCCGACGTTGCAGCAGACGCGGCATTCGACATGATCAGGTGGCGTTCCCAGGAAACGAACGTCAAGTTGGGCGCCCTGGCCGAACAGATCCTTAAAGAACGCACGAAGGGGTCGCCACCGCGTTTGTCGCCTGCTGCAGAAGGTTTGGATACAGCCTTAGGATTTGCTTCACCCCGTCCTGTGTCTGCTCCTATAACTGACAGAACAGGCATCGGTTTGACTATTCGCCCACCGTTTCGCATCGTCGTCGCGCTTGGCCAGCTCCCGTTAGACCTCATCGATCGACCTGATCTGACCGTCGCTGATCGCATCCTCGATCTGTAACCACAAGCTTTGAAACACGGTCGGCCGGAACAGATCGCGTCGCCCGTTAAGGATGGCGCTCGTTTCGACCAGGCCGTTAAGACGGTGATCGGGGTGGACCCGTCCGACTCCGGTTCCGGCGATGCGTGCGGGCTGATTGCCGCCCCGCTCACCCGCGATAACGTCGTGGCTCTCATCGCGGATGTCAGCGAGCCGCTGACGGCGGAGATGTGGCACGCCGCCGCAGTCGAGCTGGCGATCAGCGTGGGCGCTTCCGAGATCAGCAGCGAATCGTTCGCAGCCAGGACGACGTATGTCTCCGTGGCCAAGCGCCGTCCGTCGTGTGCGGCCAGAGCGCCCGATCCGAGTCACCGCCTGGCCACCGAAGGACAGCGGTCGCGGCGATGCCGAGGCACGGTCAGCCGGTCTGCGCCAGGCCCTGGTATGTCGGAACGTGCCGAATCGCATACCATTTTTCCGATTTAGAGCAGCAAGCGGCGACGTGGCAGAGCTGGAAGCATCAGCCCGACGCGCTAGCTGCCGCAACGCTCGCGTTCGACGTACTTGCCCACCGCGGGCCAGCGGATGCATATCGCCGGTGCTACCGGTAATCGCCACTGGTCCAACCAGTCCCTCTTGATCAGGCCGCCTTTCGGCTCGGAGGGGACACCGAGGCAGAGGGCCGCCCAGGCGCTGCTGCCGACGGCTGGTTTGATCTCAGCGAACTGTTCGGCTATGCGGCCAAGGGCGCTGACCATCGCCCTAGCTGGCAGTCGATGCAGCGCATCGGGCACACGGACCCGCTTACGGCGGGCACGTTGAAATGCTGCCAGCGGCTGCCGGGCTCGGCCAGCAGTTCCCCGGCCGGATCGTGCTCTTCCACCTTGTCATGAGGATGACGCAGCTCCGCCCCGGATGTAACGGCGACAGCAGCGACGGTGCGCAGCCGAGTCGGCCTCGGCAGCACCCTTGACCGGGTCGTCGACAATGAGCAGGTCGGCCGCGAATCTTGTTGTCCCAGAGAAAATTAATCCCGCCAACATACCGCCACGATGGCCAGCCACCCACCGTTGACGTTGGATTTGTTGCTGCCGGATTCGGTCGAGCCGGAACATCACGCAACGATCGCCAGACTCACAACGAGAGTCAGGACTGCTGCCGCGAAGCCGACCTGCATCCTCAGCGTCGAAGTCCATGTTGGCCGCGCGCGAGTACGCCGGAGCCGCGGGCTTCTTGCTGAATGAAACTTCCCCCTCAGCCCTACCCCCCCTCCTGGTGGCATGCGAGACTCCGCTCGAGCACTTGGCACACGCAGATTTGACGACTCATGCAATCGCGACGCCGCCGCTCTCCCTTCGAGAGTGGTACCGAAAACGGAAACTAGCCAAGGAGACGCAAATGGCCAATGCACCAGCCACGAAAGCCACGGCCAAGGCACCAGCCACGCCGAGCGCCACCCCTGAGCCGCCGAACTTCACCCAGGATGTCGAGGCGGCCGCGGAGCGATTTAACAGACGAGTGAGCGCGTGCTCGAGTTGAGCGAAAAGAATGGCCTCATCTGGCTTGAAGTGTTCGAGAAGGTGTTGGACGGGATGCTCAAGCTCGAGGAGGACACGGCCAAAGTTCTCGGTTCCGACTGGATCGAAAAACTTGTGTCAATGTAAGCCGGCTTTATTCGCGACACGTCACAGGCATACCTCAGTGCAATAAAAGATCGACTGAAGTAGTGCCTGCACCCAAACATCACCCCCGCCGCGGCTGACACCTACGCCCGCGCGAGGTCCACGACGAGGCCTACCGGCGCGGCTTCTGGGAACAGGGAATCCGGATGCAGCAGCTGGCGAGCAAGGTGACGAACGCGGTGGGCTGACCACCGAATCGCCCCCGTACGAGACGAACTCGTCGACCTGTGGCAGTGAGCAGAAGCCGCCGCCAAACCCGACAAGGACCCGTCATGACCAGCCCCAGCGGGCCGATACCGACTCCCCCATCGTGACCCTCGCGGCGCGGTGTGTAGCGGGCCCACCGACGGCTGCGATATCCCGTACTCCACCTATCCACTTGTGACACCGCATCACTATGGTCCAGTTTGGGTTGCTTGCCGCGGCGAACTCAGCAGACACTAGTGATCACCGGCACCGCTGACGCGTTGGTGCCGCCCCGAATGCGAGCATCCTGGCGTGCAGAATGCCTCGAGCCCAGATTCACGGCGTCCACGGGAGCGGGCACCTGTGCTTGTTGGATCGGGCGGCCGAAGTGGGCCCGGTCGTCTCCGCCTTCCTGCGCTCGCTAGAACGTACAGCGATCAACGAGGTCGGCGAGCTCGGCTGAGACACGGCCCTGAAACTGCAACGGCACAAAGTGCGTGGCGGCAAGTTCGACAAACCGACCGTGTGGCGTCTTCTCGCTGGCGGCCCGCATTAGCTTCGCCGAGGTGATCGCGTCCCACGTACTGGCCAGATAAGTGACGGGAATGTCGATCCCGCTCAGGTCAATGGGCGGGTGGTCGCCGACCGCACGGGCAAGGCGGGAATACCAGGGCGAATCGTGGTCGGCGAATCGTCGCAGTACCTTAACGAGGGTTTGGCCGTGAATGACGTCGAGGCCCAACGTTCCTACGCCCCGTGGGTCGAATCCACCCTCCGGCGAACCAGGCAATGCGTCGCCCAGTCGGTTGAGCACCGGCCCGAGGTAACGCATCAGGTGTGATCCCACCCGCCCGGCCCGCGGGCGCAGAAAGCCCGGGAAGGGATGAAGCAACGCTTCGAAGGTACCTCCCGGCACGCCGCCGACGGCGAGCACACCGGCGATCCGCTGTGGCTACCGCCGCAGCTACGTACGCGCCGAAATGAGTCTGACCAGTATGTCGACGGTCACTGCGGCACTCGTGGCGGTTGCGGACTTCACCTCGCACACGTGGATCGGCGATGTCGACGTCCCGGTGTCGGTCCTGGTAACGACGAGGGACTCCGTAGTGCCGCAGGACGGCAGATGAAAGTCGTCGACGCAATACCGCACGCTACCGTCGTCACCATCGAGGACGACCACGCCGTGTTCGTCGCCTCACCCGAGGTGTTCGCCGAGAAGATCCTGCAAGCGTGTCAGGCGGTGAACGCCGCCCGGTAGCCGTCCGGGTCTTTCCCTGGCGTCCTTCCTAACTCATGATTCGAGACAGTCAGCCACTTGGATCGCCGTGGCAACGCACGCTGGCCAATGTCGCCCGAACCGGCGCCGATCCAGCTAGCGTTATGCAATCGGAGTACGACAACGTGCCTACACTGCGCCGTCCCTAGCGTCTCTGGTCGGCGGTAAGCATTTCGCTGCGCTAGCCGCCCTTGCGCTCGTCGTCCCCGGATGCGGACTCGGTCGTCCGGCTGATGCGGTTAGCGGTAACTACCTGACCGTTGGAACCACCGACAAGGTCTCCTCACTCGACCCTGCGGGCTCGTACGACAACGGGTCGCTACAGGTGATGAACCAGGTGTATCCGTTCCTGATGAACTTCGTCCCGGGCAGTGGCGATCTGAAACCGGACATCGCGCAACGCTGCGACTTCACGGCGCCGACGACCTACACCTGCAAGCTCAAGCCGAACCTCAAGTTCGCCAACGGACACGCGCTGATGTCCTCGGACGTCAAGTTCTCCATCGACAGGGAGAACAAGATCAACGACCCCAACGGACCGCAGTCGCTGCTGGCCAACCTCGACAGCGTCGAGACGCCGGATCCGTTGACGGTGGACTTCAAGCTGAAGCTGCCCAACGACCAGACCTTCCCCCAGGTGCTCGCCACCAATGCCGGACCGATCATCGACGAAGAGGTGTTCCCGCCGGACAAGGTGCTCGACGACAACGCCATCGCCGCTGCCGAGCCGTTCGCGGGTCCCTTCACGATGACGACCTACGCCAAGAATCAGCTCATCGGCCTGCGCGCCAACCCCGACTATCAGGGGCTCTTCGGCAAGCCCAAGACGGAACTCGTCGGCATCAAGTACTACGCCAACACCGACAACCTCAAGATCGACATCGAGAACCAGGCCATCGACGTCGCGGCGCGCAGCCTGTCGCCCACCGACATCGAGGGACTCCGGAAAAACCCCAACCTCGTCGTTCATGAGGGTCCCGGCGGGGAACTGCGCTACATCGTCTTCAACATGAACACCATGCCCGGCTCCACCCCCGCGCAGAAGCTGGCGATCCGCAAAGCGATCGCCGTGTCGCTGGACCGCGACGCGCTGGCCCGTGACGTGTACAAGGGCACCTACACGCCGGCGTACTCGGTTATCCCGGACAGCATCCCAGGCGCCAACGAGGCGTTCAAGGACGCCTACGGCACCAAACCCGACCGCACCAAGGCCGCGAAATACCTTGCCGACGCCCAAGTTCCGACGCCGGTCGCGCTGAACCTGCAGTACAACCCCGACCACTACGGGGTGTCGTCGTCGGAGGAATACGCCGCGATCAAGGGCCAGCTGGACGCCACCGGGCTGTTCCGGGTCAACCTACAGTCCACCGAATGGGTGACCTACACCGCCGAACGAGTCAAGGATGCCTACCCGCTCTACCAGCTCGGCTGGTTCCCCGACTTCCCCGACGCCGACAACTACCTGACGCCGTTCTTCACCCCGGACAACTTCCTGGGCAACCACTTCGAGAACCCCGACATCACCGCGCTCATCACGGACGAAGCGACGCAGTCCGACCCGGCCAAGCGGGCAGCGATCATCACCAAGATCCAGGACGAAATGGCCAACAACTACTTGTCGACGATCCCGCTGCTGACCGGAAAACAGATCGCCGTAGCGGGCAAGGACATTGAGGGCATCACCCTGGACAAGTCGTTCAAGTTCGAGTTCGCGCCGTTGCAGAGCTCGGCGAGGAAGGCGGCATGACGGCCACCACGGAGGCGGCGCCGGCCGCCGCCCCGCAACCGGCCAAGCGTGCCGGCGGGCAGTCGCGCTACGGCGCCTTGGCCCGTTATCTCGGCGTGCGGGCGCTGCTGATCATCCCGACCGCGTGGATCCTGGTCACCCTGGTGTTCTTCCTGATGCGTGGTATCGGGGACCCGATCACCGCGTCCGCCGGCGGCCGACTCGCCCCGGCGCAGATCGCTGAGCGCAAGGCGGCGGCGGGGTTCGACCGTCCGCTGCTGTCACAGTACTGGGACTATCTCACCGGCCTGTTCCGCGGCGACTTCGGCGCCACGCTGACCGACAGACGCCCGATCAGCGACCTGATCGTGGTCAACGGCGCCGCCACCCTGGAGCTGGCGGTGTGGGCCCTGCTAATCGCGATGATCGTTGGAATCCCGTTGGGGCTGTTTGCCGCAACGCACCGGGACCGCGTGCCCGACGTAGTCCTGCGGCTGCTGGCGGTGCTGTTCTACGCCGCCCCGGTGTTCTTCGTCGGCATGCTGCTTAAGCTGCTGTTCTCGGTAAAGCTGGGTTGGCTGCCCGCGTCCGGCCGCTTCAGTGCGTCCACCGAGATCGCATTGGCCGGCGTGCGGCCGCAGACCCACATCGCTGTCGTCGACGCCATCCTCTACGGCAACAGCACCTACATCGTCGACGTTCTCAAACACGCGGTGCTGCCTGCGCTGGCCCTCGGACTGCTGACCGGCGGCGTGTTCCTGCGCCTGGTCCGGGTGAACATGCTGCAGACCCTGCGCGCCGGGTATGTCGACGCGGCGCGGGCCCGCGGGCTCTCCGACGGCGTCGTGACCCGCCGCCACGCGTTCCGCAACGCGCTCGTCCCGGTGGTGACAGTGATGGGCATGCAGATCGCCCTGCTGCTCGGCGGCGCGGTACTCACCGAGACCACGTTCGAATGGAACGGGCTGGGACTGCAACTGGCGCGCTATCTTTCGGCGCGCGACTTCGTCGCCGTGCAGGGCATCGTCACGCTCATCGCGATTGTCGTGGCGGTGATGAGCTTCGTGATCGACCTGGCGGTGGCGCTCATCGACCCGAGGGTGAGGTTCTAGGAGATGACGATCGCCGCGGGCGCCGACAGGCTCGTCGTCGAACAGCCGAAGAGCCGCGCGTTCCCGGGTCTGGGGCTGCTGCGTTCCACCCACGGGTTGCAACGCGCCACCCTCGTCCTCGGGTTGGTGCTCGTCGCGGGCTTCATCCTGGTGGCGCTTTTCGCGCCGCTGCTGGCAAGATACGGCTTCGCCCAGACCAGCGCGGACGGCGTCGAATTCGTGCGCCAGCAGGCACCGTCGGCGCAGCACTGGTTCGGCACCTCAGTGCGGGGCGAGGACGTGTACTCGCGGGTGATCTACGGCGCCCGCACCGCGCTGATGGTGATCGTGTTGTCGCTGATCATCTCGCTGCTGCTCGGTGTCGTGCTCGGTCTGGTGTCCGGTTATCGCGGTGGCTGGCTGGACCGGGTGCTGGTGCTGGTGATGGACGCGCTGTACGCGATGCCGTCGCTGCTGCTGGCGATCGTGGTGTCCATTGTCCTTGTGGCCGGGCAGTCCGGCACGCTGGGCGGCATCTTGTCGGCATCCGTAGCGATCATGGCGGTGTTTGTGCCGCAGTACTTCCGCGTGGTCCGCAACGCGACGCTGGCGGTCAAAGTCGAGCCGTTTGTTGACGCCGCCCGCGTCACCGGCGCCAGCACGACGCGAATCCTGTTCCGCCACATACTGTCCAACGTCACCTCGTCACTTCCCGTGATCATCACCCTGAACGGCGCGGAGGCGATCCTGACGCTGGCCGGTCTGGGGTTCCTCGGCTTCGGCATCGAGCCGACTAAGGCCGCCGAATGGGGTTACGACCTGAACAAGGCACTCTCGGACATCTCCAACGGCATCTGGTGGACCGCGGTGTTTCCCGGTACGGCGATCGTGTTGGCGGTGCTGGGCATGACCCTGGTCGGGGAGAGCATTAACGAGGTGCTCAACCCACTGCTTCGCACCCGGCGGGCGGCGAACTGACATGACGCAAGCACCAGAGGCAGCCGCCCTCTCGTATCGTCAGCTTTCCGTGACCTTCAGCACCGACGCCGGTCCGGTACGCGCCGTCGACGATGTCACATTCGACGTGAAACCCGGCGAGGTGCTGGCCGTCGTCGGCGAATCCGGTTCCGGCAAGTCGGTGTCGTCACGAGCCGCGATCGGGCTGCTGCCGGACACCGCCCGGGTCACCGGCACGGTGCTGCTTGGCGATCGCGACGTCGCCGGGCTCTCCGACAAGCAGTTCACCGCGCTGCGCGGTAAGGACATCGCGATGGTGTTCCAGGAACCGGGCGCGGCGCTGGACCCGCTGTTCACTGTCGGCTACCAGATCAGCGAGGCCATCCGCGCGCACACCGACGTCGACCGAAAGCAGGCCCGGGACAAGGCAATCGATCTGCTGCGGCTCGTGCGGCTACCCGATCCCGAACAGCGGTACGGCTTCTATCCGCATCAGCTGTCCGGCGGGCAGAAGCAGCGCGTGGTCATCGCCTGCGCTATCGCCTGCGACCCGCAGGTGATCCTCGCCGACGAGCCGACCACCGCGCTGGATGTCACGGTTCAGGCCGAAATCCTGGAACTGTTGCGCGACCTGCGGGATCGGCTGGGCAGCGCCATCGTGCTGATCACCCACAACATGGGGGTGGTCGCCGACCTGGCAGACCGGGTCGTCGTCATGAACGCCGGCAAGGTCATCGAGATCGCGACTGTGGCAAAGCTTTTCGCTGAGCCGTCGCAGGATTACACCCGCACCCTGCTGGCGGCGGTGCCGCACCTAGGGCAGGGCAACCCCGAACACCAAGCCGGCCCACAGACCAAGACGGAGAACGTGCTGGAGATCGATCGTCTCAGCGTCGAGTTCCCTGGTGCGATCGGCTCGGCGGCGTTCAAGGCGGTCGACGACGTCACGTTCAGCATCGACCGCGGCAAGACCCTTGGCCTGGTCGGGGAGTCGGGCTCAGGCAAGTCCACGATCGGGCGTTGCGTTGCGGCGCTGCAGAAGCCGACGACCGGTACGGTCAAGATTCTCGGCCAGGACATCACCGCCATGTCCGAGAAGCAGCTCCGGCCCGTGCGCGCGAAGTTCGGCTTCGTGTTCCAGGATCCGGCGACCTCGCTGAATCCGCGTCTTCGCGTGGGCGACTGCGTCGCCGAGCCGCTGAAAGTGCACAAGGTGATGCGCGGCGCGGAGTGCACGGCCCGCGTTGCCGAGCTGCTCGACGCGGTGCGGCTGCCCAAAGACACCGCCGCGCGCTACCCGCACGAGCTGTCCGGTGGGCAGCGGCAGCGCGCGAACCTGGCGCGGGCGCTGGCGCTGAGCCCCGACCTGCTGGTCGCCGACGAGCCCACCAGCGCGCTCGACGTGTCGGTCCAGGCGTCGGTGCTCGACCTGTTCGAGGAGCTGCAGCGGGAATGGGCGTTCGCCTGCCTGTTCATCAGCCACGACCTGGCCGTGGTGGACCGGCTGGCCGACGACGTCGCGGTGCTGCGCGACGGCTTGCTGCAGGAGATGGGCCCGCGGGATCAAATCCTGCGTAACCCGCAGACCGAGTACACCCAACGGCTCGTCGCCGCGGTGCCGGTACCCGATCCCGAAGTGCAGCGCCGCAGGCGGGAGGCCAGCGCCGGGCTGTTCGACTGAATCCCCGGCGGTGTCGGCGACCTTCCTGGCCACCGAGCCCATCTCCGGCTCCGTGCTCGGGGAGACGGCCGCCGTCAGGCAGGCGCGCGCTAATTGTCCTCCACGGAGACGACGAATCCCGCGCCGTCGAGGGCGGCCAATACCTCGTCCCGGTGTGCCGGACCCCGGGTTTCGACGGTAAGCATCACCTCAACTTCGTCCAGTGCCAGCTTGGGTGCTGTGCGGGAGTGCACCACGTCGAGCACGCTGGCCCCGCTTTCGCTGACCACGCCGAGCAGTCTGCTGAGCCCGCCGGGGCGATCCGGGATGGTGATTTTCACCGCGAGATATCGTCCGGCTGCGCGCAGGCCGTGGGTGATCACGTGGGTCAACACCAGCGGGTCGATATTGCCACCCGACAAGACCGCGCAAACGGGGCCGTGGAGGCTGAGTTGGGGTGCCGATGTCATCAGCGCTGCCACTGCTGCCGCCCCGGCAGGTTCGACGATGAGTTTCGCACGCTCCATGCAGAGCAACAGAGCGCGCGACAGCGCGTCTTCGCTGACCGTGCGAACCGAGTCGGCGAATGCCCTTACATGGGCAAACGGGATCACTCCGGGCAATGCCACGGCGATGCCGTCAGCCATCGTCGACATCGACTCCGCCCGCACGGGCTGTCCGGCGGCCAACGAACTCGGCCAGGCCGCCGCGTTCGCGGCCTGCACTCCGATCACCCGGACCTGTGGCGCCAGAAAGTGCACCGCCGCAGCAATTCCGGCGACCAGACCTCCACCGCCGGTTGGCACCACGATGGTTGCGACATTTCGAATCTGCTTCAGGATTTCCAGCCCGACGGTGGCCTGGCCGGCGACGATGTCGGCGTGATCGAACGGGTGGATCAACACCGTGCCGTGCTGCTCCGAATATTCACGCGCCGCGACCAGCGCGTCGTCGACCGACTCGCCGATCAGGTGAACTTGCGCACCATACGCCTTGGTGGCCAACAACTTTGGGAGCGGGACGTTGACCGGCATGAACACCGTCGACGCGATCCCTAGCTCGGTCGCAGCCCACGCAACTCCTTGCGCATGGTTGCCTGCGCTGGCCGCGACCACACCGCGAGCCCGGTCCTCGACACTCAGATTGGCGATCCGGTTGTAGGCCCCGCGGGGCTTGAATGACCCAGTGCGTTGCAGGTTCTCGCACTTAAGCCACACCTGTTCGCCCGTGCGATCCGACAGCACCCGCGACGCGATCACCGGGGTTTGTCGCATCACCGGCCTCAGCCGGTCCGCCGCCGCTTTGATCTGATCGAGCGTGAGCAGCTCCACAGCTAGACCCGCAGCTCGCGAACCGCCGCCGGATCCCCCACAGGGTCAGCCGGATAATCGACACCCCACCGCGCGAATGCGGTGGCGGACAGCCGGAGCGCATCACCGTGGGCATCATTGGCAATGATGTCATCGGCGTTCATATTTTGGCCTCGCTTACCCACTCGTCGAAGATGCTGTTCCAAGCCGATGCGTCATCGGGACATAGCCAACGCTAGACCTGTGGACCGTCGCGATAGCGGAACACGCTCACGACTCGTGTTTACGCATGGATGCCTACTTGCCGAGGTGACTACCTCACCGTGGCGAAATCCATCCGAACGCCATCGGATCTCTGTGGGCAGTTACCCACCGCAAGATCTGAGGTTCCCCAGTTCCAGTGGACACCTGAGATAGCGGGACTGTGTCCTGCTGGAAGGATGTCGACATGTCGCGGACGCGTCGGTCGTTCACACCAGAGTTCAAGGTGGAGGCTGCTCGTCGGGTGATTGATGGGGGCCGGCCGGTCTCGGAGGTGGCGCGAGCTCAATCTGCACGAGAGCCTGCTGGGCAAGTGGGTGCGCGAGGAACGGGTCCGGGACGGGGCAGCCAGCGAGGCCCGCCATGGGCCCCCCGAGGGGGACCTGACGGCCCGCGAACACGCCGAGTTGGTGCGGTTGCGCGCTGAGCTTGCCGACAAGGACCGAGATATCGCGTTCCTGAAAAAAGTATCGGCGTACTTTGCGGCACAGCAACATCGGTGAGTCGGTTCGAGCTCATCGCCGCGGAGTGCGCCGACCATGACATCGCGACACTGGCTGAGCTTCTCGGTGTCTCACGCTCTGGTTTCTACGCCTGGGCGGCGCGGCAGCGGCGCACCGAACCCACGTCACGCCAGCAGTGGCGCCGGGATCTGGAGGTCAAGATCCTGGCGCACTGGAAGGAATCGAAGCGTACCTACGGCTCACCGCGCATCACCGCCGACCTGCACGCAGCCGGTATCTCGGTGTCGGTGAACACTGTCGCGGCGATCATGGCCGAGATGGGTATCGAGGGCATCAGTCCGCGGACCTTCAAGGTCAAGACCACGATGGTCGATCCGGCGGCGTCGTTTCCGCCCGATCGGGTGGGCCGTGTCTTCGATCAGGGCCGCCTTGATGCGGTGTGGACCTCCGACATCACCTACTTGACCTGCGGAGAAGGGGACGCCTACCTGTGCGCGATCCGTGACGAGCACTCACGACGGGTGTTGGGCTGGTCAGTGGCCGACCACATGCGCACCGAGCTCGTGCAGCAGGCGGTGGACGCGGCGGTGTTTACCCGTGGTGGTGCGGTGGCCGGCACCATTTTGCACAGCGACAGGGGCACCCAATACACCAGCCACGACCTGGCCAAAGCATGCTCCGATCACGGCCTACTCCGCTCCATGGGCGCCACCGGAATATGCTGGGACAACGCCGGCTCCGAATCGCTATGGTCGACAGTCAAGCATGAGTACTACAAGCGTGACGCTTTCACGTCGCATGCGAATCTTACTGCAGGACTTGACAATTACCTTCGCTACTACAATCGTCACAGACGGCATAGCTCACTGGGAATGACCTCACCCATCAACTTCGAGATCACCTCACGGATCAATCAGCAATCAAGCTAACCGTGTCCACTTTTTCAGGGGAACCCCAATCGCGGTGAACGGACTTCGATCCTCCTGCTGAGCAAGACGGCAGTTGAGATAGCAATCTGTGCGCCGGTCCTACAGGGGGAAGCATTCTCTAGCGTGTGACAAGCACGCTGATCAAGCGCGCCGTGCACGGGGCGCTAGCCAGCCCGCCAGCCCGCCAGCCGCCAGCCGCCAGCCGCCAGCCGCCAGCCGCCAGCCGGGAACGGAAACCCACTCGCCCGCAGATGCCGGTAACCCCCGGGCGTCCCGCTGTGGAGGCGGAAGCCGCTCGAGGCGATCCAGCATCGGCCTGCACAACTGGTGCAGTGCGGCATAGGCGAGTTCCATCTCCGACTCAACGCCGGCGGTGCGGATGAGCCGTGACCCCGTTGCCTGCATCGCCAAGTAGTCCATCAGTGCCGATTTGCCGATGCCCGGATCGCCATGGATAACCAGCACTCGACTTTGACCCGACCGCATGTCCCGCAGCACTCCATCGAGCAGGCTGCGTTCGCTGCGGCGGCCGATCAACTCCATCACAACAGATCTTCGCATCTCAACCGCGCACGTACATCGTTGCGATTCAATGCATGCCCGGTGACATATGAGTCGGCTCGCCACCCTTGGGGATCACTGATGACGGGCTGAACCGTAGGCCAGACGCGGATCAGCGCGGATCGGTTCCCGATTGTCAGCGCGCCATCTCGAAAGCGGCCTCAACCAGCGCCACGCCTAGCTGGTGCGCCTGCCCGGCGGTGAGCGACGGGAACACCTCGGTCCTGACGTCCTGGACCGTGATGACGTACTCGACGCGATCATGCCGTTGATCAGGACGCTGATGTCGTCGCTGTCGCGCTCAACAAGCCACGAGGAACCGACGAAATAGCGGCTGGGGGCGTCCGTGACGTCCTCCGCCGGCCGGATGCGGGATGTCGGCAAGGTCGGAGACGACGGTATTGGTGGTGGACATGGCTGCAACCTTTATGTTGGTTGCCAGCTCGCCGATCGCGTCAGGTCATATTTAGGTCATACACCTCAAATTTTCGCCCAAACGCGCAGGTGAAACGTGGTGCGCGATACTGGGATTGAACCAGTACCTGAGCAAACTTCCTGTATTATGTTGTTGCTGCTACAGCGGGTATTTACCTGCTGATATGCGAAACAGTACCCACAAACAGTTACGAACACAAGAGAACAGTTCTGCTAGGTTAAATGGTGCATATGTGGTGCAACGATGGGTAGCCGCCGAGGATTCGGCCGGGTGCGTCAATACCGCTCCGGCCGATGGATGGCCGCCTATACAGCCCCAGACGGCCGCCTCTACCAGGCTCCGCACACCTACGCCCGCAAGATCGACGCCGAAGCTTGGCTGGTCGGCAGGCGCAGAGAGCTCGACCGCGACCTGTGGAGTCCACCCGCCACATCCGAGCAACGGGCCGCGAAGAAATGGGCCGATATCAAGTTCGCCGCCTACGCGAAGACATGGGTTGGAACCCGACTGGTGAAGGGCAAGCCTCTCAAGCCGCGCACTAAACCTCGATCCACCGATGAATTGGTGTAGCCGTGACTGGGGTGCTTTTGGCGGTCGTTTCTGGTCGTGAGCAGCGGGTATCTGCTGGTCTGGCCAGCTTTTCCTGTGGTGTTGCGGTCGGGCCTGTCGGCGGGTGGTCAGGATGTCGTTGTCAGCGGTGGGCTGTGGCCGATGGTGTTGTGCCACAGTGTGAGCCAGGCTTTTGACCATGGCCAGTGGGTGGGTAGATGCAAGATGGGTCGGCGTTGCGGGCGGGCCAGCCGGGCGGGGATAGTGACGATGCGCCGCCGCAGGGTGGCTCCGCGGGCCACGCTGTGAGTGCCTCCGGCCAGCGTGCCGGCCGCGCGGAGCAGGTTGTGGGCGATGGCCGCGCACAGGATCCAGGCGGAGTTGGCGCCGAACCGCCCGGAAGGCATATGCGCCAGGGGCCCGTCAATCAGGTCGGCGAACACGGATTCGATGATCGCGTGGCGGCGATGAGTGATATCGGCGGCATCGACGGGTTCGTCGGTGTCGGTGAAGAACGGGTGATACCGCCATACCGGGAATAACGCGTCGGGGTAGCGGGCGTCTTTGACGCGGCGCACGATTAACCTGGCGGTCATCGCATGCGGTGTGGAACTGAAGGCGGTGTAGGAAGTTTCGGCGACCTCGGCATCAGAGATCCACTGCCCGGTGTCCGGGTCACGCACAGCACCGGGGTAAGACACCGCAGTCCAGGCAGTATCGGGGATCGCGGCGATGGCTGCGGCCACGGTGCGGTTCTTGTTCAGCACCAGCGAGAACCGTGCGCCGGCGCGTCGGCATGCAGCCACCACCGGACCGTTTCCGTAGGCGGAGTCGCCGCGTACCAGGATCTGGCCGGTGACCCCGGCCGCGCGGGCGGTGGCTACTGCTTGGGCGATCATGCGGGCTGCGCCTTTGCCGGAGTTGGCCTTGCCCGCGCGTAGGCGTGCACCGGCGATCACCGGCACACCCGCCTCGGTGCTGATCGTGGTGACCAGCGGCGACAGGCCTTTACGCAGAATCTGTCGGCCGGCGATCTTGGTGTGCCCGTAACTTGCACCCTGTTTGGCGTGCCCGTAGACCGGGCGCAACAGCGAGTCGATGTCGATGAACGCCCGCTGGTCGGCACCAGCGAGCAACTCGACCCGTTCACACAAGCCCGCGAGATGCTCACGTAGAACTGATTCCAGTTGTCTGGCATGGCCGAAAGTGAACTCCCGCAACAGCGTTCCGACCGTGGAGGGGGCATAGACCCCGCCGAAGAGTGTCTTCATCCCACCCGAGCGCACGATATCAAGGTCATCGATGCTGTCCGCGCCGGCACACATGCCCGCAATAAAAGTGGCCAGCTTCGGCGCCGGGTTGGCCGATCCGGACTTGATCCGCGGCCCCGGGATCCGAATCTTATCGGCCAACAACTGCGCCAAGCCGGTCTGGCCTGCCAGTGCCATCACTGGGACCAGCCCGGCGCACGACACGAGATGATCGTCATCGAAGACAGCCGACGACGCGATGAACCCATGGGACACTTGCACCGAAAGTGCCTTTCTGAACTGGCCCGAGTGATGCGTAGAGAACATCAATCATCCCAGCTCAAAGGGCACTTTCTTCACACCGACACCCACCCACACCAAATAGTTCATCGGTGGATCGAGGTTTAGGGGCCTGCGATATGACTGTGCGCCGTGTGATGCCGGTCTTCACCGTGCCCGACGTCGATGCGGCGCGCGATGCCTACGTGCAGGTGTTCGGACTTCGCGAAGTGATGAACCTTGGTTGGATCGCCACGCTGGCCGACGACGACCTCCGACACCAGTTCAGCTTGATGACAAGGGACGCGACAGCGCCCGTTAACCCGATGGTGTCCATCGAGGTTGATGACGTGGATTCCGCCTACCAATCCGCCGTCGACGCCGGGTTGCAGATCGTGCATCCGCTGAGCAACGAGGACTGGGGCGTCCGACGGTTTTTCTTCGCCGATGCGGCCGCTAACGTCGTCAACGTGCTGACCCATCAGCGAGATCTGTAGCGCGAGCCGACCAATCATCCGGGGCTCCCCTACCGTCGATCTTGGCGGCCTACTCGGACGAGCGGCTACGCAGTCGGCGGTCGACCACGCCGCCTCCCTTTCCCTTGGCTTTCCGCCTACGTGGGAGGTTATGAGGCGAGCCGATTCGGAGCTAACGCCGGCCAACCGACCGATCTGGGCTTCCTGGGGTGTCAGCTGTGGCCCGGTGGCGATGGTGGTGCTCTTGCGCGCGGTCTCACCGGTGGCGGCAAGCTCGCGCCGGGTCCGCTCGGCGAACGCGTCCATACCCATGGTTTCGAACATCTCGTGCGCGATGCGCAGTTGTGTTCGCGCGTCAACGCGGCGGCGCTGGCGGCGCAGCCATTCCCCATAGAGCAGATGAGCGCGGGCGAGGTCGGGCCGCATGCGCGTCCGGCCAAGGCGCTCGATCGCCTCCCAATACAAGCGCTCGGCATCGATTCCATCGCTGAGTAGGGCGCGCGAACGGGCCTCGACGCCCAGCGCCCACTCAGTGCCACAGGCGCTGGTCGTCTCGGCAAGCCGATTCAGAGCTTCGGTTGCGGTGTCCGCGGCACCGCTGCGTACGGCCGCTTCGACGAGCTCGGCGGCGGCCCACTGCGAATGGTCGCCAAACCCGGTCTCTTCGGCGGCGCGTTGCGCAACGGCCATGGCGTCACCGTAGCGGCCGACGCCGTTAGACGAAATCGCGTTCATGATCTCAACCCACGTCAGCGGGCCGCCTTCGCCCCGCCTCATCGCGAGCTGTGTCGTGGCCTCGGTCAGCTGGGTTAGCGCCGTTTGGTCGCCGCGGAACGCAGCGACCGTAATGGCAACGTATGTACCATATTTGAACATGCTGCTGCCGATGGCCTCTGTCACCATTTCCAGCTCCTGGGTCACCGTCGGCAGCTTCTGGACCAGCGTTTGTGCGGCGCTCAATTCACCGGCGAACACATGCATCAACGCACGCACAGTAAGTGCCAGTGGCAGCTCACTTAGCGCGCCGGCGCCGCGAACCACCTCGACGTGGCGTTCCGAGAGCACCTCCCAGCTTGCGTCATCCCAGCCGCGCATCGCCGCAACGACGGTCGGGTACAGGCAACGCAGCTGTTCATCAGGCGACGTGGTGCCGTGGGCCGTGCTGATCGCCCGGCGCAAGATCGGCAGCGCCGCCACGTATCCGTCGATGGCGAATGCGACGAGGCCATCGAGGAGAAGGTCGGGGAGCCGCAGAGTCGACGGGCGCGGCGACCCCTGGGCGGCGCGGGCCACCTCCAGGGCGTTGCCGACGGCTAGTCGGCCGGCGAAAACTCCCGCCGTCAGCGCCTCCAGATACGTCGCACGTGCCAGCGCGGCGTCGATCGGCTCAAGGCATTGCGCGGCCTTCAGCAGCAGCGCCGGAGCGTCGCCGCCGCGGCCGGTGACGTAGGCGAGCTGGGCGCGGATGAGATCAGCGCGCGCACCCTGGTGACCGGTAAGCGGACCGCTCTCGGCCCTGGCCAGCAGGTCCACCGCCGCGGCGAACGCCCCCGCATCCAGGTTGCCCGATGCAGCGGCCAGGGCGCGCTCGGCCCGCAGGCCTGGTTCTAACGTCAGTATCGTCGCCCGCTCCAGAAATGCGGCCGCAGCAGCCAGACCACCGCGCGCCCGCGCACGGCCAGCCGAACTCGCCAACTCGGCGGCGACGTCCTCATCGGGTCCCTCGGCCGCCTGAGCCCGGTGCCAAGCACGCCGATCCGGGTCGCTGTGCGGATCGGTCGCATCGGCCAGCGCACCATGCGCCAGCTGCCTTTCCCGAATAGAGGCCGAGCGGTACACCGCCGAACGCGCCAGCGGATGGCGGAACCGCACCCGGGCACCGAACTCGGCCAGCCCGGCCGCGGCTGCCGGTAAGGCCGCCTCGGCGCCGATACCCGACGTTACGGCCGCCCGCCACAACAACACCGGATCACCCAACGGCTCGGCCGCCGCCAACAGCAGCAGCCGGCGAGTCTGCTCCGGGACGGCCTGCACCCCACGCCGGAAGCTTTCCTCCACCGCCGCTGACAGCGGCTCGGCACCTGGTAATCCGAACCCGCCGGCCAGTTCATGCACACCCAGACCGCGCGGCAACTCCAGCAACGCCAACGGGTTACCGCCCGTCTCGGCCACGAACTGGTCGCGAAGCCGCGCATCGAGCGGCGCGGTCAACACCGCGTCCAACAGCGCCCGCGCATCTGCCTTCCGCAAGCCGATGACCTGCATCTCCGGCAGAGCGGCCAGGTCGGGGCTGACGACACGGCTCGCCACGATCAACGCCACCGATTCGGCGCCGAGTCGGCGGCCGACAAAGGCGAGGGCTTGCGCGGAGGCGCGGTCCAGCCACTGCACGTCATCGACCAGACACAGCAGAGGCTGCTCGTCGGCGACATCAGACAACAGGCTTAAAACGGCCAGCCCGATCAGAAACCGATCCGGTGCCGGCCCCGCGCTGAGCCCGAACGCCGTCCCCAGAGCATCCCGCTGCGGCGGCGGGAGACGATCGAGACCATCCAGCATTGGCATGCACAACTGGTGCAGCGCAGCATAGGCGAGCTCCATCTCCGGTTCCACACCAGCAGCACGAACCAAACGGCAGCCCGATGCTCGGCTAGCCAGATACTCCAGCAACGCCGACTTACCGACGCCCGGATCGCCCTGCAGCACCAACACCCGACTGTGACCCGAACCCACATCCCGCAGCACCCCATCGAGCAGTCTGCGTTCGGTGCCGCGGTCGATCAGCTCCATAACCCACACATAGTCGCACCCTCACCCATGATCTCAACCCTCAAAATCTATTCGGCATCGTGCTCGAGCGGCTGACAACGCGAGCCGAGCCGTGCTCGCCGACGTTCCGGCACGGTTCGACACGTCACCGAGGATGAAGGTGGGCAGACAACCGCTGCAATTGAGCCGTCCCGGCAGTTCCAGGTACTCCCCGGGACGGCAACATAATCGGAACCGTCAAGTAGTTCGACACAAAAACGCGCCTCGAAGGTGCAGTATTTCTGGCGGTTCCCCGCATATAGCCGCCAAATGAATTGGGACCGGACACTGCTTGTCCGGTCTCGATGTGTCTAGCGGTAATCGCACTGAATCTGGCGGGCTTCGAATTATCGTGGTTTCTCAGCGGATTTGGAGGCCACAGTCATCTCCGCGACTGTGACGCCCCCGATCGTTGGTTCCACAATGCTAGGAGCGGCGGACCACAACGATATTGGCCGCTCTCCCCTGCCGGTGGACACCAACAAGTAGAACATCTGGCCAGTTTGTCCGCCGAGCGTCAGTCGATCTGGCGGCTTGCCGCCCTACCCGGACGACCGGCCACGCGATCAGTGATCGACCAGCCGCCGCCCTTTCGTCGGCCTTCCGCCTACGTGGGAGGTTATGAGGCGAGCCGATTCGGAGCTAACGCCTCCAGGTTGGATCAGCCGGTCTTGGCACTGACGAACAGGCGCGCGCCGATATCGGGGTTGGTCAAGCCTTCGCCGGCCAACCGGGCGATCTGTTCTTCTTGGGGTGTCAGCTGCGGCCCGCTGATGGTGGTGCGCTTGCGCGCGGTCGCCCCGGTGGCCCCAAACTCACGCCGGGCCCGCTCGGCGAACGCTTCCATACCCATGGTTTCGAACATGTCGTGTGAGATACGCAGCTGGGTACTCGCTTCAATCCGGCGGCGCTGGCGGCGCAACCATTCGCCATAGACAAGGTGGGCGCGGGCAAGTTGTGTGCGCACACGGGTCCGACCAAGCCGCTCGATCCTCTCGCAATACCAACGCTCGGCCTCGGCGCCCTCCATGAGCAGCGCGCGACCGCGCCTCCACGCCCAACGCCCAATCGGTGCCACAGGCACTGGTCGTCTCCATCAGCCGGCGCAGGGCATCAGCCGCGATGTCAGTGGCACCGCTACGTATCGCGGCTTCGACGAGCTCGGCGGCGGCCCAGTTCGACACGTCGCCAAACCCGCTCTGTTCGGCGGCGCGTTGCGCAACGGCGAGGGCGTCACCGTAGCGGCCCAGGCCGTTGTTCAATATCGCATTCATCGTCTCGACCCGTGTTAGCCCGCCGCCTTCTCCTCGAGTCGTCGCACCCTTCGTTGTGACCTCGGTCAGCTGGGCTGCCGCCGTTTGGTCGCCGCGATCAATGGTCAATCGCGCCCCTGAAGCGATTTTGACACGGGGCTCCGCCGTGATCGCCAGTTCTTCTTGCGAGTGCCGACGACAACAGGCCATCTACGCCCTGTGGCTAGGCAACGGCGTCATATCGCCGGGCGCCTGGAACTTCACTCGGCGCTGAGAACGAGCGCGATGGAGTTGAGGCAGCCGCCAATAGTGGACACGCAGCAGGGCGAATAGTCATCCGTCGGGCTCATCATGCAGTGTGAGTCGGCGGGCGATGATGTCGGCGGCTACGGAGGAGACACGACGACCACAGGCATAGGAATAAGCGCGTAGCCGGTCGACTGCCTCGTCGGGGTTGACCCGCAGATCTATGGCGACCATGCCGGCGGCTACGTGGATTTGTGTGCGGGTAAACGGGTCAGCGGGTTCGCTCAGCGCGGCGTCGTTGGTCGCGAGGGCGTCGATAGCCTGGTCGGCGTTCCCGAAGCGGGCGACGTGGTCATCCCAATTCGACTGCAGTCGGTGAGCGATCGCTGATGCGCATTCCGCGGCCGCAGCGCATTCACCGTCGGGCAGGCTGCCGGTGCTGCGGCGGTACAGCTCGAGCACTCCCATCGGTTGCCGCGGGTGGGGTATGGGAAATGCAAACAGCGCATGCACTCCTAACTGTGCCGCCTCGGCGGCGAACGTAGGCCATCTGGAGGTCTGGGGGGTGACGCTTGCCAGTTCGGGGTGAAACTGGGGGCGAGCGTCGAGGTAGGCGTCAAAGCAGGGACCCTCACCGAGCGTGTATTGCATTTCGTCAAGTTGCTGGGCGACGGTGTCGGTAGCGTACACAAGCTCCCGGGCACCAGCCGACCGGGTTAAGACCGCCAACGCCGCCCCGTCAGCTTTCGTCCCAAGCATCCCGATATCACATATTTCGCCGATCCCGGCGAACAGTGAAACACTGGCGCCGCCAGCTGGCTGCGCCTGAGCACTACCCCGCAGGTCGTCTTTCGGCCGATCATCCGAGAATCTACTCATGCCCTCGGAACCGCCGTTTCGGTGAGGGCGCCGCCGAGCGCGCCGCCGCCGCTCGTTCCCGCGCCGCCACCGATTGTTCGCGCTGCAACGCAGCGTGCTGACGGATCTGCGCGGACATCTGACAGATCGTTCGGGCATTGCTACAGGTTTGACTGCACCGTTGGTCACCGCCTCGATGACCTCGGAGGTCAGCGACAGCTTTCCTTGACGATTCGATGCATCGGCTAGGCGATGGGTCCAAGAGGGAGCGAAGCTAGCAGACGTGTCTGCGTGAGATGGAGGTAGCAGTCCCATCACCCTCGACTACCCGCCAGCGGCCGCAGCAATCACACCGAGCCCATCTTGTTTCTAAAGAATTGAGACGGCAAGTCTGATATCGACTCTTCGGGACAGCCAGTTCAGGTGTCGCAGAAGCGGCCACAAATGTACTGAACGCCAACATCATTCGCGAGGCGAATCAACTAGGCGCTGGGCGACCAACCGCAGGGGCGTGTTGGTGTCCTGCGAGAGTCTGGTGAGCAAGGCGAAGGAGCGGCCGGCATCAAGTTTAAAGCGTTCCATAATGATGCCTTTGGCTTGGCCGATGACGTCTCGGCTGGCCAGCGCCGAGTGGAATTGAGTCTCTTTTTCCGCAGCGATGAGGGTGATTGCTGCGTGGGTGGCCAGCATCGCCAGGGTGGTCTCTGCGTGAAAGTCGAACCCGTGGGGCTGCTTGCTGAGAAGGTTGAGTGCGCCAGAGCCTTGGCGGTGGGTGTACAGCTGAAATGACAGGGTGCTGTGAACGCCCAATGCGATTGCCGCAGCGACGAATCGTGGCCAGCGTTGTTCCTGGCGGAGGTCAGTGCTGCGCACTATCGAGTCGGCCTGCGCCGCTTCTAGGCAGGGGCCCTGATGGTGGCGCATTTGCACTTGGTCTAGATCGGTTACCAGCGTGTCGGTGGGCGCAACGGAGCGGAATTCTCCCTCGTCGACCAGCATGACGTCGGCAAAATCGACGCCGTCAACGAGGTCGACTGCAGCGGTTGTGACACGGATCAAGGTCTGCTCGACATCAACTGGCTTCGAGAATGCCGTGGTCAGTCCGCGCATTGCTGACTCAAGAGCGTCATTGAGGCTGTTGTCCTGGGACATGAAGCACCGGCCTTCCGGGTCGTCAATTGCCCACGCCCATGGCGACTGTTTGCACAATCAACGCGGCGGCGGCAACATCTCACGGCTGGTTTCTCTACCAACACAGAGTTACCCGCATCGGCAGAGAATCGGTGGCCTAGGCAGGCGCTGTGTGGCCAACGCAGGGGACGGCGTCCTCGGACATCTAGCGACGGGAATCTTCCACGCAACCCGGCTAGACCCGTCGCTGCGATCAGCTTACCGTCTCGTCAGTTACCGACGTTCATCTTCACTACAAACGCTTACTTGTCCAGCAACCCTCCGCCCTTCTGCGGTCTACCTCCAAAGCCGCGCTGTTGCTGGCAATCGCCGGGAGGCAGCCTGAACGCATCACTCGGTAGCGGGCTGGGGCCGATCCCTGACTGCCCGATGCGCCGCCTCATTCAGCCAGCGCCCGCTCCCGCTCCGCTCCGATCGCGCTTAGCCTCGATCCACCGATGAACTATTTGGTGTGGGTGGGTGTCGGTGTGAAGAAAGTGCCCTTTGAGCTGGGATGATTGATGTTCTCTACGCATCACTCGGGCCAGTTCAGAAAGGCACTTTCGGTGCAAGTGTCCCATGGGTTCATCGCGTCGTCGGCTGTCTTCGATGACGATCATCTCGTGTCGTGCGCCGGGCTGGTCCCAGTGATGGCACTGGCAGGCCAGACCGGCTTGGCGCAGTTGTTGGCCGATAAGATTCGGATCCCGGGGCCGCGGATCAAGTCCGGATCGGCCAACCCGGCGCCGAAGCTGGCCACTTTTATTGCGGGCATGTGTGCCGGCGCGGACAGCATCGATGACCTTGATATCGTGCGCTCGGGTGGGATGAAGACACTCTTCGGCGGGGTCTATGCCCCCTCCACGGTCGGAACGCTGTTGCGGGAGTTCACTTTCGGCCATGCCAGACAACTGGAATCAGTTCTACGTGAGCATCTCGCGGGCTTGTGTGAACGGGTCGAGTTGCTCGCTGGTGCCGACCAGCGGGCGTTCATCGACATCGACTCGCTGTTGCGCCCGGTCTACGGGCACGCCAAACAGGGTGCAAGTTACGGGCACACCAAGATCGCCGGCCGACAGATTCTGCGTAAAGGCCTGTCGCCGCTGGTCACCACGATCAGCACCGAGGCGGGTGTGCCGGTGATCGCCGGTGCACGCCTACGCGCGGGCAAGGCCAACTCCGGCAAAGGCGCAGCCCGCATGATCGCCCAAGCAGTAGCCACCGCCCGCGCGGCCGGGGTCACCGGCCAGATCCTGGTACGCGGCGACTCCGCCTACGGAAACGGTCCGGTGGTGGCTGCATGCCGACGCGCCGGCGCACGGTTCTCGCTGGTGCTGAACAAGAACCGCACCGTGGCCGCAGCCATCGCCGCGATCCCCGATACTGCCTGGACTGCGGTGTCTTACCCCGGTGCTGTGCGTGACCCGGACACCGGGCAGTGGATCTCTGATGCCGAGGTCGCCGAAACTTCCTACACCGCCTTCAGTTCCACACCGCATGCGATGACCGCCAGGTTAATCGTGCGCCGCGTCAAAGACGCCCGCTACCCCGACGCGTTATTCCCGGTATGGCGGTATCACCCGTTCTTCACCGACACCGACGAACCCGTCGATGCCGCCGATATCACTCATCGCCGCCACGCGATCATCGAATCCGTGTTCGCCGACCTGATTGACGGGCCCCTGGCGCATATGCCTTCCGGGCGGTTCGGCGCCAACTCCGCCTGGATCCTGTGCGCGGCCATCGCCCACAACCTGCTCCGCGCGGCCGGCACGCTGGCCGGAGGCACTCACAGCGTGGCCCGCGGAGCCACCCTGCGGCGGCGCATCGTCACTATCCCCGCCCGGCTGGCCCGCCCGCAACGCCGACCCATCTTGCATCTACCCACCCACTGGCCATGGTCAAAAGCCTGGCTCACACTGTGGCACAACACCATCGGCCACAGCCCACCGCTGACAACGACATCCTGACCACCCGCCGACAGGCCCGACCGCAACACCACAGGAAAAGCTGGCCAGACCAGCAGATACCCGCTGCTCACGACCAGAAACGACCGCCAAAAGCACCCCAGTCACGGCTACACCAATTCATCGGTGGATCGAGGCTTAGGCCACACCCTTCGGCCAGTCCGATTCAGTCCCAGAGTCGTCGGAGCGCGCACTGCAGGCGGTATCACCGGCTGGAATTTCAAACCCCTCTGTCGGTTCCGGTCGAAACGTGAGCAGGTAGTTCCGCCAGAGAGTCAGTATGCGGCCGCCGCGGGAGTGTCCGATAAACGATGGATCTGATCCTGGCATTGGTTAGTTGCCAGTCGCCGTGATCCGGCCGTTGAAGGTGATCGCGAACGCATTGAGTGCGGGCTTCTACCTCATTGCCGATCGCGCCTTACCGCGGCCGGTGGAGTCTAGGGATCGGGTCACCAGGTAGAGGCACTTCATCGCGGCCTGTTCGGTCGCAAAGTGTCCGCGGACCCGAATTGCCCGCCGGTAGCGGATATTCAGTGATTCCACCGCGTTTGTGGAGCAGATGACGCGGCGGACCTCGACGTCGTCGTCCGGGAACGCACGAACCCGCTCCAGGCGTTCTCCCACAGCTGCGTGATCGCCGGGTACTGGGCGCCCTCTTTGGCGGTCAACTCGGTGAAGCGTTCCTCGGCCGCGGCCTCGGTCGCCGCGGTGCAGACCGGGCGGATATCCTTGGCGATCTGATCCCAATATTTGCGTGACGCGTAGCGAAAGGTGTTGCGCAACAGATGAATCACACATATCTGCACGACAGCCCGCGACCACACGGTGTTGATCGCCTCGGATAGCCCCTGGAGGCCGTCGCAGACCACGATGCACACATCGGCGGTGCCGCGGTTTCGCCAACGCCTACACGCCCTGGCCCGGGTGGAAGGCGAAATCAGCGACGGGAAACCCGCCCTGCTGTTCCTGTGCACCCACAACGCCAGCCGCTCACAGATGGCCCTGGGATTCTTCACCCACCTCGCCGGCCGCAGGCAGTCGCCTGGTCGGGCGGATCCGAACCCGGTGACCAGATCAACCCGGTCGCCGTGGCCGCCATGGCCGAGATCGGTATCGACATCACCGGTGAATACCCCAAACCCTGGACCGACGAAATCGTGCAAGCCGCCGACGTGGTCATCACCATGGGCTGCGGGGACGCCTGCCCCATCTTCCCCGGAAAACGCTACGAGAACTGGGACTCCCAGACCCCGCCGGCCAAGACCTCGACGCGGTGCGGCCCATCCGCGACGACATCGAAGAACGCATCCACCGGCTGCTGGCCGACCTGAATGTCACCATCACCCGCTAAACCCGCACCCTCAACCACAATCGGCACCCATTGCGACGCGTCGACCACCGCCCCAGCCGGACACGTCCCGCCCCCATTCCCTTCCGCAGAAGAGAGACATGTCATGCCCGCACGCCATATCGTCGCGATCGGCGGCAGCGACGCCGGAACCAGCGCCGCCCTGCGCATCCGCGAACTCGACCCCACCACCAACGTCACCGTCGTGGTGGCTGACGCCTACCCGAACTTCTCCAATTCCGGCATCCCCTACTACGTCTCCGGGAAAGTCACCCACTGGACCCATCTGGCGCACCGCACCGCCACCGATCTGGCCGCCACCGGTATGCAGGTGCTTACCGACACCACCGCCACCAAAATCAACGTCGACGACCACACCCTCGATGTCCTCGACCTCGACGGCACCCCCCAACAACTCGCCTACGACGCGCGACCGCCACTACCAGTAGTGCGATGGAGAAATAGATGATCAAGCACGCCGCGCTCGGCGTGCTGCTGCAACATGGCGTCAGGTTGCCCCCAGCTTCCGTGCAGCTGAGGGCTATATTTAGGCTAGTTCAAACGATTTTGTGCCCAATACGTACCCAATGGTGGACCGCTACTGTTTTGGCTCGCGGTGGCCGCGGCTGTCACAGCGATGTGACAACTCGCTCCCTCGGCCTGGGCCTAATCGACATCGGCGCTCATTGCCCGAACATGGCGCGGATCGCGGGGCTCGGCTGGCCGGCATTTCGACCCCACCCGGCCCGCTCCTCGGGCAGCCACATATATAGCAAAATGCCGGTCGGCATGCCGTTCAGTTGGGTGTACTCATACGCGGCACTTGAGCTATTTGTGTAACCGGCGGAATATTCTCTGCCTCAACCGGAACCATCTGCTCCGTTCGATCCGTTTGCGCTTTGCACACAACGCATTGCCGACCCAACGTAATCTTCTGAATTCGTTTGTCGGGGAACAACTTATGGAAGCAATCAAAGCAAATCTTCTGAGTCATCAGATCGGATCTTTCAGTCAGAGATCCCGTAGTGGTCGAGGTTCGTGACCCCGGCCTGGCGGCACGACGCGGGTTCGGTGTAGCGGATGCGCAGATCGCGACGCGAGTCGATCGTGGTTCCTAACACCCTTCGCGATTGCGCAACTCAGTCGCCAGCCGTGCGGGCCGCCGGAATACCGGCTGTCCTCCACGACGGTCCAACGGCGAAACCGGCGGGTGGCCGTTGATGACACGGATCCGCCCGGCCTGCGTCCTCTAGTCGGCACTTCTCAAGGGTAAGGCCGCGCAGCGGGTCGGCGCGTGCTGCCCACGCTCCACCCTCCCGGCCCCGGCGATAAAACCCCGATCGCGTGTACTCACGGTTCAACACGCAGCTCGGCGCGCACATCGTGGCGCGCGGCCCGCCATACCAAACGCGCCGAGCCCGATGACGTCGACCAGCGTCGGGCCGGCCCGTTCCCGGTTTCGCTCCCAGCAAGCTTCACTGCCCAACGCGGTCGTGCGTCGTTAGCAGTAGTTGGTCAAAGATTGAGCGTGGCGGCAGCGTGTCGTCGTAATCAAGTGTCCGGAAATCGGCCAGCAGCTGTTCGGCAATCACGCGCAGTTTGATGTTACCTTCCTGCGACCGCCATTTGAGGAGATCGAACGCAGCGTCGGCGTCAACGCGATAGACCAGCATCAAGATGCCCTTGACTTGTTCGATGACGGCGCGGTTCTCGGCTATCTCGGCAACCGCGTCGGTGATGAAGGTTTCGCGCTCCTGGGGCGGGAAGGTTACGTCGACATAGAAGCCGGTCGTTCCGATAACGTCACCGTCTTGGCCGTGTAGCAATTGGGCGACCACGATGACCTCATGGGTGCGTCCTTGGACGTCGATGATGCGGTGGCGGGTGCTGAACGGCTGATGGGTTCGAAGGATGTCGTCGAGGGTGGCGGCTACCCGCTGATCAGCCTCGGGATGCTTATGGGAAAGCACCATGTTCGTTGTGGGTTGGGTGGTGCCGGGTTCATAGCCGTGCAGTCGTTCTACTTCGGGTGACCATTCCCAACGTTCGTCGTCGAAGAACAACCGAAACCACCCCGTGGGGTGCGGTATGCCGCCAGACAGGGCCTGCTCGAGTTCAGAATTCGCGCTAGGACCCTCAGCCATGGGTGGAACCTATCCGACCGCAGCCGAGGCGGTGAATGAACGAACGCTGAGGCACCCAAGCAGTCCATGACACGCGCCCCGCTGGGTGAGGCGGCGATAGCGCGCCTGGCGCTAGCTGCTGAACGCTTGGCGTTGCAACTCCCCCATCGCCTGGCGTGACATCACCTTGGACGCAGCCTGCCTCGCGTCCCCCGCTGCCAGCGGTACAGCCCCACACCAAGATCTGCAAACCCGAACAGTGCCAAATCGCTACTACCGTAACGCGGTGGGACGGTTTTACGATGCGGTAATGGCTACAGATAACTCCGGCGCCGTCGGCGCGGATGCGATTCTGCGCCAACTCGACGCGGAAGCCGATTCAACGAGCATCGAAGTGATGCTGTACCTGCCGTGGGGGATGGCCACCGGAATCACGGTGCCCGACACATACTTCGGCCATTACGTTGCCCATTTCTTCACCAAACACGATGCTGGGGACATCGTCGGCCGGCTTGCGGCGCCGGAAGCCGAGCAAGACAGAGGTTCATCCATCTCCGCAAGGCGAGGTGTTACGTCGCGGGGCAGGTAGTCACGCATCACTCGCTGCGCGTCCGGTTGTCTGACGTGTCGGCGTGGACAGTTGCTGGCGTTGAGGAGCCTCAGCCGGCCCACCATCTATTCGAGGACTTACGGCCGTCGGCCCGCCACCTCAGGGGATGACGGGCCGACCTACTACCGCGCTTGTTCAGGGCTGTCAGGCGCGAGGTGCTGTTCCATAGCCGGGGGTCCCGGGAGCGACCGCCGCCGGGTCGTTGCGCCGCTTGAGGCCCGCGAGGCCCAGCAGGCCGAGCAGGCCAGCAAGCCCCCATAGACCAGTCTTGTCACTGTCGTGGTCGGTGGTGGCGTCATCGGCCAATGTCGTCGTAGTCGATGACGGCATCGACGTGCTGGGGGCGCCATGTGCCACGCCTGCACCACCGAACAGAAGGGCGGCGGTGGTCAAGGTGATGCCCAGGGTTTTACGCATGGTGTGTACTCCATAATTGTTCGGCTCAGAATGAACCGCAGTGAATTCGGACCCGCTGCTTAAGTCCGCCTGATGCGAGGACTTCAGCCTCGCCGCTGCTGTCTATACCCGAGCCCGGCGATAAGAAACCTGTCACACGTTTGCCGGGTCGGGCCCGGGCGTCAGCGGCGCGATACCGTCACCGTGTTGCGCCACGCCGCCCAGAGGCGACAGATCAAGGCCGTGGCCGGTGTCCCGCTCCGGATAGCAAACTTATACTCCGACAATGTTTACCCTGCCGACAGCCTCAGCAGGCAGGCTCGATGAATGTGTAGGTAACCCAATTAGCGATGAAGCGCAGACTTTCGGCTGTCGACGAGCCAGCCGGTTGAGCGCACGGATAACGGGTACGTCGGAGCACTGCACCGGCGGTAAGCAGCACGCGCCACAGAAATATTGATGTCCAGGAGAAGCATGGCGCACGACATATCGTCCAAGGTGGACGAAGCAATTGCAAAGCATGAAAGCGACCCGGCCTACGAGGTGCATCTCGGTGGTGTCGTGGACATCGCCGGGTCAGCCCATCGGGTTGTGTCGATCTGGTTGGAGGGAGTCCGGTGGTCGGGCTATCTCAAGCAAGCAGACCCGCGCGAACTCGAGCCGCCTCCGTCGGCCGGGTAGCCGCGTTGGCGGTCGGCGTCGTAGTCCAAGATTGCCATGTCGCGCTGATCCCCCGCCAGCAGCAGTCGAGCGACCGCTTCAAGCGAATCGTGCTGCTCTGTGGACAATTGCACCAGCACCGACACCGCCTGTGCCACATCTAGATCGAACCGATGCATAAGCCGCTGCTTGGCTTGGCCGACGACGTCCGACCGATGAGCAGATCCGCGCACTATTTTGCGACCGCTCGGTGAGCGCATCACTCGGGTCAGCTGGCGGCCGAATACCAAACCCATTGCCGTAGCGCTCTCGTCGAACGCGTTTGCCTTGTCTGCGTACAGATTCAAGGCGGCGTGGGCGGTGTCGTCATCGGACAGCGGAATCGCAAGAATCGATCGAACCGGCGTGCTTCGCAGCGCCTTCTCAATGAACATGCTCCAACGCGGCTCCCGCTCGAGATCAGGAACAGCGTACGGGCGCTGGTCGTGCGCCGAGTGATAGCACGGCCCCTCGAGGAAGCGTCGTTGCAGGTTGTCCAGAACCAGTGGATGTCCGTCAGTGGCGCCCAGCGACCGGATCACTCCACTGGCTTCGATCAGCGTGATGCCCGCGTGGTGGACAGGTGGGATCAGGTCCACGGCCAGCGCTGTGATGGTCGACAGAATGGAATAGACGTCTCCGTGCCCTTGCCGCCGCGTAGTACGAAGCTCGGCAGAAATGGCCTCATCGATCCGGGCAGTGATGTCACCCGCGTCATCTGCCGATGGCGGCCCCTGAAAACCCGTCATAACCTAACCCCTGGCAACACCCGGCGCATGTGGGCGACTTGCGCGCAGTGCTACCGTCAACTCATACCGCCTCGTGGGTACGCCAGCGCGGGTGCTCAGATCCTCCCCCCGCGACCGTCGGGCGGCGCGGTCGACGGTGTCCCGGCGACCGATCATCAGGGTCAGCGGCACGGCAGCGGCGACGTTGCCGAACGATCGGCGTGCGACCACCGGATGTGGCCGCGGCGCGGCTGTCCGTCGCACCGCCTTCCGTGCATAGCCGAGCTGCATGAGCGCGCGCCGCGAGGCTCCTTGCTGGAGCATCGGCTGCAGCCGGACCTCTTCGGCGCGGCTCTCGAACGTCAGCTGTGCGACGGCGTCCGGAAAAATCAACCGACACAGCTTCCTGAGGTGCTTCGGTGGACAATCGCCGGTCGAGACGTCGATCCCATTCAGCAGACGATTGAAATCCATATGGTCGGGCTTTTGGTGGACCAGAATGCCGCGGGTTCCGCCCATCGGAACTCCTTTCAAGGCCCGCCGGATGCCCCTACATAGTGACTCGAAACATCCACGACTTTCGTTCTTTGACGGTTGTGGCGGTTTTCTCTCCGTGGCGGCCGCCTGAGCAACCGCGGTGGCGTCCGTGCAGTACGACCTTCTGTTTCGGTACCTCCGAGGGCTCGGCCAGAGGCCGGGTCCTCGATCCGATATTCAACTGCCCGACCGGATCCGTCGAAGACGGACGACCTCCGCATCCGCACACGATTCGACAGCGGTTCGGCCGCCTCGCCCGCCCTTGCAGCCGTTCCTTTCGTGGCACTACGCACGCATACGCACCGGGGTGTCAATGTGCCGTATCAGGACATCTTCGACGGCTCTGCGTCAGGACACCCTGTGCATACAAGGAAATCTTGGACGGTGCCTTGCCGGTGAGGAGTCGTCGTCGCAGGTAGGCCTTGAAGCGGGTGATTGTGGCGTAGTCAGGGTCTCGATTAATCGTCGGTCAGCGAGCGCGAGGGCTTGCCAGAACGCCGCGGAGCGCACGGTGACCCGTTGGCCGGTCAAGCAGTGATCCCCGACCCTCGCCGCCGCGAGGATCCGGAGTTCGGCTACCGATACCTGGTCGAGGAAGTGCCCGCGCCGCCGGCGACCCGATGGCCGCGCGCACTGCTGGCGATTCCTGTCGACCCACAGGTTCTGGAGCCTATTCGGAAAGAAGCGCGGCAAGAATGGCGAAGTGGGGTCCACCAGTTCACGACGATCTGCTGGGCGGGACTTCAGCGCCGAAGGTCGAATTATTCTGGACTGAGCGACATCACCGAGCATCCGGCTCGCGAAGCGAGCTCTACTTGTGCGCGATCAAGGATATGTTCTCCCACCCGCATCGTCGGCTACTGCATGGATTCGCAGACGAAGTCGCGTTGGCGACCACCGCCCTGTACAGCACAGGAATCGTCCTCAGTGTCGTTGATCAAGCGCCAATGCGGTCACCGAAGCGACACCGTCGGTTGTCGTGCGCTGCACAGGCTGTAAGGAGAACGGGGGCGAGTAGGTCATCGACTCCAGGTGCCTCAACACAATGCCCTCGCGGAGCGCCCATGGACAGACCTCGAGCGACTCGATGTCCAACGTGGCCATGGTCAACTCCGCAAGCACCGCGCCGGCGAGGATCTGACGACTGCGCGGGTCGGACACGCCGCGCAGCTTCGCGCGTTCGGATGCGCACATCGTGGCCAGCCGTGGCGTCCACGCTCGGACATCGCGCCGAGCGAGCTCACGATGAACGAACGGTCCCTTACGTTGTGGCGCCGCACCGGAGAGCCGCGCGAGCTGCTTGAACGTCTTGGACGTGGCCACCACTCGACGCGGGTCACCTTCCCAGCGGACCCGATCGGCGACTTCACCGAGGGTCTGGCGAATGTGGCGCCGCATCGCTTTGAGCTGAGACCGCGACGGCGGATCGTCAGCGAGGAAGTCACGGGTCAGCCGGCCGGCGCCCAACGGCAGTGAAATCGCCAGCTCGGGTTCGGCGTCGCGCCCGAGCACGATCTCCATCGAACCGCCGCCGATGTCGAGCAGGAGCAGCCGACCAGCGGACCACCCGTACCAGCGGTGCGCCGCCAGGTAGGTCAGCCGGGCCTCCTCGTCACCGGACAGGAATTGCGGACGCACGCCCGAGACCGACCCGATCAGGTCCAACACCTCGTCGCGGTTCGTGGCGTCCCGCACCGCCGAGGTCACGAACGTATACAGCTTGTCGATCCCGTGCCGTTCCCCGGTCCGGATCGCGTTGGACACCGCCGCGCAGACCCGTTCGATACCCGCTTCGCTGATCGAACCGTCCGGCAGTAGCTCGTCGCCCAGCAGCGTCGGCTCCTTGACTGCCTGTGCAGGTAGCGGCGGACCCCCCGCCGCCACGTCGACGATCTGCAGTTGCGCGGAGTTCGAGCCGATATCGAGCACCCCAAGCCTCATCGAGGTGTGGTACCCCAATTCAGGCGTTTTAGCGGACGACTTTTCAGGGGGCGCGTCGTCGCGAGTTTGCCTGGCCGATAGGAGGGTATGGCCTGGACCGTTACTCGGTGCCGGACAGTACTCGCCGATCTTGAAGGAGGTGCGTGGTGGATCCGATCCTTCAGGCTGCCCTCTTTCGAGGTGTCGCAGCGCACTCGGTGATGGCCCTTGCCCGACAACTACACCCCACCACAGTTACGCGCGGCCACGTCTTCTTCACCGAGGGAGATTCAGGCGACCGGATGTTCATCATTGCTTCGGGCAAGGTCAAGATCAGTCGGCGATCACGGGATGGGCGAGATAGCCTTTTCACAGTGCGGGGAGCGTCCGAATCATTCGGTGAACTGACTGTGTTCGATCCGGGCCCGCGGACTTCCACTGCGACTGCCCTCACCGAAGTGTCCGCGGCCCCGGTGGAGGGCGCTATGCTGCGCGCCTGGATCGCGGCCCACCCCAAGGTCGCCGATCAACTGCTGCGCGTGCTTGCCCGGCGGCTGCGTCGCACCGAGGACATCATGTCCGACATCATCTTCACCGATGCGCCGGGCCGTCTGGCACGGCAGCTGCTCCATCTGGCGCAGCGGTTCGGCGTGCAAGAGGACGGCGCGATGAGGCTGAGCCACGACCTGACACAAGATGAACTGGCCCAACTGGTCGGATCAAGCCGGGAGACCGTCAATAAGGCGCTCTCGGATTTTTCCCGCCGTGGCTTGATTCGTCTGGACGGCAAGAGCATTGTGATCAAAGACCGTGAGGACCTTGCGCGTCGTGCGCGTTGAAGCAGCGCATCATCCGAAAATGTCGGGATCGTCGAAAGACAAGCCGACAAAGTCGCCACTGTAGGGTGCGCGCGGAGGGGCGATCTCGTCGAGCCGTTCATTGATCGCATGCGCCAGAATGTCGTGTTGCAACGGGGGCAAGGCGATGGCGCCGTTGAGGTAGGCGTCCAACTCCATTTCACCGGCATCTCCGCCGAGGGCGAAGTAGCGCAGCCACAATTGCGACACGGACAAGCCACTTTTCTCAAAAGCGTCGAGGAAGCGCTGACTCACGGGATCCGACATCGCGTGTCAGCCGTTGTCGGAGCGGCCGGTATCCGAACAGACGATCCGCTCGGCCAGTTGTCTAACGGGAATACGGGCACGGTGCGACAAGGAGATCAGGTAGCGGTATGCAGCATCATGATCGAGTTGTTTACGCGCCATCACCACGCCCCTCGCGATCGCGATGACCTCTCGCCCCCGCAGCGTTTCCTGCAGCTGCGCGCTGAGCTGCTTGGCGGCCTCAACAGTCTGCAGGTTGCTGACGAGGATCGCCGCTTGATCGGCGAAGCGACCAAGGATGTCCTGACTGGTTCCGTCGAAGGTGGCGACGGCGGTGGAGTACACCTTGATTGCGCCCAATGCCCGGTCGGCAGTGCAGATCGCCGCGCTGAGCACCGATCGGGCACCGGCTGCGCTTGCCCGTGCCGACCACACCGGCCAGCGCTCTTCAGACGACAGGTCATCCGAGCAGACGATGGCGCGGTCATGCCACGCCGTCAGGCACGGGCCTTCGTCCAGGTCATATTGCAGCGCGTCGAGTCGTTCGACGATGGGCTCGGTGGCAGCGGAGGTCATTCTGCCTCCCGTTGTACTCATCAGCGTGATACCTGAGCCGGTGCTCCCCACCAGGGTGTCCTTCGCCAGCGAGGTGATCAGTCGCAATGCGGTATCTACTGTCTGTTCGGTCAGCAGCATTCCGGACATGCGGGCGAAGACGCCGGCCAATTCATCGGCAGAGTCGTGCTGTGGCCTCATCGCATGCCCTCCAGGCGGGTTCACGGTCGCACCGGTTAGCGCCCGCCCACTGCTAACTACCACCCGCAGCGACGTCCAAACATGCCGCGCAAGCGGGACCCGACAAGTGACGGCAAAGCCTTAGCCCCCGGGGTCTCATCGATGCGTTGTGCGAAAGCGTCGGTGGCGAAGACCAACCCCGGGCTGTTCAGCGATACCGGCAACCGCGCCAAGCTGAGGCCGTCGACTCTGCGCCAATCGACCACGCTGTCGCAGAACCCGAGATCCGAGACGGCCGGCCACAAGAAGTCCGGCTATTCCTCAGCCTGTATGAAAGAGTCACGAGGCGGCTCGCGTGTGGTGCTTCGCGGCAAACCTCAACTCTCACCACGAATCTGCGACTGTTCAAACCCGCGTTGCCATCCACCAGCGTGTCGCTCGTACCGGTGCCGTCGACGCACCAACGCGCCACCGCAACCAACCAGGCGCTTCTGCCAGTCGTCGGGCGTGCCACGCTGGAGTGGGAAGGACACAAATTGACTGACACGCGAGTGTGCGTGGCGGTCTAACCCTCCGGCGCGGGTTTTCAGGTGATTCTTCTCCAGCGGGGGGTATCCGAGTTCGGTCCGCGACGCTTCACTCGGGAGGTCCGCCCATGGTGCCCAACGCCGGCCCGTTCTCGTGGGGTGTCGACCGTCAACGCCGGAAAAACATCAAGAAGGCTGAGAAAGAGAGCGCGGCAGGTCCTGCGCGGAACGAACCCGACGCATCTCCTATCGGAGAGGCCATCGAGCAGTTCCACCGGCGGGGTGACCTGTCGTTGGGCATCCCGGCGCACCGGTCGGGCACTGGAGGGACTGAACCGGTGGCCGCTCGCTGGGCCGGCATGGATGCGTTTCGAGCCGACGTCGGGATGAACAATGGCGTGGACACCCGTCATCAATCCTGGCAGATCGAACCCACCGCGATGCAGCTGTTCGCCGATGCGGTCGGGGCCGAGGAGACGCTGTTCTCGACGAACGGCAGCACGGAGAACGTTCACGTAGCAATGATGGCCGCGGTGCGTCCGGGACAAAAATTGGTCATGGCGCGCAATGGCCACAAATCCGCGTTCTCTGGACTTGTGTTGTCTGGCGCCATGCCGGTCTACCTCGATCCGGATTACGACGACCATTGGCAGATCGCGCACGGCGTGGACCCACGGCGGCTTGAGCAGGCACTGCAGGAGCATCCCGATGCAGTCGCCGCGATGGTTTTCACACCCACACCTACTACGGCGTCAGCGCCGACATCCGCGCCGTTGCCAGTGTGGCACACTCCCATGACATTCCGTTGGTTACGGACGACGCCTGGGGCTTGGACTACAGCTTCTGCAGCCGCCTGCCGCCCTCGGCTCTCGAATCGGGGGCCGACCTGTGTATCGGCCGCGTGCATAAGACGCTCAACGGCCTGTCGCAAACCTCGGTCTTGAGCAAGCAGGGTGACCGGATCGATTCCTCGCGGTTGTCGCTGGCCTTCGAACTGACCCAGTCGACGAGTGCATCGTCGTTGCTGTTGTCCTCGATCGATGCAGCCCGGCGCCAGTTCGCAGAGCAGGGCGAGGAGTTGCTCGGCCACGCTATCGACTTGGCGTACCGGGTAAGGTCGGCGATCGAGCAGATCACCGGATTGAACCTGATGGGTGAGGAAATCCTCTGCAGCCCTGGCGCTGTCGCGCTCGACCCGACGCATGTCACCGTTGATGTGGTCGGTCTCGGTTTAACCGGCTTTCAGGCCGCTGACTGGTTGCGCGAGCGTTGCGGCGTGCACGTGGAGTTGGCCGATCATCGGCGGGTGATGGCCATCATCACCTACGCCGACACCGATACCTCGGCCCAGCGATTCATCGAAGCCATGAGTGCACTGGCTGACGAGCATGCCGGTAAAACACCGCAAGAGATCAGCGACGCTTTGCCCTTCGGCCTGTTGCGCACCGAAACCGTGATGCTGCCCCGCGACGCCTACCTCGGTGCAACAGAATCGGTTTCATGGAGAAAGGCCGCCGGTCGGATCTGCGCGGAGATGATCTGTCCGTATCCACCTGGCATCCCGGTGATCGCCCCCGGGGAATTGCTCACCGATGCGATCGTTGACTACCTCCAGCAGCAGGCGGCCCAAGGCGTCATGGTGGAGGGAGCCGCCGATGAGTCGCTGGCTGAATTCCGCGTGGTCGCCGGAGGGCCCTAGGTCATAGGAGTGACTGACAGCTCTCAAATGATGGCCACGAAGCTGGGAGCAGACGGTGTGTCTCGTCGATCCAGCGCTCAGCTCCGGCTTGACCAGCAGGCGCGCACCCTGCAACGGCAGCGGCGCCGCTCTTGACTTGTCGCCATGGTGTCGCGGTGGCGATTCCGAGCAGCCCATTTGACGGCCGTGTGGCTTCGGGTACCGGGCTGGTTTCGCGGTACTGGCTCTCGACCGAAATAGTGAACGCCTCGTCGAATAATCGGAACAAATCCGGGTATTGATAAGAGCGCCTCAGGGGTGTTCAGTCCCAGCGCCCGCTACATCAACCGGACCGGGGCGCAGTCACCGGCGCCGCTCGGCCGGCGTCCATAGTTTGCGCCGGTTTGCCCGCCGTTTCTCAACTCAATCACTTCAGGATCGAGAAGGTCATGGCAAAAGAACTGTCTCTCGCTCTCGTACAGGACGACGCCGTCGGTTCGCCGGAGGACTTCGGCCGCCGGATGCAGATCCTGGTGCGGCAGTATCCCGGTACGTCGATGTTCGTGTTCCCGGAGCAACACCTTCTGGGCTCATGGGACCCCTGGGATGCCGAAAGTACGGTCCGGCACGCGGAGCCGCTCGGCGGGCGTCTGTGCCGCGAAGTCGCCCGCCTCGCAGCAGAACTCAACATCTGGCTGGTTCCAGGCAGCATCCTGGAACGTACCGAGTCGGGACTGATCTACAACACGATGGTGGTGTTCTCACCCACCGGGGAACTGGCGGCCAGCTACCGCAAGGTGTTTCCGTGGCGTCCGGTGGAGAAGTGTGAGCCGGGAGACGACTTCGTCACGTTGCCCATCAACGACGTAGGCACTGTCGGTTTGACGGTCTGCTACGACGCGTGGTTCCCCGAAGTCTCTCGCCAGCTGTCCTGGATGGGTGCCGAACTCCTACTCAACGTTGTCCTGACCCCGACCGCTGACCGCGCGCAGGAAGTCGTGCTGGCTCAAGCCAACGCGATCGTCAATCAGGTCTTCGTCGCGAGTGTCAATGCGGCGGCCCCTCGAGGACAAGGCCGCAGCCTGCTGGTCGACCCACAGGGACGCATATTGGCCGCGGCTGTCGGCGCCGAACAGACCGTGCTCACGGCCACCATCGACCTCGATGAAGTCCGTCGCACTCGCGACCACGGTACGGCCGGGGTCACCAAGCCGTGGTCGCAGTTCGCCGAAACCGACCGACCCATCGAGCTTCCCATCTACGGAGGCCGGATCACGCCGCAAACCTGGCGACCGAAGCACTGAGGCCGCCGCAGCATCTCTGGCCCACCGCACACTAGGAAAATTCCATGTCAACTTCCACCGACAGCGCACCCAAGCTGACTCCGAAAGTAGGTCTTGGCGGCCTCGTCTTCTTCGGCGTCTCATATATGAGCGTCACGATCAGCCTTCTGACGTTCGGCATCCTGGCCGTCGCATCCAACAACACCACCGCATTAGCGTTCCTGATAGCGACGGTCGCGATGCTGCTGACGGCGTTGAGCTACGGCGTCATGGCCAAGCACTATCCGACTTCGGGATCGGTTTACAGTTACGCCCGCAACCTGCTCGGCGGCAACCCTGGGATTCTTGTCCGGCTGGGCGCTGATGCTCGACTACGTCTTTCTGCCGATGGCCGCCAACTTCGTCAGCGCGCTCTACCTCAATGCGCAGTTTCCGGCGATCCCGATCTGGGGCTGGTTGGTGATCATCGGGGTGGTGCTTTCGACGATCAACGCCGTCGGCCTCAAGGCAACTGACGCGGTGAACAAGCTTTTCGTGATCGGCGCTGGGACGGTCGTTCTCATCGTCCTTGGCTATTTCATCTCCGCGATGGTCGACGCCCCGCCGACCGACTACGTCGCACCGTTGTGGAACTCGGCGACCACCATCCCAGCAGTCACTGCCGCCGCGGCCATCGCCGCATACTCCTTTCTGGGCTTCGACGCCGTCAGCACACTCAGCGAGGAGGCGAAGGACGCCTCCAGGAACGTGCCCCGGGCGCTGTGGCTGGCCGTTCTTATCGGCGGCGCGATCTTCGTCGTCATCGCCTACGTCGTGCAGCTAGCGGTCCCCCACGTCGACCCCGGAACGGCGGATGTGGCCTGGTATGCCGCGCTGACACCCATCGCTGGAGAGCGAGTCACCAACACCCTCAACCTGCTCATCGTTGTTCTGGGTTCGTCGTCGGCGTTGTCGGTGCAAGCCGGCTCGAGTCGCCTCCTGTATGTGATGGGACGCGACGGCGTGCTGCCACGACGGTTCTTCGGCTACCTCAACCGCCGGTTCGAAACCCCGGTGCTCAACATCGTGTTTCTCGCTGTGATCACGTTGATCGCTGTCACCCTGGACCTCGCGCAGGCGACCTCACTGATCAACTTCGGTGCATTCTTGGCCTTCACCGTGGTCAATATCTGCGTCATCGTGTATTACTACCGACAACGGTCTACCGGCACCCTCGGCGTCGTGCGAGGCCTCGTGCTGCCCGCCCTGGGAGCGATCATTGATGTGTACCTGCTTTTTCAATTGAGCGGGCTTGCAAAGGTTCTGGGCGTCACATGGCTGGCAATCGGCGTGGTCTACCTGGCCGTCCTCACCCGCGGCTTCCGGCGACAACCTCCACAACTGTCGCTCGACCAAAACCGTCCCACCTCCAGCGGCGCCGCCGCAGACCTGCTGCCGACGAACTCACCACGTCGATCCGATCATCCGGCATGAAGCCACGGCACAGTTGGTACGGATAGCGGTTCCACTGCTGGACACTAGGCCACCTGTCACCATCGACATTGGTAGTACCGCCGTCGTGGTCGCCCAAGCGGTTCCGCATGGCTTTCGCCCCGCCCTGGCAGCCTCGTTAGATATTGCGACGCCCACCGTACGACATCGTGTACGTCGCAGGCGCCGGGCACCTGCGGCAGCCTCAACAAACCTATGTCAACCGTCGAACTGTCGAGTCGGCAATTCTGGCCAACGGTGACGAGGTCGAGACGGGCATGGTTTGTCGGATGTCTTTCACCCGGCGGCGGCGATTTGACCCGCCTACTGCGCGGCTGAACGAATCCATTGACGTATTCCGGCGTTTCGACGCCGCGTTCGATTCGCCGACTACACAGACCGCGAGCGCGGCCCCGGACAAGTGAGGCTCATTGACGTGGCTTGCCAGGTGATCCGGTAGGAGTCGTGGCGGGCTGCAGCAACAACGGTCGATACATCGAGATAGTGCAGAGCGGCCACGGCCACCGCGTCCAGCGGATCCAACCATCCGCCTCAGCGGATAGGCCGTCACCAAGCACACGCGGACGCGCTGCCGGCCAGGTTCAGGACCTATCCGGCCAAACCGGGACGCAGATCTCAGCTCGCCTCATGACCGGCGGTCGACGACAAGTCGTCACCGTGGCTTGATCGGTTGCTCGACGATGGCAACGATCGAGGGGCCCTCGGCGCTACCGGCATGTGGTGCAGGACGAAGTCAGCCGGCCCCGCCGCCCGCGGCCCCGCTACCGGTATCTCCGGCGGCTCCGCTGCCACCGGAGCCGGTCGCCCCGCCACCGGCGCCGGGATCATTGCCCGTAACGCCGTTACCCGAATCTCCGCCCGTATTACCGCCCGGGCCAAAGGGTCCCAACTGTGCATTGCCACCGCCGCCGGTCGCACCGCCGTTGGCCCCGGTGGAGGCACCGCCGCCACCGCCACCGCCGGTCGGCGAGCCACCGGGTGAGATACCGGGCGGTTGGATCCAGCCCAAAATGTCTTCGAAGCCATTGTTGAAGACGACGCTGTTGGGCATGTCGCCGACGACATCGAAGTAGACCTTGCCGGTGGAGCTGCCACCCTGCCCGATGGGCGCTGCACTGAGGCTGGAGACATTGGCGAGCGCGCGATAGTTGGCCCCGCTCTCGGCGCGGGCGTTGAAATCCCAGACCGCCGGCATGACCGTACCGACCAGCGCGTCGGCTTTCACCGTGGCCTCATACAGCCGGCCGGCGACCGGGTACGGAACGGGGTCGGAGCTCGGCATCAGGCCCGTGACCGTGTAACCGATCAACGGGCCGTTGACATCCTTGAGCGTTTCGGCCACGCCCATTACTTGAATATTGCTGATCGCCCAGGCTGGTGGAACCGCACCGAGGCCGAACATGGCGGCCGTGGCCGCGACGGCTCCGGCCGTTTTCTTGATCTTCACCTGACTATCCCCCTGTGTTGAGGTGGTGTTATACGGCGACCGGTACCCCCGGACGCGCCGCCGAAACAAGAACTCGACATTTCCTGAAACCCTGTTCGCGAGACCGGCGTCGGTCAGGCGGACCGGGATGGGGTGGCCACCGAGCCGAAGTCGGCCGCGCACCGCCCCCTGCCCGACCGGCGAAGGGCCATGGGCATCGCGGTGGCGTCAGCCGGCCAGTGCGATCTGGGGATGAGGTCTCTCACCGGCCGTGCGTCACCGCGCACACGGCAAATTACGCAATTCCCTTAGATCAGCGGGTCCTGACGATGTGATCAGACGGGCGGCTAGGGCAGGCCGAACTCATCGGCCAGCAGGCTCTGCACGATCATCATCGCCGCCTGCGAGCCCGCGGCGATCACGCCCGCCAGGTGCGGCTGCTCGGTGCAGACGTCACCCGCCGCGAACACCCCGCCCGCGTCCGTTCGATGAATCTGGTCGACGGCAACGGCGTCCGCCGCTACCGGCCCAGGGCCGCACGTCGCGCCCAGCTGCTCGGCCAGCCGTGACCGCTGCCGCAGCGGCGCCTCCACCAGTAGCCCGTCGCGTGCCATCCGCGTGCCGTCGGCGAAGGAAATCTCGGTCAAATGACTGCCGTAGTCATGTAATTCGACGACCCGACGATCATCAACAATCACGTTGGCCGACCGCAGCACGTGCTCGTCGGCAGACGTTGGATCACTACGCCCGTCGGTCAACAACACGACGTCATCGGTCCACCCCCGCAGCATCAGCGCCGAATGCACCGCCTCATCCCCCGTGGCCAGCGACGCCAACCGCTGACCGCGCATCTCCCAGCCGTGGCAGAACGGGCACTGAAATACCGATGTCCCCCACAGCTCGGCCAGCCGGGCAGCTTGGGCGGGCAATACTGCATGCCGGTCGCCAGCAGCACCCGGTGCGCGTGGATATCCTCACCGCCATCCACCTCGAGCAGCAAGCCATTGTCGACACGGCGGCCACCGGCAACGTTGCCTCGCCGATACTCCACGCTCGGATACGACGACAACTCCTGTCGCCCGGCGGCATATAACTCTGCCGGCGGGCGCTGTCAGATCCCAGCAGCCCTCCGATAACCGGGGACACTTGGTTGCTCTGCGCCTCGGCGTCGATCACCACCGTTCGCCGACGCGCCCGGCCCAACACCAGCGCAGCACTCAGACCGGCCGGGCCACCCACTCCACACCCATGGGCTCCTTATTCCCCCCCACGGAACAGCCAAACCTCATGTGATCATCACCATCGGGTACCAGCGGGACGGCCCGCAGCCCCACGATGAGAACCGGGACACGGCGTTGTCCTGTCCGAGACCCTCTCCATCGGGTCAAGGCATCGCCCGAGAGAGCGCCGCGGAACCGACGACGACGCCGCTCGCTTTATCAAGGCTCCATTCGACTTATAACTAGCGACCTGATCGCTACGCGTACAACATCGGCGGCCGGCAGTGCTACACCGACTCAAGTCGACATCGCGATCAAGCACAGCTGAAGTTTGTCCAAAGGGCAGCGGTTGCGTTCGGAGGCTTCCCCTAAACCTCGATCCGTGGATGAGCTGGCGTAGTCGGGGTAGCGCTGGCCTGGATGGTGGTTTCTGGCTGTGAGCAGTGGGTATCTGCTGTCTGCCCAGCTTTTCCTGTGGTGTTCCGGTTTGGGCCTGTTCGGCGGTTGGTCAGGTGGTGACGGCGATGGGTGGGCTGAATCCGATCGTGTTGTGCCACAGAGTGGTCCACGCTGATGCCCAGGGCCAGTGGCTGGGCAGGTGCGGTACGGGTCTGCGTTGAGGCCGGGCGAGCCGGGCGGGGATGTTGACGATGCGCCGCCGCATGGTGGCCCCGCGGGCCACAGCATGACCGCCGCCGGCGAGCACGCCGACTGCGCGGAGCAGGTTGTGGGCGATGGCCGCGCACAGGATCCAGGCCGAATTCGCGCCAAAGCGCCCCGAGGGCATGTGGGCCAGGGGTCCGTCGATGAGGTCGGCGAACACGGTCTCGATGAGGGCGTGGCGGCGGTGGGTGATATCGGCGGCGTCGACTGGTTCGTCGGTGTCGGTGAAGAACGGGTGATACCGCCACACCGGGAACAGCGCATCGGGGTAGCGGGCGTCTTTGACTCGCCGCACGATCAACCCGGCGGTCACCGGGTTGGCGGTGGAACCGAATGCGGTGTAGGTGGTTTCAGCGACCTCGGCAGCAGAAATCCATCCTCCGGTGTCGGGGTCGCGGACCGCCCCGGGGTAGGACACCGGGGTCCACGCGGTCTCGGGAATCGCCGCGATCGCGGCAGCCACCGCACGGGACTTGGTCAGGACCAGAGAGAACCGGGCACCGGCACGTCGGCAGGCGGCCACCACGACACCGTTGCCGTAGGCCGAATCGCCACGCACCAGGATCTGGCCGGTGACTCTGGCGGCGCGGGCAGCGGCGACGGTTTGGGCGATTATGCGGGCTGCACCCTTACCGGAGTTGGTCTTGCCGGCACGCAGCCTGGCGCCGGCGATCACCGGCGCACCGGTCTCGGTGCTGATCGTGGCGACCAGCGCGGACAGCCCTTTGCGCAGGATCTGTTTCCCCGCGATCTTTGTGTGCCCGTAGCTGGCACCCTGTTTGGCGTGCCCGTAGACCGGGCGCAACAGCGAGTCGATATCGATGAACACCCGCCCATCGGCACCAGGCAACAGATCCACCCGCTGACAGAGGGCGGCCAGGTGCTCACGCAGCACCGACTCCAACTGGCGGGCATGGCCGAAGGTGAACTCCCGCAACAGCGTTCCGACCGTCGAGGGCGCGTACACACCGTCAAAGAGCGTCTTCATCCCACCGCTGCGGACCACATCCAGGTCATCGATACTGTCCGCGCCGACGCACATCCAGGCGATCACGGTCGTCAGCTTCGGCGATGGATTGGCCGATCCGGATGCGATCCTGGGTACCGCGATGTTGATCTTGTCCGCCAACAACTGTGGCAGTCGTGTCTGGGCGGCCAGCGTCATCACCGGCACCAACCCGGCACACGACACGAGATGATCATCGTCGAACACCGCCGACGCGGCGACGAAGTTGTGCGACACTTGCACCGGAAGTGCCTTTCCGAACTCGGGTGATTAATGCGTAAGGAACATCAATCATCCCAGTACAGAGGGCACTTTCCTCATATCAACACCCCAAACCCCACACAGTTCATCGGTGGATCGAGGCTAAAGCGCACTACGAGATGCTGCTGGAGAAGCACATCAACCCGACGTTCGGGAAGAAGGCTGTCCGATCCATCACGCGAGACATGGTGGACAAGTGGTATGCCGCGACGCTCGTTGGCAGCCCAACCCTTCGGGCGCATTCCTACTCGTTGATGCGCACCATCCTCGAGACAGCACGCGCTAAGCACCTCATTGACGCCAATCCATGCGCGATTGAGGGGGCCGGCTCCGTGAGTCGGAAAATCAAACCGCGGCCCCTCACTATCGAAGAGCTAGAGATTCTCATCGAAGAGATGCCTGACAACCTCAAAGCGATGACCCTGCTCGGGGTTTGGGGAGCTTTGCGGTTCGGAGAACTCGTAGAACTTCGCCGTGCAGATATCGACGGGGACGTCGTGAAAGTTCGCCGCGGAGCTGTACGTGTCAAAGGCGAATGGGTTGTCGGCCCACCCAAAAGCGATGCGGGCATACGCGACATCGTCATTCCCGCCCACATCCTTCCGGCGCTACAACACCACCTAAAAACACACACTGGGCCGGAGGCAGCCGCACTGCTGTTTCCCGGCAAGAACGGTAGGCACCTCCAGCCGTCAACCCTCTACCGACACTTCTACAAGGCGCGCACCAAGGCGAAGCGTCCCGATCTGCGCTGGCACGACACACGACATTCCGGTGCAGTCCTCGCCGCACGGACGGGCGCCACACTGGCCGAACTCATGTCCAGACTCGGACACTCCACCCCGGCCGCCGCGATGCGCTATCAACACGCCGCCGAAGCCAGAGATCGCGTCATCGCAGAGAAGATGGCCCAGCTCGCCGGGAAGTGAGTATGCCGCGACGAGCAAGATCCATCACGAGGTCATTGCGAAGAGCAAGAACGCCGTAGTTCCTCCGCGACGTGATCGGCGTGCAGGTCCTCGTGCAGGTCGACAACTTCCACCCCCTGAATGCCGTTCACGGCTTGTACTACATGTGTGCCGCCGAGGTGGGCATGTCATCGCCGCCCTGGTCAACCGCCTCGAGGATGAGATCCTCAAGCAGCCGAAGGCCCTTAAACCGCGCGGTTATCAGGTCGCCACCTGCAAGCAAATCCTCTTCCGCCCAGGCCCGCACGGCCGATTTGTGGCCCGCGTCACGCGGTCAGTGTCGCAAGTCGTGTTCAGAATCTTTAGTTCATGACTAGAACCTTTAATTCACACGGGATTCCGGGGCTTCCGGAACTCGTTACAAAGCAACAAGTTATGGCGTTGACCGGCTGGTCACATGTAACCGTGGATCGCCGTCTATCTGACGGCACTCTGGTGGGCTTTCGCCTGGGCCCGCGCGACATCCGTATCACGTTGGAGTCGGTGCAGTCCCTGTTGAAACCCCTTGCTGAGGCCCCCCGCTGGGAAACGGCTTTGACGCGGTCCGGCCCAACGGAGGCTGCATGACTCGGAAACGAAAAAGGCCGGCCCCGCCACAGGACCGGCCCCTTCGTAACACCAGCGATGCCTACGAGTTTAGCGCTGCGCCGCACGAACCGGCAACAGCAGAGGACCGCCACGAACAGAAGGTTCTCCACGAGGCCGCCAGGCTCGGCTACCGACTCGCTTGCCGTTGCTCACGGTGTGGGCAATGGGTCGTGGCGCCCAAATCAGTTCGCCTGCATATGGGTCCAGTGTGCCGCTCAAAGGCGGGGGGCACTGATGAAAGAAATTGAATCCCAACAGGTGGCGTTTTGGCCGGTTCACGAGTTCGTGCAGCGATACCTCGACACCGCCGGGCACTATCCAGCAGCTGGCACACCAGCATGGTGCGAATTGCCTACGGGCGACAGACGCAAGTGGGCCGCATTACTCGACTACGCTCAACACCACGCTCTGCGAGTGGAGATCTCTCAGGAACAGTACTGCGAAGCAGCACAGAAGATTTCGGCTGTATGCGACTGGGCGGCGGTAGCCCAGCGGATCAGACACCGTACCGAGTTTGAATCACAACACCCTTGGCTTGAACGAGGTGCAGCCTGATGTTAGATGTACCTGCAGAGCCCAAATTCACACTAACTAGATTGGCCGATGTTCAGCCCGAAAGGGTTTCGTGGCTCTGGCCTGGCTGGCTGCCTATGGGCAAGCTCGTCACGCTGGACGGGGATCCAGGACTCGGCAAGTCGACGCTCTCTGACGAATTCTCCGCTGTAGTCACCAGTGGCGGTAGGTGGCCAGACGGCACCACCTGCGATCACCAAGGCGCCGTTCTGCTGATGTCCGCCGAAGACGGATTAGCAGACACGGTGCGGCCCAGACTCGACGCCGCCGGGGCAGACGTCAACCAAGTGTTTGCGATCGAGGGTGTACCTGTCGATGACGAAGGAACCTTGCGGCCACCAACTCTGGGCGACGTGCAACTACTCGAGCGAGCGATTACCGAGTACTCAGCACGCCTACTGGTGGTCGATGTGATCATGGCCTATCTCCCGACCGGGACTGACGCGCATAAAGACCAGGACATCAGGCGGGTATTGAACCGCCTCTCATCCCTGGCTGACCGGACCGGCTGCACCGTTCTACTGTTGCGCCACCTGAACAAGGCCAAGGGCGCCGATCCGCTTTACCGCGGTGGTGGGTCCATTGGCATCGTCGGCGCCGCCCGCGGCGGCCTGTTAGTGGCATCCGATCCTGACGACCCCGAGCGCCGGGTGCTTGCGTCCGTCAAATCCAACCTGGGCACGACACCGAACTCGCTCGCGTACCGGCTCGTCGGCGCCGGGGATCACGGTGTCGCACGGGTGCAGTGGGAGGGCCACACAGACCACACGGCACTCAGCCTGCTGGCTGAACCGCACGACGACAGGGGTGCAACAACTGAGGCCGAGCAATGGTTGCACGACTACCTCACCGAGCAAGGCGCAGCATCATCCAAAGCGGCCAAGGCTGACGCGGCCAAGGCGGGCATCCGTGAGCGGACGCTGCAGCGCGCAGTGAAGTCATTGGGTGTGGTCATCGAGAGTCGTGGCTTCCCGCGGCTCACCTGGTGGCAGCTGCCCAGTCGCGCCAATTGCGCCACGGTCACCCCCGTCTCTCAAAACCTTGGCGCGACTGGCGCAACTGGCGACGACCTGCACAAACAGGATGGCGCGACTGAGCCAAATACACAGTCGCGCCAACTGCGTGAGACGGGCGCGACTGCACCAGGTGGTCTCACGGCCAGTACTCCGGGGCAGACCGACCGTGTGCTCCACGCGGTCTCCAACGCGCGTGGAGATCTCAACCTTCAGAAGGCCGAGATCTCGGTCTGCGTGTGTGGTGAAGCCCTACTGCCGGACAACGAAACTGCCCTCTGCGCAGAGTGCGCCTTCGTGGCGCGTCAGGATGCCGTAGCCAGTGCCCAGGCTCGTCTGAACGGGTCCACCTGATGAGCAGAACGGCTGTAGTTCGTGCGCGTCGGCAGCTTGCCGACGGGAAGCAATTGGTATGCGTGATGTGCCCCCTGTGCGACCACCGCCACTGGGTCCGCGCCGCGGCGATGGGCTTCTGTTCACGTCGTGACGGATCGTTCGCCATCGCGGGAGGCGGGAAGCGATGAGCGATTGGGCCTCCTTAGCCGCAGCCCTTGCCGCCCTGCCGGATCTAAGCGGCGCGAAGTGTCTCAACAGGTGGCAGATATTCGACGAGATCGACAACCCCGAAATCACCGAGTACGCCAGCCATTTGTGTCACAGCTGCCCTGTCCTGGATGCGTGCGAAGCGTGGGTTCAGGGACTGCCGCGTAACAGAAGGCCCCGCGGCGTTGTCGGCGGCTGCGTGTACGGCAAGCAAGACAAGGCGGCAGCGTGAAGGCCACACAGTGGCAGATCGAGTGGGCGGTACGCGGGCTCTGGCAGAACATCGAACTGTCGAAACTCCTAGGCATCCGGGTACGGCGTGAACTCCGTGACGTCTGTCAGCAACTCGACGATCTCCTCATGTTCGCCGACGAACATGAATCCGATTGTGGTGCGGAAAGATTAGAGCCGGACTTGATGGGCTCGAAAGCGGTAGCCGCCGAACTACGTTGCACTCCAGAGCATGTGGGGCGCATCGCAAAGGACATTGGCGGCCTGCTAGTCGAAGGGCATTGGGTCTTTCGCCGACACGACGTCAGCGAATATAAGGCTTGGAAGGCGACACTAGATGACTGCGGTTGAGGTATTTGAGCTCGCTGTTTCGTGCTACCTGCGCGAATTGGACGAAGCCGAGTACGCAGCCCTCGTGCGGCGCGTGAGGCCGCCGAAGGATCAGTGCTACCCCGCGAAGCGCCGAAGGGGCCGTAGTACGGCCGTCGATGTGAAGAACGTTGGCTAGCAGCGCCCAGCGACAACCCGCGAAATAACTTGAGCAACCCAGAACCTCATCGGAAGGAACGCAAAGTGCCGGATTATGAAGTCCTCAATGGAGTCGGGTGGACACCGTCCGCGGAAGAACGTGGCTATCGGCCACCCGCACCACCGGAGCCGCCGTTCCAGCCCCCACAAGTCACTGTCCGCGCCGTGAAGGTGGACGGCAGCATTGTTGAGCAAGCCCACGCCGCCTTCAGCCACGCGAAGGACGCGTTCGAAAAGTTCCTCGACGGCATTCCGCGAGAACACTATTCGCCAGAGGGCCTGACCGCGCAGATCGCAAAATTCAGTGACACCGAAGCCGCCAAAGCAGTCGACACCGCATTGGCCAACGTTCGCGCTCGGGCAGACCAGGCGGCCGCCCAGGTCGACAGGATCCGCGCCGGCCTGTCGCCGAACGGCGACGTCGCGGCCGAACTCCGCGCTGGTCGCTACTGGGACCGTACAAAAGCCGTGCTCGACAGCGCCAAGGAAGGTGCTTTCGGTAAAGCGCAAAAGCTCATCGCTGACGCCGACGGCGAACAACTCGGCACACTCCTGCAAGAACTGCCGGCCTACCTGGCGGCACACGGACATCCATCGGATTGGATCGACACCGCCGTCGGGCAAGTCGTACCCGAATACGCCCAGGCCGCAAAGAGGCTGAAGAAGGCAAAGCAAGCCGCCATCATCGCCGAGTTCAACGCCCGGAGCCTGCGCGCATCGTTCGGCAAGGGCCTCGCAACCACCGTCATCACCGACGCACGCGGATACGACCCTGACGCCGCCTAATCCTGGTGTCCGCCGTGGGCGCTCCCCACGTCTCGGACGGGCGCAGCACGCAGGCATCAACGGCGCAGTCGCCAACCAGGCCGGCCTCCAAGCCGTGGCGACTGCGCCACCCAACCAAACAAAAGTAGGAGACACCCGTGATCCGCACCGCCATAGTCGCAGCCGGCGTCACCGTCGGCATCGTCCTGACACCCGGTTCTGCTGCAGCGAACATGTGCGACAAGCACGGCACCGGCCCTGGCCAGATCTACATCCACGCCTGCGCCACAGGTAACGGCGGAGCCGGCCCACTCGTCGCTGTCTGGCATGAGGAGACGGGCAACTATCGCATCATGCGGCAAAGCGCTGTCGCGGACTGGAAGAAGAAGATCGAGGAGGAACGCCGCCGTGCCTCCGCCGAGGACAGTTCAGACCCAGATACGGAGAACTGAGGAATGCGTGCACCCACCCCGCCAGGACCCCTGCGCCCGGGCTCGCGGAAGCCCCGGTAGGTGCTGCGGAAAATGATCTCTGCAATGCAGAACGGAGAAAAAGTGACGAACTCGCAGGTCACTGATTCGTCGGGTGCGGCCCTTGTGGCGCGTCTTCGTGAAGAGATGGATGCCGAGGAGTTGGAGCCTGACGCGAAAGAAGTTGAGTTGCTGTCGATAGCGGAGGCTTTGCAGGACCGCATTGTCGAGTTGGAGGGGCTCATCGATTCGGAGGGGTTGAGCAACACGTCGAAGTCGGGTGTTGTGCATCTGAATCCGGCTGTGGGTGAGGCGACGCAGACCCGTGCTGCTTTGGCTCGGGTGATCTCCGGGATTCAGTTGCGCGATGACGGCAAGGATCCTGTCAAGCAGCGGGCGGCGAATTCGCGTTGGCGTCCTCATAACGAGGCCAAGGGGCGGAGCTAGATGGCTAGGCGGAAGGGCTCGGCGGGCAGCCGGCGGGTTCATGTGCCGGGTGTCTGGTCTGGGGTGATCCGGGAGATGCGGGACAGGGAGTCGACGTCTATCGTCTGATGTCTGGATGATCCGCGGTTGCTGCTGGCGCTCGACACCGCTGAGCAATCGAGGCTGGGCGCGCGCGTTCGAAATGATGCTGAACGGGACTTCGCGGAACGATTGGCGGCCGCGGCCTCTGTGTCGGTCGCCAAGGCTATGCTGCGGGCGCAACGACTCGGTGTTCCAAAAGATGTACTGACGGGGTTACTCCGAGACCGGTCGATTATGAATGTCTTAGTGTTTCCAGACGACACCATGGAGCCGGGAACTCTAGAAATGAATTTGCTGTGACTTTCAACAATGAAGGGCTTCTGGCCCAAAACAGCCACGGAGGGGCGGCTCAACCTGAGAGTATCAGTGCGAATCGCAAGTTTGTATTCGCAAGGAGAGAACTCGAGTGCCTGCCGGTTCGTTGCTATCAGCGTACGCATACCACGTCTGGCGTGTTCCCACTGAATGAGTCCAGCAAGTTCTAGAGTCCTGTGGCCCGATGTCGGGCCAGAAGGGACGATGAAACGTATGGCTGGTCGGAAGCGGCATTCCGCGGAGGACATCGTGCGCAAATTGCGCCGTGCGGATGAGCTGACCGCGGAGGGCAAGACCGGCGAGGAGATCGCCGCTGAGCTTGAGGTGTCGGCGGCGACGTTGTACAACTGGCGCCGCGCCTACGGCGGGATGGACACCGACGCCGCCAAGGAACTCAAAGAACTGCGTGAGCAGAACGCCCGACTCAAGCGGCTGCTGGCCGAAGCCGAGCTGGTCAAAGACGCCCTGCGGGAGGTCGCCAAGGGAAAATTCTGAGCCCAACTGCCAAGCGCCGCGCCGTCGACATGCTCACCACCACGTTGGGTATGTCGGAACGGTTGGCGTGCAAAGCCGTTGGGCTAGCCCGCTCCACCTGCCGCCGCCTTCCTCAGGCGCAGACCCCCGCTGATCCCGACACCGAAATGCGGGCCTGGCTTCGCGCCTACGCCACCAAACATCCCTGTCACGGGTTCCGCCGTGCCTGGGCGGCATTGCGTTACGACGAGCGCCGTGAGGTCAACAAGAAGAAGATCCATCGACTGTGGCGCGAGGAGGGCCTGCAGGTGCGGGTGCACAGTCCGCGTAAGCGGGCCGGGGTGTCGTCGATCCCGCCGGTCGAGGCCGACGCCGCGAACGTGGTGTGGGCGATCGACTTCCAGTTCGACTCGACCATCGATGGCAAGGCGATCAAGATCGCCTCGATGATCGACGAACACACCCGGGTCTCGCTGCTCGATATCGTGGAACGGTCGATCACCGCCGACAGACTGGTCGACGAGCTCAAGAAGGTATTCGTGGCGGCGGGCGGGCCGCCGAAGGTGTTGCGGATGGACAACGGGCCGGAGTTCATTTCTCAAGCGCTGCAACAGTTCTGCGACGGCAAGACGGGCATGTCGTATATCCCGCCGGGAACGCCGTGGAACAACGGACACATCGAATCGTTCAACAACCGACTACGCAAGGAGTGCCTCAACCGCAACCACTGGAACACCCTGCTCGAGGCCCGGGTGGTCATCGGCGACTTCAAGGAGGAACACAACCACCGACACCGCCACTCGGCGCTGGGCTACCGCACGCCGGCTGAGTACGCTGCGGTCTGCAGGTGCACCCACACCCCGGTGGCCTGCAGCATCAACTGAATCTGGATCAAACCAACCCGACTCTAGAAACGGGTGGACTAAGAAACGGGGACTCGCCACCCCTTGCCGAAATCGAAGACCAGGTAGCGGGACGGGTGATCACGTTCTTCCGTGACGACTTACCAATCGTGCGAGAGCGAGTCGAGTCAAGGTTTGGGCCTGTGGAATACATTGCGAAAGAGCCCGAGGAGCCAGACGAGTTCGGTTACGAGTCTGACCACTACATATTCGTAATACCGGAGCACTTGAAGCCTGACGGTTGGGATCTCCAATCGGCACATGCCGACGACGTTCGAACTTCAGCTACGTACGCTTTTCATGCACGCTTGGGCGGAGCCGCAACACGATGTCGGTTACAAGCCTGCCGAAGGTCCGGATGTCGATCGACAGTCAAAGAGGGAGCTTGCGTGGGTCGCCGCCTCGGCGTGGGGCGCGGATCGCATGTTGAACGACGTAGCGAACCGCCTTGGAGCGTTTTAGAACTCTGGCTTCTGCTCAACTGTCGACTTGGCCACCGACCGACAAGCCACGGACAACGCGGTGGGGCGTGTCGGCGCTAAAAGCCCGGCCAGTCGGGTGGCAGATCGAACAGCGCAGGCCCGGAGACAGATGCTTCTGCGGCGGGGAACACTTCGCCTGTGTCGCGCGCGGTGCGCGCTTCAAAGGGAAGTTGTGCCCCCAGTGGCATTTCCGCCCACGGATTGATCCATAGCTTCGGCACTGCAGTGCACACTCTCCACGGGTAAATGTTCTCGCCGTGCAGTACTGCAGACACTCGCGAGCCCCGGATCGGTGGTCCTTGGCGCCAGTATCCATCGCGCCGCCTTACCCACCGAACGGACTGAGGATCTCCTTGGTAATACTCGACCGCAATCGAGCCGAAGAGGGCTTCTGCTACTTCAGTTTCCTCGATGAATCCAGAAGTGTTCAAGATGGCGAGGACCAACGGTTTGTCCGGCAGGCCGTAACGTCCGCCCTTGCGCCTCACTATGCTGCGCACACGCTGCGTCTCGTTGTTGATGAATGCCTCTGACACTGGGTAGATGCCGAGGATGCGGCCCTTCTCGCCTCGGTGCTCAGGCTCCACCGGCCAGGCACTGTATTCGAGTTGCCAGCCTCTAATATCGAGAACTAGTTCGGGTACACCTTTGCCGCTAGCGATTTCGGTAGAGACAGAGTTCGCATCCAGTGATGAGAGCCAGTTTTCCAGCGGCCTTACGATTTCCGACGCCTTTGGGCGTTCAGTCCCGGATCGTCGGATCTCGAGGTCGACGAAAAAATCTGGATTCTTCGCTTGGTTAGTAGCTTCGAAGATCCATGCCTGCTGACCGGATGAGCGTTTGCCTGATCCCGTAACTGCGAAGGAAACAGCGCACTCGATATACGCGCTCGCTTGTCCGCGGCTGACGAGGAAGTCGGGCTGTCGGCTGGTATTCGGCAGTTCCGGGTGGGTAGTGACTGAATAGCCAAGGCGTCGATAGAGGGTGTAGATGTATAGCTCCCACCACGCGCCGTAATGCTGTCCGGCGCCAGGCTCGCGGAAGCGACTTCTCAGATCTGTTTTCGATGATTCTGGGTATTCGCCGTACCAAGCTTCCAAGAGTCGGCGGACCTTTGCCCATTGCGGACGGGCGACCCTGTTCAAGAAGTGAAACGAATCTTCGGTGTCGTAAGCCGGTGCGGGGTCAGTCCGCTCGATGTCGTCAAATAGGCGGGGGCGTTCACGCTTTGAGGTTAGAGATGCGCACGGCCGCTGGCCCATCGAGACACGCGCAATCAGCATTCAACGGCGGCCCGTAAAGCACCGCGATCGCACGTCTAGCATCCGCCCATGTGACATGTCCGTGGCCAGGACATGCCGGGTGTCCAACTTAGACTTGGTTCGGGCGGAGCACACCTAGGCGTTGAGAAGCGAATACTCCGCTATTGTGGGCTCGTCTACAGGGGACTGTCCGGCTCGATGGGAATTCCCGCCGCTTTGAGAAGGCGCTGCGCGTGCTGCCTCGCTTCCTGCGTCTCGTGGACCTTCTCGCGAAGTGCCACAGGTAGAAATTCGGGCCCCTTTGGGGCCTTGACTCTCTTGGCGAAGCGTTCGAGCTCGCCGACCCTGACTACAACAATTCCTAGATCGTCGAGCGCATCAAGTAGTGCGGAAGCTGCCGCTGGGTCGGACCTGAATGCGCGGTCCCCGTACTCCTTCAGTTCACTCCACTTGGTTTTCGGGATCTTGACCGCATCTGCGAGTCTTGCCGCGAGATCTTCGGTGACGATCTCCGTGTCCTCGGTTCGACTAAACACCTCGGCGATCTTCCGCTTCACACGCTCGACCCGAAGCGGCCGCGGTGTGCCCATGAACTCGCTCGTGGCCCGCCTATATAGACCTTCAATGTGATCCCAAATGCCCCCGTGTGCCTCAACTAGGGTGCGAATTCTGGCCTCATTGTTGAGGATGTCCAGATCTGGACAGCCCACCGTGCGAACCCCAAGTTTGATAAGGCGGTCGGCGATCGGCGCAATGTTTTGCTTGCCATTGCTGCCTAGGAACATCAGGTTATGAGCGGGAGGCCGGGGTGTCGCTGCTTCCTGCGCCGAGTCTATAGCGGCCGCGTAGAAGCGGGAGTCGCGATCGTTCTCCGTGACAACGACAGCGCGATGGAACAGTCCGTTGAGCGCATCGCCATAGCGTAGCGTCGCGTCCCTCCACAGCTGTGTGATGTCCTCGGCCGCGAGATGCTTTGCTGTCGTGGTGTTTTCAACGCGATTCAGATGGATGATCGACAACGGCGCATCGCTTTCCACGAGACCCTGAAGAACGTTTTTGTCGTGTGTTGCGACGATTATCTGAGCGCGATTCGCCTTCGCGAGTGAACCCATCTCGGAGCCGATCAACTTGGCTTGCGGCGGGTGTAGGAAGGCTTCCGGCTCGTCGATCAGCGTCAGGGGGTACTCATTTGTGATGAGCGGGATGATGACGCCGAGTGCCGACTTGATCCCGTCGCCCTGGTCGGCCAATCGCGGCAGCTTCTGAACGGCTCTCGTGTAGTGCTTGTCCACCACGTTGACTCGCGGGGGCTCGACTGCGGGATCGCCCACGCGGAAACCGACATTGGTGCTCACTGCGTCAAAGTGCAGGACGATGTCGAACATCCGCTCCGCGAACCGCTGCACTTTTTCGCGTTTGGCGAGGTCACCGTAAAGAATCTGGGACGGATGTTGCGGCGTCGCGTCTGGATCATCAAGCCGGCCCATGGGGTCACAGTTACTGATCCGGTTCATGGGACTTTGGTTGGAGATGAACCAGGGGGCGAGACCGCCCGGGCCGGATAGCTTTCGCGTTTCCGCTGCGTTGTCGAGCGGCATCCGATTAATCGCTCCGCTTCGGCGCACATGCGGGGGGCCGTTCGTCTCGTCGATCTGTCCATTGATGACGAGCCAGGCTCGCAGGTCGGCGAGGGATCCCGACCAAGGTTCGGAGAGCTCTGTTACGACGACTGGCGTCAGCGGTTCTTGGAGTTTGTTGGTCGACAGGCGCTTGTAGATCTGTTCAAGCAGCGTTGACTTCCCGACATTGTTCGCGCCAACGATCGCGATAACGCTGCCCGCTCCCGGCAGTTCTATTAGGTTTCCGTCACCGATTCGGATACCGGTGATCGCAAAGCCGAAATTTGTTGCGTCTCCGCCTTCGAGTGGACCCCAATCCTTCGATGAGTCACGGATAGTCATGCATCACCATGCCGTCGGCTCGATGAGATCGCGCGAGTGCCGGACCGTCGATACATGTGCAATGTGCAGTTGAGCGGCAGCGCATGAAGTATCTCATCGCACTGCCGCCGACATCATTAATTGAGTCGTTCACGAACTGCGTCCATGCAGCCAGCCTCATAATCATCGCGATCAACTTCATCGGAGGACAGTTCGATTTGGCCGCCGTGAATTCCTTCAGACGCCACGGTACTGCTTCGTGCTCCACACTCGAACTCGAAATCACCTGGCGTGGGCGGCAATTGGCCGCCACGTCGGACTGCCGCACCCGCGATGTCGTTACCCCATTCTTGCCCCAGACGATACGATATTCCGTCCTTATCAACACTGTCGGTGCTGGAGATTGCGACGACCACGACGACCCCAATCAGTGCGCCGATCACACCGACCGCAGCCCATGCGTTTTTACGCTTCCAAGTAGCGCGGTTATTAGGGCGTACCGGAGGCCGTTGTGCCCAGTCGCTGTTGGTATTGGGCTGCTGATGTGCTGTCCACTGTTGGCCGTCCCAGTATCGGTGTCCTCCGCAAGCACCTGGATCCGGATACCATCCTGGCGGCGTATGCAGCGGCCCTGTAATCGCCCGTTCTTCCCCCGGATCCATGAGGGCAGCGTACGGCGGCGTTTTCCTGATCGCAGGCGGTTTATCCGCTCGACCGTTACCGCCGCAGAGGCCGATGCTTTCTTGGTCATCACGTGCGGGTAGGCAGACCTCGGAGGCGCCTATCACGAGGGCAGGCGTCGGCTCGCTGCCTATGTTGAGCGAGGGCGCGTAAACCGTGGTCGTCTATCGACGAGACAGAAGCCTGCGTTGACTGGTGGTATCCGGTGTTGCCCGAGGAGATTGCTTAGGCGACTCGACCAACGAGGTCACTTGAAGACTGCGGCGCCCCCGCGCTTCTCGCCCTTCTTGCGGCCAGGCCCATGGTCATGGTCTGCGACGATGTATCCCCATCGTTGGTCCCATAGTGAATTGTCGGCTCTTCGACTCCCTTTTTGACGATGAGTTGGCCGCTGTCGGTGTATCGGTACGTCGCGTCGTCCGAGTAATCGTGGACACCGTTTTGGGTGTGATCGTCGCCCGACATGTACTGCAGATGGATGGTAAACGCCATAGCTGGAGCCTGCCATGAAGGCGGCTTCGAAAGCCTGGATCGACCACAGCGTGTCGCCGTCGAGTCAAAACTCAGAGGGATGCGGTGGATATACGCACGGTGGCCGGCCCATCCAGCACTGTGCAGTGCGTGTTTAACGGCGGCCCGTACAACACCTGATCGCATGTGACGCATCGCCACGTGACGTGACCACCGCCTCCGTGGCCGAGACATGCGGCGTGACCTACCTGCACTTGTTTGGAGCCAAGGGGATGGCCGTTCACGCAGCGGGACGGGGCCTTCGTGATCCATTGCCCGCGAGCCGTCTGCACCAGTTCGCCCAACACTCTTACAGCCTAAGCGCGGCCGGAGACGGGATTAGGCGGGCAGCGCGACGAGATCGCTAGCTACATCGACCCGTAGGCCCTTCCACGACGGATGCCGAAGCGTCGACCGATTCATCTCGCGGTACTCGACGTCTCCGACGAGCACAGGCTCAACCCAGCTCGCATAGGGCGCGATGTCCGAGGGGGTAGCCGCGAAGGGGGAGGTGCTGCGGCGAAAGGGTGTCAGGGCTGACGTAAGGCGTCGTCGCTCAATACCGCTGAGGCCGGCGCCGACAGCTCCACAGAACGTTAGGGAACCATCTGTGGTGTGGGCGCCGACGAGGACCGCTCCCACGGTGTGTCGATTGATCCCCATGCCGGGGAGCCAGCCGCCAATCACGAATTCGCTTCGCTTGCGGTGGGGTGTCTTGATCCAGTCCCGTGAGCGCAGCCCGGGGGTGTAGGGGGAGTCCATGTGCTTACAGACGATGCCTTCAAGCCCCAGTTCTGCTGACGCTGCGAGCACCACTGCGGGATCCGCTCCGGCCCAGTTTGCCGGGAATTGGACGACGCCAACGTCGGTGGACGCGACCTCCTCCAGAAGAGCGCGGCGTGCCGAGTAAGGCTCGCGGATGAGGTCGCGGCCGTCGGCTTGAAGGACGTCGAAGACGAAGTATCGAACAGGCACCCGCCGCAGCAATGCAGCCCGGGGCCGGCGATTTTGCGGCCACCGCTGCTGCAAACGGCTGAACGAAGGAACACCCGACTCGTCGAGCGCCACGATCTCCCCGTCAAGAACCAGGCTGCGATCTGACCGTGCAAGTGCGGTGGTGATCTCAGGAAACGTGCGAGTAATGTCGACGCCATTGCGGCTCAGGAGCGCCACGGTGCCGCGGTCCACCACCGCAAGGCCACGTTGCCCGTCGTACTTCGCTTCCACAGCGAAATCCGCGAACCGTACCGGCGGCCTGCCGAGAGTAGCCAACATCGGGCTGATGGAGCGAGCATTCATCTGACGCGCAGTCTAGTTACCTCAGCCCAAGGGGAATCACCAGATCGTGTAGCCGTCCGCGCCCTGTTCGGCCGCTTGTTCGCGCGCCTCCTGGCGGTGCTTAATGGCCCTGCGCTCCCTGCGCGAGCCATACCTCAGTAAGAATGCGTCACGTTGGCGCTCGTTCATGTCCGCCGTCCGGCGGGCGATGATGGCCTTCCGCACCTTCCTCGGTCCATATGCGAGGAGAAACTCATCCTCTTCCCGCTGGCTGAAGCCAGCCATGTCAGTCGATTCATCCCCCCAGAATCGATCTGTCAACGACCATGCAGTCTCCTGGTCCCAGGGCTGCCTTGGGGAGTCCTCCGGCTTCTTCATCTGCCCCCTCGTTCGCGGCGGGGTCCAGCGCGATACACGCCAGAGCTGACAACGACAATCAGAAGTCGCCGTCGTGGCGTCTGACCTGGACGCATACAGAAAATGTACGTTGTTATCCGCCTGCGGTACACGGGCCGAAGTGCTGCGAAATGGGTTCGGCTAGCCACCTTTGGGGATCTAGGCAGCGGGCCGATGGAGGGAACTTCAGGTTAAGGCGGACGCAGGCCTGTTCTATGCAGAAAACTAGAGTGGCCGCGGTCTGCCTAGCTGTTCGACGGTCGCGAAACGTTTGTCGCCGTGGATGCAGCGCACATAACCGAAAGTAGCGATCTTGACGGTCACTGCCTGCAGCCAAAGCATGACGTGGGTAGTGCAGGCGGAGACACGTTCGCAGCCGTGGACGTCGACTAGCCAGGCCGAGGGCTCGCCGCACTTGTGAACACTCTCGCAGGGGACTTCGTCTCCCCACGCGGCGATGATGTCCTCGAAGCTGATCGTGGAACTGAAGTTACCGGGTGTGGGGGTGCTGGTCATTGCCCAGCCTCGTCGAGGATCTCGCAGGTATCAGCGAGGTTCTGCGGCATCGCCGCGAGCCGGCGCGCATACCGCGGCGTGAAGTCCGCTCCAATGCTCTCGACGGAGGGATGAAGCTGTAGGAGAGCGCTGCGCCCCATTTTGCCGTCCGAATACTGCACACCGCGGATGGCCACCGTTACGTCGCTGACTTCCAGTGGAGGGTGAAGGAAGAACCGACCGCGGTCGTGCCCTTCTCCCTCCCACTCTTCGACACGTACGGCGCCAGTAGGCATCGGCACGTTGGGTGTGGCGGTCATCGCGTAACCCACCCGTCAACCTCGGCTGCCGACTCAAGGAGAAGCCCGCCGCCAACTCGCGGGCCTGGTCGCTCTGTTAAGCGGTCGGCTCTCGCCGAGGTCGTAGACATAGATGTAGGGGGCTTCGATTGCCCCGCCGTCGATACTGCCGTCGGCCCACTGGACCGCGGACGTCGACACCCTCACGGGGTGATCTGTGACGGTTCGGTCAGTGCTGAAGACGATTCGGTAAGGCTGCGGGTCGTCGTCCTGCCACTCGTCGTGTGTTGTGGCACCGAACGGGGTTGCGCCGTCAGGGATTGCGGTGGTCATGTTCGTCCTTCCTGGTCTTCAGGAAGTCCGCTCCAGCGACTGTGGTGCGTATGTGGTGCACCGCTGTCTAGCTGCTCTAGATACACCGTTTGAAGTGCAAGTTAATGGTGCGCGATACTGGGATTGAATCAGTTATCGCGAGCGTCGTCCTTACGCTGCTACCGAATGGTTGCCGCGCTACGCAACACGAGCTCGTCGATTGACCTCTCATGAACCACTCCGGGCTGCCTCCTCTCCCCTCCCCTGTCTGTGTGCCGGCGTTCTGCGAACAGAGGTCGCCGACAAGGCGCCAACGCTGACCGCGCCCGAAGTGGGAGGGCTCGCACCCTTTATGGGTTGACTGCTATTTCCCTGGATTGAGCAACCGGCTGTCAATGACTGTGCTCCACAGCGCATTCGCATGCCGTTAAGCTAGTTTGCGTCAACCTAACGCGAGAGGCGCTGTCCACAGGCGATTAGCATTAGTGATAATTGTCCGTTCTCAGTGAACTTGGCGCTTACCGCATCAAACCTGGCGAACGACGGATTGTGCGCTGAGTCTCGGTCAATTTGGCGGTCGTCGCGCCCGTGAAGGAAACCCATGCTGCGACGTGGCGTCAGAGTGCCCCGAAGGTCGGGCGCAGTACTGTTATTGCTCATGCGGCTGGGCAGGCTCTTGCAGCCCGAGCAGGGCTACCGCTACGTTATCCAGGACGCCGACGACCTACTGGGACCTGCACCGTGCGCCGTGTGATGCCGGTCTTCACCGTGTCCGACGTCGATGCGGCGCGCGATGCCTACGTGCAGGTGTTCGGACTTCGCGAAGTGATGAACCTTGGTTGGATCGCCACGCTGGCCGACGACGACCTCCGCCACCAGTTCAGCTTGATGACAAAGGACGCGACAGCGCCCGTTAACTCGATGGTGTCCATCGAGGTCGATGACGTGGACTCCGCCTACCAAGCCGCCGTCGACACCGGGTTGCAGATCGTGCATCCGCTGAGCAACGAGGACTGGGGCGTCCGACGGTTTTTCTTCGCCGATGCGGCCGCCAACGTCGTCAACGTGCTGACCCATCAGCGAGATCTGCAGCGCGAGCAGACCAATCATCCGCGGCTCCCCTATGGCTCAGATTCGCGCTCGACCCATGGTGTGCACCTGCGTGTCGTTCGCCTATTTTGCCCTTTTGGGCGAGGTAGAAGGCGATACCTCTGACCGCGGCGTCGGCATATCGCTGTCGGCCTTCCGGGGTCTCTGCCTGCGCTGCATCGCCGGCATTATTCAAGTTGGCCACCTCGACACGGATCGCCGGATACTGGGCGAGGTTCAAGAGCGCCAAATCACTTCGGCCATCCAGACCATTGCCGCCATTGGCGGCCGGAATAATGACTTCTCTAACTGGTCCCTCATCGCGTTGGCGAGTTCAGCTGTGCTGCTTTGCAGATTGTTGTCGAGCGTCAGCGAAGGGTAGACAACTGTGAATCCGCGTTCTGACGACGCAGGTCGTCGTCGATCACTGTCCAGTATCGGGTGGCCCGAGGGAAGCCTCACAGGGAATGGTCGCAACTCTCTGCCTCCGACGCCGATTTTGACTGCCAGAACACGACAGCCACCTGACCGAAACGGGTAGAGAACCCGTTGCCTGCCGAATAGGAGGGTCGCCTATCGCAACACTCAGCATCACCGATCAGACGCGGAGGGAAGCCCGGAAGTCCCATCCGAAACTACGGAACGACCGCACCGGACCGCCGGTCTCGTCGACCACCCGCGGCAGCCGCCGCCACGGCACCCGCGCGCCTCCCCGGACGCGGTCACGAACACCGCAGCGTCGTTGCTAGCCTCGCCCCATGACCGACAGGGACACCCAGCAGCTGATCATCGAGGACCTGGAGGTCGTCGCCGACTTCGACGCCGTCTGCGAGACCGAGCGCCGCATCCGTTTCCTCGCGGAGTCCGTGCAGCACACCAGCACCCAGGGCCTGGTGCTCGGCATCTCTGGTGGCGTCGACTCCACGGTGGCCGGACGCCTGTGCCAGCTGGCGTGCGAGCGGGTGCGAGCCGAGGGCGGCGATGCCGCGTTCGTGGCGATTCGGCTGCCGTACGGCCTCCAGAAGGACGAGGCGGACGCCAACCAGGCCATGGCGGCGATCGCGGCCGACGAGGTGTACACGCTCAACATCAAGGGCGCTGTCGACGGCATCTGGGACGCCTGCCGGGCGCCGGCATCTCGATCGCCGACGAGCGGGACGACTTCGTCAAGGGCAACGTCAAGGCGCGCGAGCGAATGATCGCCCAATACTCCGTCGCCGGGGCCCGCAACATGCTCGTCGTCGGCACGGACCACGCGGCAGAGGCGGTCGTCGGCTTCTTCACCAAGTACGGCGACGGCGCCGCCGACCTCACCCCGCTCTACGGCCTCCCGAAGCGCCGGGTCCGCGACATCGGCCAGCACCTTGGCATCCCGGAGAACCTCATCGTGAAAGTGCCCACCGCCGACCTGGAGGAGGACACGCCGCTCATCCCCGACGAGCTGGCCCTCGGTGTTCGCTACGCCGTCGTCGACGACTACCTCGAGGGCGGCGACGTCGACCCTGCCGACGAGGCGACGATCCTGGGCTGGTACCGGCGCACCGGACACAAGCGGGCGCTGCCCGTCACCCCGGCCGGCTGGGAGGTCTCGCGAGGCACCTGATTCGACGTCAATGAGGAAAACAGACCCACTCGACATTCGTCTCGCGGTATCCCAACAGAATTGGCGAACACAGCCGCGCGCAGTAAGAATCGAAGATGACACGCTTGCATTTGGACACCACCGCAGCCATCCAGTCCGGAGGCAAATCCGTCAACTCGGTTCTCAGCTGGCGTCGGGCGGAGCCGAAATGAGCAACGGACGACGGGTGATGGTGGTAGCGGCAGCGGCAGGCATCGGCCTGGCCATCGCAAGGCGTTCGCCGCCAACGGCGATCGGGTCCGTCGGCAAGCACCAAATCGGCCCCGGAGAATCCCGCTACCGCGACACGATGCACGGCGAATGCATGTGATCAATTGGGCAACCACTCTTAGAGCTAGTGTTCGGAACCCAATGGGAGAACACATTGTCGTTAATCAGCGTGCTGCACAATGTATTTCGTCGATGAGAGTGGTCGCGACCGCGGCGCACCAGGAGCCGAGGACCTCCTCGTCTTGCTCGGGGGTGGGGTCCACTAGGCCGCTGCTACCAGCGACGAAGAGACGCGGGGGTCGTGTACGCAATGCCAGGTCGGCGAGAAGATTAGGGAGCTCACCGTGGTCTTGGACCTCGCAGACGGTGACCCCGCTGTGCGTGCGAGAACTACTCGCCGCGGGCGCTCCATCCACGGACGCGACGTCTCCGGCCCCAAACAGCTCGGCCTGCTCCGCCGCATCGAAAACCTCTACACCCGGCTCCCCGAGCACCATGAGCGCCTGCAACGCGAACAGCAAGCCGGGGAGACGCTCATAGGTGGGGCGGAGCAGATCTCCCCACTCCCAATACCTACTGACTCGACTGGGGAGATCACCGGTTGAGGCAACCAGATGTCCTCGATATCAGATACGGGTCGTCGTCGAGGGTGCGCAGGCGCAGCAGGTGTAGGACATCGTTGCCGGGACAAAGCGCGGTGGCGACCTCGGCGGGCGGCGTGATGCGTTCCGCCCGAGAATACGGCCAGCCGGCATCCGGTCACCGGCCCGGAAGAATCGCGCGGTTCGCGAAGCACAACACCGTGGCGACCGTGCCCAGGATGAGGGTTGCTACCCATGGTGAATGGAACTTCGGGTGCACCCCGGCCCAGCGCGGCGTTCACTACGTCCGGCCACGGCGGTCGCGCACACTCGACCACAGAATCTGGGCGAACTGCAGCATGATTGCCCGTTGGGCGGGGCTCACGTTGGGTTTGACGTTCCGCTGTTCGGTAAGCCCCCTGTGTTCGGTAAACCCCCATGTAGGAGGCGAGGCCATGGCAGCTGGGGTATTGACGAGATGGTTCCGTGGACCGACGACGTCGCTGGATGACCAGATCGAAAGCTTCGCCACCGAACGTGTCCCTGGTAACCTCCGCTGGCCGATTCCGGCGATCAGCATGGTCCTGCTCGGCAACGCCACGGCCATGTTCTTCTTCTCATTCGGCGCGCAACAGACCTTCCTGGTCGGCTGGCCGTGGCTGCTGATTCCCATTGGCTACTTCTTCATCGGCGCCGTGCTGGTCGGCATGCTGACTATGCGCGTCGCGTCCGGCGAAGGGCTGTCTCAGAACCTGCTTAGCCGCGGCCTCGGGTTCGGCAGCCGAGGCGCCGCCGTTACGTCGTTCATTTACGCGGTGAACTACATCTACTACTTCCTGTTCGAGGGAACGATCGTCTCGCACGCCATCGCGATCTACTTCGACATCCCGATCAACTCCGTTCGCGGCATCGTGATCTTCGCCTTGGTCGGCTTGTTCACCATTGTCTTTGTCTGGCGAGGCATGCACGCCATGTCGTTCCTGCAGTCGTGGGGCTTCCCGATCTTCCTCGTTCTGCTCGCGTGGGCGCTGATCGAACTGGCGGCCAACCACGACCCGGTCGGAGTGCTGGGGTGGGACGCGACAGGCCCGGTCACGATGGCCGCCATGCTCAGCGCCTTGAGCTTGGCCAACGGGCAGATGATTTTTCAGGGATTGATGGCGACGGATTACGGCAGATTCGCCGACCGCCAGATCCGTTACCGCGGCACGGCCACGATCATGCTGCTCGAACTGATTCCGATGTTCACGGTGATCTTTCTCGGCTGCTTCATCGGCGCGACGCTTTACCACGAACTGACCGGGCCCGATGCGCAGTCCAACGCTCAAGATCCCGGGTTCATGTTTGTCCACATCATGGGCCTGGCCGGGGTGTTCTTCGTGCTTATCACCCAGATCCGGATCAACGTCATGAACCTCTACTCGGGCTCCATCGCGCTCGCCAGTGGCTTCGAGGTAGCGGCGCATTTCAAACCCGGACGGCCGTGGTGGATGTTCCTGGTCTGGTTCTTCGGCGTCGTCTTCTACGCCACCAACGTGATCAACCACCTCGGAACGTTCCTGGCCATTACCGGGGTGCTGACCAACACCTGGGTGCTGATCATCCTTGCGGACTACTTCATCTGCCGGCGCATGATGAAGCTGGGCCGCACGGAGGACATCGAATTCCACGAGTCCGACGTCAGACGGTGGAATCCCTGCGGCCTGCTGTCGCTGGGCATCGCGGTCGCTGTCGGCGCGCTGGGCATCTTGGAGGTCTATCCAATCTACCTGGCCTCGTTCGTGGCGATGATTTTGGGACCGATTCTGCATGTGATGATCACCAAATTCACCGGCGGGCGGTACTACTCGCGCCCGGCCACCGCCGAGGAGGGTGTCCGGTGAAGCCAGACGCTGTGTGGCCGTGGAGTTGTGACACCTTCGCCGTGCGCCCGACCACCGACGCGCGGACCATACTTGGCAAGAACAGCGACAGGCCGGCACGAGAATGCCAGCCGTTACGTCGGGTGCCCGCCCGCCCAGCCGGCACGACCCAGCATCTCGCCTACGTCGACATCGACGACACCGTGGAGACCCTTGCGCATTTGGGCTCGTCTCCGTATTGGTGTTGGGGACACGAGATGGGCCTCAACGCCGCGGGTGTGGCGATCGGCAACGAAGCGCTCTTCACCCGCGACCTCGCCACCAACGTCATGCGGGCCGAGGCCGGTGACGAGCCGCGGCCGGGCATCCTGGGCATGGAATTGGTCAGGCTCGCCCTGGAACGCGCCCCGACCTCACACGACGCCGTTGCGGTGATGGCCGATCTCGTCGAGCAGTACGGTCAGTGGGGGGAAGGTACCCGCGGCGCCAGCCGCGCCGGAGCCGCCTACGACAACGCCTATCTGATCGCCGACCCTCGCCAGGTGTGGGTTTTCGAGACGAGTGGATCGCGCTGGGCGGCACGTCAAGTCGTGGAGCCGTCGTGGTCGCTGTCCAACGAGGCGACGATCCGCGGCGACTGGGACGAGTGCGCCGGCGATCTGCGCCGCCACGCCGATGCCCACGGTTGGACGGTCGGACCCGACAAGCTCGATTTCGCTGCGACATTCTTGGATCCCAAAGTGCCGCTGCAGGTTTCCCACATTCGGCTGCAGCGGTCGCGTCAGCTGCTTGACGACACACTCAAGGCGCACGGCCGGGTGCGGTTTGGTGACGCGCGCCGGGTGCTCAGCGACCACTACGAGGACACTTTCCTGGCCGGTCCCTTGTTCAACCCGGCGCGGCCCGATTTCCTCACGCTGTGCATGCATGACCACCCCGCCGGGTTCACCTGGGGCAACACCGCGGCCTCGATGGTCGCCGTCCTTCCCGAGGCTGCAGAGCCCTTCATGTGGTGGGCCGCGGCCACTCCGTGCACCAGCGTCTATCTCCCGGTCTCGGTGATGGCGCCCGATCTGCCGGCAGTTCTGGCCAAGGCAGGCACGCAACATGGCGCCGGACCGAACCCCGAAGGTGCGGCGGCCGACACGTTTTCGACGGACTCCTATTGGTGGATGTTTCAGCGGCTGTTGGAAACCGTCGCAGGAGACGATCTGGGCAGCGCCTACCTCGAGCGGCAGCCCGTTGTCCGGCGGCGATTCGACCCACTCCAGCAGCGGTGGTCCGACGAGGTCAACATCAGAGCCACCGACGCCAGCGCGCAGGATTGGCTGGAGTTGACCACACGCTGCACCAATGAGGCCCTACAGGTGGCGCGCGAGCTGGTCGCAAACTTCAATGGCAGTGCATAGGCGGCCCTTGGCTCACCACCGCTATTGAATGTCGGCACGTCGATCCGTGCGCGAACCGACTATCGGGCACCCGACGAGCGAATCTCCCCCGAACCATCAGTCGAGACGCCTCGCGTCGCAAGCCGTGCGGTGGGACTCCAACCCGAGTGGGTGATGAGATCTTGATGCACGTGACACACACGATGGGCAGGTTCGCTCAATAAAAATGGGGCTCTTCGCAGATGAGGGTGTGGCGACCGGCGCGTCGATATCTGGGTAGAGGTCGAGGTCTTCCGATGATGGGAGTTCTCACGCTGCCCATCCGAAAGACCTCGACGTGCACGACGCTACCTCTGGTGCGGGCTTCGCTTGCGCTGATGTGACCACTTTCTGCCGCCTCGACGAACTCGGGCTGGAGGTGACCGGACAACGCCTGCGACCCGACCGGGCCGTGCTGGCGTGCCGGCTCACCGATGAGGATCGATGGTGCCGGTGGTGCGGCGAGCAGGGCAGCGTGCGTGACAGCGTTACCCGCCAGCTCGCTCATGAGCCATTCGGGTGGCGGCCCACCACCTTGCTGGTGACCGTGCGCCGCTACCGCTGCATCGGCTGCCGTCATGTGTGGCGTCAAGACACCAGCAAGGCAGCCGAACCGCGGGCCAAGCTGTCGCGGCGTGCGCTGCAGTGGGCGTTGGAAGCCATTGTGTGTCAACACCTGAGCGTGGCCAGGGTCGCCGAAGGACTGGCAGTGTCGTGGAACACCGCCAACAACGCGGTGCTCGCCGAAGGCAGGCGGGTACTCATCGCCGATCCGGCCCGCTTCGACGGTGTGGCGGTGATCGGGGTCGACGAACACGTCTGGCGCCACACCCGCCGCGGCGACAAATACGTCACCGTGATCATCGACCTGACCCCGGTCCGCGACAAGACCGGACCGGCGCGGCTGCTCGACATGATCGAAGGACGTTCCAAGCACGCCTTCCAGCAATGGCTGGCCGCCCGGCCACGAGACTGGCGTGATGGCGTGGAAGTCGTTGCCATGGACGGATTTTCCGGCTTCAAGACCGCCAGCGCCGAAGAGCTGCCCGATGCGGCCACGGTGATGGACCCCTTCCACGTAGTCCGGCTGGCCGGCAACGCCCTCGACCAGTGCCGGCGCCGCGTCCAGCTGGCCACCTGCGCGCACCGCGGCCGCAAGAGCGACCCGCTCTACCGCGCGCGGCGAACCTTGCAGACCGGAGCCGATCTGCTCACCGACAAGCAAAGAGCCAGGCTGGCGGCCTTGTTCACCGTCGACGCCCACGCCGAGGTCGAAGCCACGTGGTCGATGTACCAGCGCACCGTAGCCGCCTACCGACACCCCGACCGCAAGAAGGGCGCCACGATGATGGCGGCGCTGATCACCACGCTCAGCGCAGGCGTTACCAAGCCCCTGCAGGAGTTGATCACCCTCGGACGGACACTGAAGAAACGCGCCGCCGACGTCCTGGCCTACTTCGACCGACCCGGCACCTCCAACGGGACCGAAGCGATCAACGGCCGCCTCGAACACCTCCGCGGATCGGCCCTGGGATTTCGCAACCTCACCAACTACATCGCCAGATCCCTACTCGAAACCGGCGGATTCAGACCCCAACTACACCCTCGATCATGAAGAGCCAAAAATGGCCACAGCAGATGATGACTTGCTGACGGGCCTCGGCACGCTGGGCGGCATTATGCGCCGTGACATGCGTCGTCTCCGACTCCCCGACTGAGCCCATGCTGGATCCATCTCCGCACCCGAGTCAGCCGATGCTGCTTCATGCGAGAGCTCAACCTACTGAGCGCCGTCCCAACTACCACGGCGGCTCATTGGTCTCCTCGGGACCGCGGGGCCGGGCGGGCGTTTCAGGGGGTGAACTATGCCGTGCACTCGGCGGCGGGCACGATCTCGGCGCTCATGTTGCGCTGCATCATTTTCAGCGCGGCGTCACCCAGGTCGGCGTCGATGTGCGCCACCGCATCCGGCGGGACCACGACGGTGAAATGGCGCACATAGGCATCCAACGCGGTGTAGAGGATGCACTGCTCGGTCACCTGCCCGGTAAGGATCAGCCGTTTGGTCTTTAGCCGACCCAGCAGATAGTCCAACGAGGTGGCGTAGAACGCGCTGTGCCGTACCTTCCTGAGAAAGCGGCAGTCCGTATCGGGCACGATCGGTTTGACCAGATCGGGCCGCGCACCCTGCAAGGCGGATCGGACGATGTCGTCGTGGTCGGCGGTGAAATCGCCGTAGTTGTCGTTGACGTAGATGAGATCGACACCCTCGTGTTCACGCGCCACCGAGACGAGCCTGGCCAACGGATCGATGATATCGCCCACGTTGGGAATCAGGAGTTCGGCGTCCTCGTGCTGGTAGGCGTTGAGCATGTCGATGATGAGTACCGCGGTGTCACTCACGAAGTGGTCTCTACCCCGCCATCCGACGTTCACACGAGAAAGCCGACGATGGAAAATGATCAACTCCGACTCGGCCTACCGCCACGGCTTCGTGCGGCCATCCCGACGCGTTGCATCCGAACACCTCGGATGCGACTCTTAAGCACGACACGCAGGACTCGCAACGACGAGCTCGAGCTGCGCGAACAGGAATGATCAGGGACAAGGCCGGGGGAATGAATGCCCCAAGCTTAATCGGCAACGAGGAGGAGCCCGGGATGGCTGCGAAGAAGACAAAGACGGAAGCGGTGGCGGCGGAGAAGCCGACCACCGGCAACGCGACGTCGACAGAAGCCGCGGCGCGGGAGATCACGCAGGAAATCATCGCCGAGCGCGCCTATTATCTTTCCCAATCCGGAGAAGGCGGGACCGACGAGGAGAACTGGCACCGGGCCGAGGCGGAGCTGCGGCAGGGCTCGCAGCGCTAGCTTCCGCGCGCCTTGCCGCGACCCACCCACTAGCGCGGACCCTCAAGGCCAGCGGGCTGTCGGACCAATAGAGTTTTGGTTGTGCGTAATGCCTTTCATGAGCAGCTCGATGCGCTCATCAAGAACTTGAGCCGGATGTGTGGTCTGGCGGGGGTGTCGATGGAGCGGGCGACGCACGCACTCCTGCAGGCCGACCTGGTTCTGGCCGAACAGGTCATCACTGACCACGACGAGCTTGTCCGGATGCGTAAACGCGCCGAAGACGCGGCATTCGTCCTGCTGGCCCGCCAGGCCCCCGTGGCCGGGGACCTGCGCCTGGTCGTCGGATCCCTACAGAACTTCGCCGATGCCGAGCGAATGGGCGGCCTGGTGGTCCATGTCGCCAAGATCGTGCGCCGTCGCCATCCCATGCACGCCCTCCCCGAGGAAGTAAACGGCTACTTCGCCGAGATGGGCCGAACCGCCGTTCTTCTCGGCAACAACGCCAAGGAAGTGGTGCGTACCCGGGACCCGGAGCTGGCCGCGCAAATCAGCCGCGACGACGACGCCATGGACGCGTTGCACAAGCACCTGTTCACCGTGCTCCTGGACAAGGAATGGACACACGGTGTCGCAGCCGCCGTCGACGTGACCCTGCTCGGCCGCTTCTACGAGCGTTTCGCCGACCACGCGGTCCAGATCGGGCGACGAGTTGTCTTCGAGGCCACCGGGACACCGCCATCGGACTAATGTCGCCCTGGTCCTGGGCACTAGTATTGGCCTGCCAGGTGGTGACCCTCGTCGCCATCGGCTTGTTCGTCTTGCTTTTCCTGGCAACCGGGGTGCTTCTGGTGCTGAAGATCATGGGCGTATTTGGTTGAGGGCCTCGCTACGCCCTCGGTCGGTGGCCGATAGTCATCAAGCGGTATCGCCAATAGTCTGCCTGGCAGTCATTTCCAAAAGTGGTCTCGCCAGTCGTGACGCATTTGTCGCCCCCATTGGGTCCCTGGTCGGTTGGGCTTCAGGCGTAGTTGGGATGCGATGCCACGCGCATTAGCGGAGCTATAGCCGCCGTCCAGGATCGCGGTTGGCTGTGCTGCACCGGTCGTTCTCGACGAGAGCTCGGCGGCGTGGTGGCGTCACGCTACGTAAATCGACCGTGCAGACGGATCGCTGTGGTGCTCACCAGGGCATCGGCTCCGAGGAGCCCTTGATGGCCGCTGATGCGGTTGATCCCGGTGAAGCACGATGGCCGGCGCAGCTGTCTCAGATGGGTGCCGACGGTATAAATGCCTTTGCTGATGGCCGCGCAGTCCTCGGGTCTGTTTGCAGTTTTGGGCGCACGGGGCGGCACTGGTCAATAGTTCGATTCCTAAGCGACAGCGTCGACCGCCTCGCGGCCAGCACTCAGCGCCGACCGGGCGCCCTGACGAACGCGTCGAGCCTTCGAGGTCGATTTTCTCGGCGTGCGGTTCATCCGGAAGTACCCGGGTATTTCGGGCGTTTCAGGCCGATCAAGGAGGACACCATGGCCACTGGAGAAACCGGGTTCGATGACGTTGCGATCTCGTTTCGGTTCAATATCATTCGCTGAAAGCGGGTCATGACCCCGGCCAATATGTGCGTGATGCCAAAAATGCTGGTCTGGAAGACGTAGCTTCAATCTTCGAAGAAGTGATGGCCCAGGACTCCGATCGCGCCCACAAGTGTCACGACTTCCTCAAGGAAGTGACCGACTCCTCGCAGTCCTAGCCACACGCCTGATCCAGGCGCTCCGTAGGGTTGCGCCCGGAACGGCAAGGACAACCCGGCACCCTGCCAGGGTGTCTGGACGGTGCCCTTCCGGCGTCAAGAGGCCGCCGTCCGCGGGTCGCAGTGTGACGGTGGTGGATCCGGAAAGTGACTTGCCCCGCGACACCGACCACCCGACCGGATCGAAGCAGGCGACCAAGAACGGCCGACAGCGGTTTCGACGACGGTAGGCGGATGTCGGACACTATCGCCGCACTGCAAGGAGCTGGGCAGGGACCGCTGGTCTACCGGTACAGCAGAGCGCAGTCCGCAGGAGAAGGCGCGTTCCTTGCCTGCTCGTTCTGGATGGTGTCCGCCCTTGATCACGTCGGACGATCGCAGCAGGCGCGCCAGCTGATGCACGAGCTGGTGGCGCTAAGCAACGACGTCGGAACGTTCGCCGAGATGATCGACTCTGGCACCGAGGCGTTTCTCGGCAATCTGCCCCGAGGTCTGAGTGATCTGTCCTTCGTCGGAGTAGCACTCGACCTCGACGACACCTAGGCGCGTCGGGTGTCCCCGCCGCAGGAATGGGGTATCCGGGCTACGTGTAAAGGAGGCGTGACAAATGGTGAAAGATCATGGATCAAGCGTCAAGGACGATAAGCAATACGAGGGACTACGCAAGAAGGGCATGAGTAAGTCTCGTGCGGCGGCGATCGCCAACTCCCCAGATGCCTCCAGCAAGGGCGGCAAGAGTTCGGGTAGCAGCCAAAGTCGGCGCAGCAGCGGCAGCGGCAGCGGCGGAAACCAGTCGCAGAAGAAGGCCGCCGGCCGCAAGGGCGGAAAGAAATCGAGTTAAGCCTTGACGGGCGAGATATCCGGCGAACTTGCGCCAGACCACAACGAGATAGCCGTGTCCGAGCGGACTGTGCTGGACCGGGGTTTGCTCCAAGAACTGTTGTGGGCCTACGGGCCGTCCGGCCAGGAGGACGCGGTAGGCGACATTTGTCGCCGCGAACTCGGCACTTGCGTCGATGAAACGTGGATCGACCCAGCCGGAAATCTCATCGGTCACATCCAGGGCAGTACGAGCGAGGGCAGTGCCCCCGCCATCAAGGTCATGGCCCACCTGGATGAGCTATCCATGCTCGTCAAACGAATCAAGCCCGAGGGTTCTCTTCACCTGACGCCGCTGGGAACCATGTATCCGGCCAACTTTGGTCTGGGACCCGTTGCGGTGCTGGGCAATAGCCAAACACTGTGCGGGGTGCTAGTACTGGGCTCGGAGCACACAACCCAAGAAAGTAAGCGAATTTGGGAGACTAAACCTGACCAGGGCGATAGGGCGCTGGACTGGACGCACGTCTATGTTTTCACCGGTTGCTCCCCCGAACAATTAGCCGCCGCCGGCGTACAGCCCGGAACGCGGGTGTGCATCGAAAGCAGCAAGCGGACGTTGGTCGAGGTCGGCGACTACCTCGGCTCCTATTTCATGGACGACCGCGCGGCGGTGACTGCTCTGCTGCTGGCGGCGCGCGCGCTGCGAGAAAAAGAGCAGCGCCCACCGGCAGACGTCTACCTGGTTTTCACCACCAGCGAGGAAATCGGCGGCGTAGGCGGCTCCTATGCGAGCCGCACGCTTCCCGGTGAGCTCACCCTAGCTCTAGAAGTGGGCCCCACCGAGGCGGAATACTCCACCAGCGTCAGCGCCGGACCGATCATCGCCTACAGCGATGCGCAATGCATCTACGACAAAGAGGTCGCGCCGACCGTTTGATGACCATCGCCGCAGCACTCGATCTGTCGCCCCAGCCCGCCGTGCTGGGTGCCTTCGAATCCGAGGCATCACACGCCAAGGCAGCCGGGCTTACGCCCCAGGCCGGCCTGCTCTGTCTGCCGACCTTGAGTACTCATGGCTACGAAGTCATTGCGCGCGAAGCCATCCGGCCATGACAGATGTGCTCGTCGAATTCGTCCAGACCTACGCCGCACAGCGCACAAGCCGCTAAACGCGTCAGCGACAGGGCAGAGGTTTCTGGCTTCTTCGGCCAATCGTCGCAGCCGTGCCCGACGGGTGCGGCCGCCCATCGGCGGTGAGGGACCCGCGGATAGCACGGGTGCCCGCGATCGGCTCATACGATTCTTCGCCGCAGCCCTGAACGACCTCCAAAAAGGCCGATCGAAGCCGGTGTGCGACACGCCGACCTCATCTCGTCTCCAATCACGTGGGTGGGGCGACGATGGGTCGATGTCGACGTTGACCGGTCGCGCTCCGGGGCTGATCCGGGCGGCCTCTTTGGTCGTGGTCGTGATCGCGCTACCGCTACTCATCCTGACCAGCGGCCCCGCTAACCGGGATGGTATGCCCGGCCGGCTAGCCGCGGCGATGGAGGAGACCGTCGCGGCGGCGCGCTCGGGTGCGCTCGCGTTGCAGCTGTGGACCCAGGACCGCTCTACCCGACAACTGGTCAATGTGCAACTGACCGACGCCCGCGACGAGGTCACCAAGGCCTATCAGGGCATCGGCGAGCTGCGCGCCGAGGACCCCGCCGATGTACGCCGCCAGGCGATGCTGACCGCATCGATGACCACGTTCATCGGTGACCTCAACGCCGCCTCCGCCGCGGTGCGTGGTTTGGCCGACCAGCCCGACCCGCAGGTGCTGCACCGGCGACTGCTCGACGGCGCCGACACACTGGAACGCGAATACCGCTGATGACAAGGATTTTCGCGGTCGCGCTGGGCATCTTGACCGCCATCGGCGGCTTCCTCGACATCGGCGACCTGGTCACCAACGCCGTGGTCGGATCCCGGTTCGGGCTGGGGTTGGCCTGGGTGGTGGTCGTCGGTGTGATCGGGATCTGTTTGTATGCGCAAATGGCCGGCCGGGTGGCCGCGGTCAGCGGCCGCGCCACCTTTGAACTCATCCGGGAACGCCTCGGGCCCCGCATGGCCGCCGCGAACCTGGGCGCATCTTTCTTCATCAACTTGATGACCGTGACCGCCGAGATCGGCGGTGTGGCGTTGGCCCTGCAACTGGCGACCGACGTGGGACCGCTGCTGTGGGTGCCGGTCGCCGCCTTCGCCATCTGGATCGTGATTTGGCGGGTGCGCTTTTCCATCATGGAAAACGTCACCGGCCTGTTGGGGCTGTCCCTGATCATCTTCGCGGTCAGCCTATTCGCGTTGAAACCCGACTGGACACAACTGACCCATCAGGCGCTCGCACCGGTAATCCCCGACACCGAGTCTGCGGCCACCTACTGGTACTACGCGATCGCGTTGTTCGGCGCCGCGATGACCCCCTACGAGGTGTTCTTCTTCTCCTCCGGCGCCGTCGAGGAGAAGTGGACGGTCAAGGATCTCGGCACCTCTCGGCTCAACGTGCTGGTCGGTTTCCCTCTGGGTGGGGTGCTGTCGGTGGCGATCGCCGGCTGCGCCGCGGTGGTCCTGCTACCCGGCCAGATCGAGGTGACGTCTCTGTCACAGATCACCATGCCGGTGCTGGAGGCCGGCGGCCAGCTTGCCTTGGCGTTCACCATCATCGGGATCGCCGCCGCGACGTTCGGCGCCGCTCTGGAGACCACGCTGTCCTCCGGGTACACGCTGGCGCAGTTCTTCGGCTGGGCGTGGGGTAAATTCCGCCGCCCCGCCGACGCGGCCCGCTTCCACGTGGTCATGCTGATTGTGGTGGTGGCGTGCGCTGCGGTGCTGTTCACCGGTGTTGATCCGATCCTGGTGACCGAATACTCGGTGGTGTTCTCGGCGATCGCGTTGCCGTTGACCTACCTGCCGATCCTGATCGTGGCCAATGACCCCGGATACATGGGCGAACACGTCAACGGTCGCGCTCTCAACATCGCAGCGTCGGTCTACCTTGTCATCATCCTCGCCGCCTCGCTGGCCGCCCTCCCGCTGATGATCGTCACCGGAGCGGGCCAATGACGTCCTCACGCACAGATTTTCCAGACGCACCGCGCCCGCAGGGACGCCTGGTCGACGCGCGCCTGCACCTACTGGACCGTCAGCTATTCGATGCCGACGAAGCGCCGGTCGGCATCGTCGACGACCTCGATATCGACATCCCCATGGATACCGACCTGGCTGTCTCGGCCCCCGCGCCGCGGGTGACCGGGATCCTGACCGGGCAGGTGCTGGCGACCAGAATCTTCGGCGGCCGGCCCCCACGTTCCAAGCTACAAGCGGTTCCGTGGCGGCTGATCACGAGGATTGGTACCGTGGTCCAACTCAGCTCGGACGCAGAGGATTTCGACTCCCTGTGGCTGGAGCATTGGTTGCGCGATCACATTATTCGGCGCATTCCGGGAGGCTCCCGTGCAGCTCAGTGAGCTCCTCGAGCTGCCGGTGCGCGACGCCGCCGGCCGGCAGGTGGGCACAGTCGTCGATGTTCGTCTGGCGATCGAGGGTGATCTCGACGACCGCCCAGATCAGCCGAAGTTGTTCGGACTGATCATCAGCCCGCACACCGAGTCGTCGTATCTGGGATACGAACGCGCCGACGCTCGACGTCCGAAACTCCTGGCCGCGCTGCTGCGCTGGCGCCACCGCGGCACGTTCCTGGCGCTCTGGCACGACATCGCGAATGTCAGCGCCGAGTCCGTCGGATTGCGGCAGCGCTTCGAGCGCTACTCACCGGTGCTGCGCGACGACGACCAACGCTCGAGCGGCGAACACCAAAATCCCAACTGAGCCACCAGCGAAGCACACCTCGCTCGTAAGCGCGGTTGTCAGTGCGATCACAAGCGGAAGCGACCGCGCGCACCATTTACCAGCCATCTGCGCTTGCGGAGTTCGCAGACCAGCACCATTCATTTCCACACGCAACCCTTGCGGCTATGCAATCAGCTGCCCGCGTGTGGGGAAGCCGCGGACGGGTATCCAGCCGGTGTCGACTACGGGAGCTCCTCGTGATGATCGATCGCATTGCCGAGCCGTGGGGCAGCCGAACGCCCGACGGCCGTGGTGAGCCCTGGCCGCGGCGGATCGACACATATCTGGAGCCGGAACTGCACCCGAATGACGTCGACCGCTGGGTGCAGTCCGCAGCAGTACTGCACTCCAACGGCGACGGGCTGGACATCGCCGTCAAAGACGGCCGCATCGCCGGCGTCCGCGGCCGCGGCGTGGACCGCATCAATCACGGCCGACTCGACCCCAAGGATCTGTTCGGTTGGCAGGCCAACGCCTCAGCCGACCGGCTGACCGCTCCGTTTGTGCGCCGCGGCGGCAAGCTGGTCGAAACCGACTGGGACACCGCGATGGAGCGCATCGTGACGCGCAGCAAGCAGCTGCTGGCCGATCGCGGGCCCAGCGCGGTCGGCTTCTATACCTCCGGGCAGCTGTTCCTCGAGGAGTACTACACCCAGGGCGTCATCGCCCACGGGGCGATCGGCACCAACCACGTCGATGGCAACACGCGGTTGTGCACCGCCACCGCCGCTGAAGCGCTCAAGCAGTCATTCGGGTGCGACGGTCAGCCCGGCTCCTACACCGACGTCGACCACGCCGACGTGATGGCGCTGTACGGACACAACGTCGCCGAGACGCAGACGGTGCTGTGGATGCGCCTGCTCGACCGGCTGGCCGGGTCCAACCCGCCTGCGCTGCTGTGCGTGGACCCGCGCCCCACGCCGGTGGCCCGGCATGCCACCGTGCACTTGGCACCGTTGCCCGGAACCAACGTCGCGCTGATGAACGGGCTGCTTCATGAGATCCTCGCCCATGACTGGGTGGACCACGACTACGTCGAAGCCCACACCGTGGGCTACGGCGAACTGCACGAGCGCGTGGCGGATTTCCCTCCCCCGCGGGTGGCCGAGATCTGCCGCATCGACGCCGGGGAGCTGCGCCGCGCGGCCGAGCTGCTGGGCACTGCCGACCGGCTGCTGTCGACGGTGCTGCAGGGCTTCTACCAGTCCCACCAGGGCACCGCCGCAGCCGTCCAGGTCAACAACGTCCACCTGGTGCGCGGCATGCTCGGCCGGCCCGGCTGCGGGGTCCTGCAGATGAACGGCCAGCCCACCGCGCAGAACACCCGCGAATGCGGCGCCGACGGCGATCTCGCAGGTTTTCGCAACTGGGCCAACGACTCCCACGTCGAGGAACTGGCCCGACTGTGGAACGTCGACCCGATGCAGATCCCGCACTACGGGCCACCCACCCATTGCATGCAGATGTTGCGCTACGCCGAGGAAGGCAGCCTCCGCATGCTGTGGGTCACCGCGACCAACCCCGCGGTGTCATTGCCCGAACTCGCCCGGATCCGGCGCATCCTGTCCCAGGACCGGCTGTTCCTCGTGGTGCAAGACATCTTCGCAACCGAAACCACCGAACTCGCCGACGTGGTGCTGCCCGCCGCGGCGTGGGGCGAGAAGACGGGGACCTTCACCAACGCCGACCGCACCGTCCACATCTCGGACAAAGCCATCGACCCGCCCGGTCAGGCTCGCGCCGATCTCGACATCTTCCTCGACTACGCACGCCGCATGGACTTCCGCGACCAGGACGGCCGGCCCCTTCCGCCGTGGACCGCCCCGGAGGAAGTATTCGAGGCATGGAAGGCGTGCAGCGCCGGACGCCCCTGCGACTACACGGCATTGAGCTATGAGAAGTTGCGGGGCGGCAGCGGCATCCAATGGCCCTGCAACGCCGACCATCCCGACGGCGCTGAACGGCTGTACACCGACGGCCGGTTCTGGGCGCAACCAGATCATTGCGAGACCTACGGCAAGGATCTCATCACCGGAGCGCCGCTGGAGCCCACCGAGTACCGCGCGATGAACCCCCATGGCAAGGCCATCATCAAGGCCGCCGAGTACGTCACACCGCACGAAAGACCCTCCGCGGACTTCCCGCTCGTCCTCATCACCGGGCGCACGCTCTACCAATTCCACACGCGCACCAAGACCGGCCGGACAACACAACTGCAGGCCGCGGCGCCGCAGGTGTGGGTCGAGCTCGCAGATGGCGACGCGCGACGGGCCGGCATCACCGAGGGTGACCTGGTGGAGATCCGCACGCCGCGCGGGTCCGTGACGGCCGCGGCGCGGATCACCGGCATCCGAGCCGGCGTCGTCTTCCTGCCGTTCCACTACGGCTACTGGGACACCGAATCCGCCGGACATCGCCGCGCCGCCAACGAGTTGACGCCCACCGACTGGGACCCGGTGTCCAAGCAACCGATCTTCAAGACAGCCGCCGCGGCGGTGCGGCGGGTCGCGCCGGGCCGCGGGCCCGCCCCGGCACCCACCACCGCTGCCTCCGCCCCCCTGCACGACGGAATTTCGGCGACCACAGGAGGCCCGCAGGCCGAGGTCGACGAAGAGTGCATCTCGGAAGGACACCCATGAGCAAGCTCGCGCTGGCGATCGCCGAACTGCAACGAAGCGAACGCCGCCTCGCGCACAGCCTGCGCGTCGTCGCCGCCCGGCACCACAACGATCACGACATCAGCCACCTCGCGTGCGACCTGGCCGACTGGTCCGACGAGCACGTCGCCGCGCTGACCAGCCACCGCCGTCACCGCCGACTGCGGCTACCCTCGCGTCCACGACGGTTCGTGATGAGCGGCCCACTCCAGGAACGGCTCAGCGACCTACTGCGCCACCGACAGCAGCCCAGCCTGCTACTGCTCGCCGATCTCCGTCGCGTGCACCGCATCGCAGCCGGGGTATCGCTGGACTGGGAGCTGCTCGCCCAGGCCGCACAGGCCGCCAAGGACGGTGAACTGCTCGCAATCACCTCCCGCTGTCACCCTCAGACGCTGCGCCAAATGCGCTGGGCGAACACCATGCTCAAGGAATTGTCGCCCCAAGCACTCGCGAACTGACCGACAGGTAAGCCGCCTGACGGACCAGAATCCCAGCTGAGGATTGCTGCACCGGTGGCTCTCGCCACCTCACAACGCTACGTCCACGGCGCCGGCACCGACATCCGATCCGCTACCGAACTGAACTATCTCTACTACCTGCTCACAGAATCTAACAACGGGCGGCACTCGTAGGCTCGCGTATCGCCAAGCGTTACAGCGGCTCTCATGCCGCATATATATATATATATATATATATATATATATATATATATATATATATATATATATTATGTCGCCCTGGTGTGAGATATGCTGTCCGACAGCGCCGAGCGCGGCACTCCCGGGTGGGAGCCCTTTCAGATAATCCGACGCGCAATTGTGTTTAGCCTGATACCGGCGTTTCGTCAACCTAGCGCGAGAAGCTCTGTCCCACAGGCGATTAGCATTGTGATAATGTCCGGTCTCGAGGTATCTGGCGGTAATCGCACTGAACCTGGCGGACTTCGGACTAGTCGTGTTTTCTCAGTGGATCGGGCGGGTTCAGTTCATTTCCGCGAGCTGCCGATCGTTGATTCCACGATGCTGGGAGTGGCGGACCGACAATGCTGTTGGCCGCTCCCCCGCCGGGGGACTAGCGCGGATTACGGCGAGTGCGCCACCCTACATTCCGAACCTCGCCACCTTCGATGAGCCTCGAACCAGTGCCATCGAGGGTGTGGCCACCGCGCTCACGCCCATTGCGTTCTTCGAGACGGTCATGGTCAGACGTTGTGAGAACCTGGTCGACTCGGACACCAGGGTCGATGTGAACACCGGCATCGTCGCGGCGGGTCGGCTGCAGTCGCTGATCGATTCCAGGGACCGCAGGCCGCGATCTGTTGGTGATGAAGGACAGGTGACGCGGTCAAGTTCACATTGCCGCAGGAGATGTGGGTGGAGATCATCGAGAAGCTGGAACAAGCATCCGGAGGCGCTCGACGTCGGCGCGGACTCCTTCAATGATGCCGACGACGAGCCCTTCGATCCGACTGAGTTCCTCGACGAGGACGACGAGTTTTGACCTCCGCACCGCCCACCGTCACCGAGGGCACGTTGGGCCAGGCGTGCTCGCGCACACTGACCAGCATGTGGTCCAGCGCCTGATGCGCGCTGTCCAGGTCGGTGGTCGGGATCTCGCTGATCAGCTCGCCATCGCGTCATAGAGCCGGGCGACGTCACCGGGGCTGACCTGCTGCGGACAAGACTGGCGCAAGGATCGTAGCGGGGAGGCGATGCCTTGCAGCTCAGACCATTCAGCCTGGTGGGTGGCGAAGTAGGTGCGGATGGCGTTCTCATCGGCCGTGTTGACCGCCGCCTCCGCCTGTGGATGGGCGCTCAGCCAGGCCCCGGTGGAGCTGGCGACCTGGCCCAGGGCAGAGGACAACCCGGAGGCCGTACAGCCCGGCTGGGCGGTCGCTATGGGCATGCTGCTGGAAGCGATTGCGGCCCCCGCGATGGCGATGGCGGTCAGGGTCTTGATCATTGTTCTCCTTCGTGTCCTTTGAGCTGGGTGGTGGTCCAGCGGCGGGCCCTTCAACGCCACCGCCGATCCACGTCACGTGGAGCAGAGTCGGGACTCGCTTCGCGCCGCCCACGATTACCCGCACCCAACACCTCGAAACGGGCACACCAGTGGCGATGCCACTCGGATCACGGATGTCAGCACACCTCAAGGGATTTCGCCAACCTTTGCCGCGATCTGGGCGTCACCCAGTCGATGGGTGGCGTCGGGTCGAGTGCCGACAACGCGCTCGCCGAATCGTTCAACGCCACCCTCAAACGCGAAGTCCTCCAAGACCGCAGCTGCTGGCCCGACGCCGCTACCTGCCGCCGTGAAGTTTTCCGGTGGCTGGCCCGCTAAAACACGAAACGACGACACTCCCGCTGCCACTACATCAGCCCTGTCAACTACGAAAGGATCCGCGCACCCGCTACGCTGCCTGAAGCCGCATAATCACAAATCCCGTGTCCACTACCCGGGGTAAAGGCCCGGTGCCCTTGTCCGCTCGGCGATAGGATCCTGCCGACGTCCTGTGAGCTGTACGCCTCGTAGCGCGACATCGGCAATTTATAGTCAAGAATCCCGGTCGGCGTGGTCAGCAACACTGTGTCGTGCTGCACGTCCCGATAGATTCGTTTGAACTCCTCTAGGAGTTCAGCTTGCGTTGCGGTTGCTTCGATCAGCGTGTCAAGAAGCGCGTCGGGCGGGAGCGTTGGCTCCTCCACCAATATGTCCGCACTGGATTCCGCCCTCGATTGCACCTGATCGCGATCGACCAGAATCGTGACTATCAATACCCCGTTGTCCGTCCCAACCTGGCTCACCTTCGAGTAGATGGAGGCCAGTCGCAACTGTCGGCGCACTTCGCCGTAGCGACGCTCGTCGATAAGCGATTCGCTTTCCGCGTTCTGCGGTGGTCGAGCGGTATGCCTTGACTTCCAGAACGTGGCCGTCCACGCTCACATCGACGTCGGTCTCGCGGACCCCGGGCAGATCCATCGCCACAATCAGCTCATCACCCTCACGGACAGCGGAGATCGGTATTTGCTGGATTCGAGTCGCTACGGGCAACGTCGCGAGATAGCGTTGAACCACGTCGTGGCTGCGCCCGGTCTGCGTGGCATCTGGTCACCTTCCTGCACCATAGACCCATGGGTCGGTGCGTCTTCGACGTGTTTTCGCGAAGGGACCGCCGTGGGTGCCGCGGACGCCGTGCGACGGTCACTCGCTCGCCATCTCTTTGTACGTTTGCAATGTTAACTATCAAGGTCGTAGCGATCGTAGTGGCGGCGGGACCGGGCGCGGCATGGCCGCTCGGGGCGCCGTTGCCAGGCGGCGCGGATCCGGTGCGACCAAATTCGGCCACGAACGCCACGGCTTGCACGTGAGAGGATCGGTACTCGGTAACCATGCCCATGACGCGCCTAATTGAGCGACGCCGCCGGACTAGCGACCGGCGACACCGGCTCGCGGCGGGAGGCAGAGACCAGCCAGCGGCGGGTTTCCGGCCCGACATCGAGGGGCTGCGGGCCATCGCGGTGGTAACCGTCGTCCTGTTCCATGCCGGCGTCGTGGGAGTTGGTGGCGGATTCGTCGGCGTCGACGTCTTCTTCGTCATCTCGGGGTTCCTCATCACCGGGATGCTGTCCCACGAAGTCATCAGCACCGGCCGTCTAGGACTCGTCCGCTTCTACGGCGCCCGTGCCCGCCGCCTGCTGCCTGCCGGATGCACGGTGCTGATCGCCACCGCGATCGCGTCTGCCATTCTGTTACCGCGCATGCAAGCCCGGGATGTCCTCGGTGACGGTCTGGCCTGCGCGCTGTACGTCGGCAACTACCGGTTCGCCATGCACGGCACCGACTACCTGAACGCCGACGCTGCGCCGTCGGCTTTCCAGCACTACTGGTCGCTCGGTGTTGAGGAGCAGTTTTATCTGCTGTGGCCGGCGTTGATTATCGGCACGGCCTGGATCGTCCACCGCCGGTCGAGGTGGGCCCCGGCCAGCACGGCTCCCTTCATGCTTGTTCTAGCCGTCGTCGCTGCGGCGTCGTTCGCGATCTCGTTGGCCTGGACCCGCACGCTGCCGCCGTGGGCGTTCTTCTCGCTGCCGACGCGGGCATGGGAGTTGGCCGCTGGCGGTATGGTCGCGCTTACGGCCGCCGGATGGCGCCGGCTGCCGCAGTCCGCGGCCGTGATCGCAGGTGCGGCCGGGATGACGCTGATCCTCATCACCTGCACACAGCTAGATCAGAACACACCCTATCCCGGCACGGCCGCGCTCGCGCCCGTGCTAGGCACCGGACTAATGATCGTCGCCGGCGGCGCCGCGCCGGGGCAGGGCGTCAGCCGCTTCCTGTCGCTCGCCCCGATGCGGGCAATCGGACGACTCTCGTACTCGTGGTACCTCTGGCACTGGCCGGTGCTGCTGCTCGCACCACCACTACTGGGCCATCCACTGGGTCTGGCCGAACGGCTGGCCGCGACCGCAGTGTCCGGCGCACTGGCCGTGCTCACGCTCGTCTTCATCGAGAACCCCGCCCGGTTCGCCAAGCCGCTGCAAACCTCTGGGCCCCGCAGCATGGTTCTGGGCGGCGCCCTCACCGCCATCGCCCTATCTGCCGCTCTGGTGCTGCTGATGCTCAACCCGGTGCCGGTAGGGAATGGGGCGCCGGCCCCGGCCGTCACAGTCACCGCACCCGATCTCACGACACCCTCAACGAGCCCGTCGGAGGCGGCGGTGCAGCAGGCCACCGAGCAAGTCCAGGCCGCCGTCGCAGCGTCGGCCACCACGCACGAGGTGCCCTCAAACCTCTCCCCCTCACTTGCCGACGCACCGAGTGACAAGCCGTCGGTGTTCCTCAACGGGTGCGTACGCTCCTGGCGCGAAGTGGGGCAGGACGAGTGCGCATCCGGCGACACGGCCTCCCCCACCACGGTGGCGCTGGTCGGCGACTCTCATGCCGCGATGTGGAATCCGGCCTTTGAGCAGACCGGCGGACAGCGCCACTGGCGGCTTGAGACCCTGGGCAAGGTGACCTGCCCGCTGCAGGACCTCTCGCCGATCAGCAGTCCCTATCTGGGCCGCGAGTACACCGAATGCGAGCAGTGGCGCGGTGAGGTGATGTCGCGGCTGCAGGCGGAGCGTCCACGTCTGGTGGTGCTGAGCATGTCACGGCGTTACGGCGCCGACTTCGGCTTCACCTCATATGATGCCGCGTGGTTCGACAGCCTCACCCGCCTGGTGGCACAGCTGCGTGGCATGGGATCCAAAGTCCTTGTGCTTGGCCCGATTCCGGACCCGCACTCGACAGTGCCGACCTGTGTGTCGGGCCACCTGGATGATGCGAACGCGTGTTCACCGCAGCGGTCGGTGGCCGTCAACGACGCCGCCATCGCCAGCGAGGCGGCCGCGACGAGCGCGGGCGGGGGCCAGTATGCCGACATCACCGAGTTGTTCTGCACCGCCGAGCGCTGCCCGGTCATCGTCGGCGACAACCTCGTGTACCGCGACGACAATCATGTGACCATCGAATACGCCCAAGCTCTTGCCCCAGTCATCGCGGTGTTGACCGACCGCGCCCTGGCGCCGGCCTAGACAGCCGATACTGACCGACAACTCATCCGACTTGGCAGGGGTCGCAGTTCGCGCTGGCTGGGCCACAATCTGCCCGAAGTAGCCGAGCAGAAGCCGGCTCACCCGCGATGCGGGTGAAGCCTGCCAGCGGTTTGGTCGAGCCGTGGGGCATATCCACACAACGCTCCGCCAACGTTGACGTGGTGGGCCCTATGAACCGTCCCGCGTTTGATGCGCACCTCCTTTCTTGGGAAGGTGCATTTCATGCCGAGCAAGTACGACCCGGAGACGCGGGCCAAGGCCGTCCGTCTGGTGCTGGAGCATCGCGACGACTATCCCAGCGAGTGGGCGGCGATCACGGCGGTGTCCAAGCGGCTGGGGATGAACGCCGAGACGCTGCGGAACTGGATCCGGCAGTACAGGTCGACGACGGGCAGCGTGACGGGGTCAGCAGCGAGGCTGCCGCGGAGATCCGGGCGTTGAAGCGGCGCAATGCCCAGCTGGAGCAGACCATCGAAATCCTCGAGGCGGCCACGTCTTTCTTCGTGCGGGAGAGCGACCCGCACAACCGCCGCTGACCGGTTCGGTCTGCGCGTTCATCGCCAACCACAGAGACCGTTTCGGGGTCGCTCCGATCTGTCCCGTGCTCACCGAGCACGGCGTCCAGGTCGGAGGAATTGTCAAGACCTGTGGATTGGGATGTTTCAGGCGACCTCCGTTTCGGTTGATTCGGCCGGTTCGGGCGGTGTGATGTCCACGGGACGTTCGAGCAGTTTGCCCTTGTGAAACACCGCGCCGGCTCGGACGAGGGCGACCAGGTGGGGGGCGTTGATGGCCCGCCAACGGGCTTGCGCGGCATCAATGAGCTTGTAGGCCATGGCAATCTCGGCCGCGCGGGAGCTTGGGCCCTTGGTGACCTTGGTCCGCAACCGCACGGTGGCAAAAGTGCTCTCGATCGGATTGGTCGTGCGCAGATGAATCCAATGCTCGGCCGGGTACTTGTAGAACTCCAAGAGCACGTCGGCGTCCTCGACGATCTTGGCGACCGCCTTGGGATACTTGGCGCCGTAGTCGACCTCGAAGGCCTTGATCGCGACCTGCGCGTGGTCGATGTCCTCGGCGTTGTAGATCTCCGTGATCGCCGCCGACGCCGCGGGATGCGCTGATTTCGGCAGCGCGGCAAGGACGTTGGCCTGCTCGTGAAACCAGCAGCGTTGCTGCCGGGTGGCCGGGAACACCTCGCGCACCGCCTTCCAGAACCCCAGGGCGCCGTCACCAACGGCCAGCACCGGGGCGGTCATCCCGCGACGCTTACAGTCACGTAGCAGGTCGGCCCACGACTCGGTGGACTCGCGGTATCCGTCGGCCAGGGCGACGAGCTCCTTGCGGCCATCGCTGCGCACACCCAGCATCACCAGCAAACAGAGCTTCTCCTGTTCCAGGCGGACCTTGAGGTGGATGCCGTCGACCCACAGGTAGACGTAGTCGGTGCCGGACAAATCCCGGCCGCCGAACGTCTTGGCGTCGTCTTGCCACTGACTGGTCAGCCGGGTGATCGTCGTGGCCGACAGACCAGCACCCGTACCCAGGAACCCCTCCAACGCAGGACCGAAGTCACTGGTCGACAGACCGTGCAGATACAGCAGCGGCAGCACCTCGCTCATCTGCGGGGACTTACGCGCCCACGCCGGCAGGATCGCCGAGAAAAACCGCTGCCGCTCACCAGAATCAGGATCGACACGTTTGTCGTTGACCCGCGGCCCGCTCACCGCGACCGCACCCGCGGCGGTGAGCACCTCCCGCTCGGGGTGATACCCGTTGCGGACCACCAACCGGTGACCGTTCTCGTTGACCTCATGAGCATGGGCGTCGATGTAGGCGGCGACCTCGGCCTTGAGCGCTGCGGCCAGCATCTGGCGGGCACCGTCGCGGACGATCTCATCCAACAACGATCGACGGCCAGCACCGTCGTTTCCGTTGGGTGATTCCCCATCGTGAACTACCGTGAGCACGGGCGTGCCTTCCCGAACCAGCGCACCAACGCCGGCTCTTGATCAGACCAATGGACATTCAGATCATCCTCGGGAAGGTGCGCCCACTCTCACGCCACCTCACCGAGGCTCATCACAAGTTCTGATCATTGCTCTCCAGGTCGCCCGGCGCACGTTCTACGCGTGGGCCACGCGGGCGCCCTCGAAGCGGTCTATGTCGCGGCCATCACCGAAGTCCTGGCCGGCTTCTACGAGCCCGACCAGGATGGTCGCCGCCCGCCGGAGTCGTTGTACGGGTCGGAGAAGATGTGGGCTCACCTGCAGCGGCAGGGGTTTCCCGGTGGCCAAGTCCACCGTGGAGCGGCTGATGCGCCGCCACGGTTGGAAGGGTGTTTGTCGGCAGAAGTCGGTGCGCACGACGATCGCCGACCCGACTGCCGATCGGGCACCGGATCTAGTGGATCATCAGTTCCGGGTGCCCACACCGAACGTGTTGGTCGTCGCGGACTTCACCTACGTCAAGCTCGTCACCGGGGTGTTCGCCTACGTTGAGTTCGTCATCGACGCCTACGCCGGTACGATCATCGGCTGGGAAGCCGCCAGCACCAAGCCGACTCGGTTCGTGGAGTCCGCGATCCGTCAAGCCGCTGCACTGGGCGCCCGGCAAGGCCATCGGATCGACGGTGCGATCCACCACCTGATGCCGGATGACAGTACATCGCAATACGTTTGGGCGAGACGCTCTCCCTGTCGGGGTTGCGGCCCTCGATCGGAAGCGTCGGTGATGCCTACGACAACGCGCTGGCCGAGACGACCATCGGGCTCTACGAGAACGGATGCATTCGCGCCGATTCACCGTTTCGGCGCGGCCCGCTACGCAACCTCGCCGACGTCGAGCTCATCACCGCCGACTACGTCGCCTGGATTGGATATGCAGGTGATCGGCGCGCCTTCGAGGATTCTATGAGGCAGGCGCGGATCCTGTGATCGGGAGGTCGTCGTGTTCATGCCGTGCTTGGTACGACCGGTCGAGGATGGCGGCGTGCCACGGCTGGGGCACGGCTTGGTCGACGACTATCTCGAGATGGTCGCTGCTCGGACCCGGCCGAATACGGTGCTGGCCGCAGCGTTCGGTCTGAAGGTGTTCTTTTCGGTGGGTGGTAAACCCCGGAGGAAGTCGAGACCGCCGATGTGTTGTCGTTCATCGCCGAGCAGCGAAAGCCTCGTCGCGGTGCTGGGGTGGTTCGGATCTAGGATGGCGAAGCGGGGTTGTCGGCGCGCACGATCAAGCGCCGACTGGCTTCGGTCACCGGCTTATTCGACTACCTGATCGTGCGTGGCGCGGTAGTGAAACACCCGGTGCCGTGGGGGTTGTCGACCCGTACGCCGAGTCGGGTGGTGCGTGGGGTGCCGTTGATCCGCACGCCGCGCACCCTGCCGCGGGTGATCGACCCCGACGACGCTGAGGCCCTGGTGGCCGTGCTGCGGACGCACCGGGACCGGGCGATGGTGCACGCGATGCTGCTGGATGGACTGCGGCGCTGCGAGGTGTTGGGGCTGCGACTGGGTGATGTGCGGCCCGGCGAGAAGCGGCTGTTCATCGCCGAGGGCAAGGGAGGGCACCAGCGGATCGTGCCGGTCTCGCCGCGATTCTTCTCGACCCTGGTCGACTACCTGCAGCTGGAGCGGCCCGACACCGCGTCGACGGATCGCGTGTTCGTGGTACTTAAGGGCCAACGACGGGGAAACCCGTTGAGCGCCGCGGGGCTTGACGAGATCATCGCCGGTGCGCGTCGCCGCGCCGGGATCGAGCACCTGACCTGCCATCAGCTGCGGCACACCTGCTTCACCCGGCTGCGTGAGGCCGGGATGGCATTGGAGGTGGAGCTAACGGGCGCGCCGACTACCTCCTACTGCCGCGAGGGCCGGCGTTGAAAGTCCAATTCTGAGGCGCTCATCGAGCAGCTCGTCGACAGCCTCGGTGGTTGGCCGACCACCAGCATCCCTCGTCGCCGCGCGGACCATAACGAGGAGTCGGAGCTCCTCATCGATCACGTCCATGGTCCTCATACCGGCGGCGGATTTTAGTGGTCGATGCGAATCGGTTTGGTGTGTTCTTGGCGGTGTGATCGTCTCATGAGTTGATGAGGAGTGTGGTCGGCGAGCGTCTTTCTGGGTCGGTCGTTTAGTTCTGCGGCCACGTCGTGGAGCTGTTGACTGGTCCAGTGATGCAAGTCTGATCCTTTCGGGAAGTATTGCCGTAGTAGTCCATTGGTGTTCTCGTTGGTGCCTCGCTGCCAGGGTGAGTGTGGGTCGGCGAAGTAGATCCGCAGCCCGGTCGCTTCCTCGATACGGGCATGTTGGAACATCTCGTTGCCCTGGTCCCAGGTCAGTGTTCGACGTAAAGATGCTGGGAGTCGCGAGTATTCGGCAATTAATGCATCGGCGACGGACTGCGCTGAATGGCTGTCGGGAAGCCGGACTAGCTTGGTAACTCGGGTCTTGCGTTCGACCAGCGTCGCGATCGCCGAGCGCTGCCCCGCGCCGATGATCAAGTCTCCCTCCCAATGGCCGGCTTGCCGACGGTTTTCCACCGCAGCGGGGCGATCGTGGATGGACTTCATGGCTGTGCATTGCTTGAGGGCGCCGTCCTTGGTCCTGCCGCGGCCCCGCTTGTGCCGATAGGTCCGACCGGTGCGCAGCGTCGCAGCACAGACCGCGACGATGAGTTGGCGGTAGATGGCGTCGTAGATGGTTTCGGCGCACACATGCCAAGCCAGGCGTCGCGGGTAGCGGCGTCGCAGCCAACGGCTGATCTGTTCAGGCGACCAGCGTTTGGCCAGCTCGCCGGCGACGACGGAGGCCAGCGACGTCTGCTGGACGAGGATCGGCCGCCTAGGTCGTCGACGTCGCAGATGAGCCTGATTGTGGGCAAACCACGGCTGATAGGTCCCGTCGGGTTTGCGATTGCGTGCGATCTCCCGGTAAACGCTCTGGAAGCTCTTACCGATCCGCGCGGCAATGGCTTTTACCGGCTCGCCCGCAGCGAGACCGTCGGCGATCTCGATCCGATCGTCTTGGTTGATGTAGCGGGAACTGATCGGGCGCGTCTCGGTGATGCTCACGCTGCCAGCATCGATAAACCACAGCGAGCCACAGCTCATCGACACGCCTACCCGGCGAGCCGCTTCCGCCCTAGGCATCCCCGTCCGAATCAGTTCGAAGTACGACTGCTTGACCCGCACCGGTAGGCGGTTCTGTCCTCCACGTGGCATCGCTCATCTCCTGTCGAAGATTCGCAACGTCCGCTAGAGACTGCCGGCTATATACCCCCTTAAGGTTCAACTCGAACATGCTGGGCGCTCCGGACCGTACGACTCAGCCGTGTAGCCGCCGCCGAGGTTCGGCCCGCTGCCGGGAGAGTCGACGACGGGCCGAGTGTCCATGGCCATGAGAAAGTCCCCATCTATGGCCAGTAGGAAGTCCCCACTGGTGGCCAAGTAAGAGTCCCCACTCCTTTGCGGGCTCGTCGTGTCTTCTCCGGGAGCTGAGGGCCTGGGCGATGACGGTGATAGCGCCAACTGTCATCTCCATCGCCCAGGGAGCTCTATTGAAGTCTGCAGGGGAGCGTATGAACATCATTTCCGCTTATCACCAGGTCGGCACGTATCGCGGCGCGGCTGAGCTGGTGCGGCACAACCCACAAAACGGTCAAACGGGTCATTGAACGGACCAGGGCCGGCGGCCCGGCGCCGCGGGAACCGCGGCCACGCAACCTCGACGCGTTCACCGATCTCGTCGCCGCACGAGTGGACAAGTCGAACGGCAGAATCTCGGCCAAGCGGCTGCTGCCGGTGGCCCGCGCGGCCGGGTTCGAAGGCTCAGCACGCAACTTCCGCCGACTGGTCGGGGAGCAAAAGTGTTGTCGCACAAAAGAACAGACATCAGCGACGTCCAGCGGTCTGGTCACCAGGAGACTATCTGGTGATGGACTGGGCTGAAGCCGCACCGGAGTTGTTGGTGTTCTGCGCGGTCCTGGCCTAATCACGGTGGCGGTTCGTGCGCTTCGCCACCGATCAGAAACCCTCCACCACATTGGCGATGGTCGCCGAAGCCCTTGAGGCGATCGGCGGGGTCCCAGCCAAGATCCTGGCCGACCGGATGGGGTGCCGAAGTCGTCGTTGCCGGTGATGGGCGCGGTGTTGGGGACCGGCTCGGGTGTCTTGCCGGCGTCGCGCATGCTCCGGTAGGTCGACAGCGCGTCGGCCACCGGCGCATCGGCGTCCATCTCGGCCAACAGGTCACCATCACGGTCCAGGCGCTCGAGCACCTCCTCGAAACGCAGATGACGCAGATCGGGATCTTCGATCTCATCCCAGGTGCGCGGCGCCGCGACCGTTGGCTCTTCGCGGCCGCGCAGCGAATACGGCGCGATAGTGGTCTTGTTGCCATTGTTCTGGCTCCAGTCCACGAACACCTTGCCCGTGCGCAAGCTCTTGGTCATGGTGGCCGTCACCCGCTTGGGCATGGGCTTCTCCAATTGCACCGCGATTCGGCGGGCCAGCACCGACGCGCCGTGCGAGCTGATCGGCGTCTCCAGCGGCACGTACAGATGCAAACCCTTACTGCCGCTGGTCAACGGCAATATCGTCAGTCCGATGCCGGTGATGAGTTCACGCACCTCATGGGCCACCTCGCACAACTGCCCGAAGGTGACGCCCTCGCCGGGGTCCAAGTCGAACACCACCCGGGTGGCCAGCCCCGGCCTCTATTCGGCTCCGCCCTCACGGCTCCACGTCTTGACGAATCGCCATTGCGGCACATGGATTTCCAGCGACGCCTGCTGCGCGATCCAAGCAAGCGCTTCGGCACTGTTGATGATCGGATACGTCGTGGTGCCCGACTTGTGGGTGATCGACCCCCGCACCAGCCATTCCGGTGCCGACGACGCGAGCTGCTTTTCAAAGAACGACGGCTCATCAACGCCGTTGGGCCAGCGCTTGCGGGTACAGGCGCGGCCCGCGATGTGCGGCACCATTGCCGCGGCGACGCTGACGTAGTAGTCGAACACCTCCGCCTTGGTGGTACCCGTGGCCGGGTAAAGCACCTTGTCCGGGTTGGTCAGTTTCACCCGACCGAAGTGGTCCACCACCTCACGGTTTACCCACCCACGCACGCAAGCAGACGCCCAGTTCCCGTCTCGTCGGTGCGTCCGTCGTTGGCGTCACACCGCATTGGGCTGGGGGGCACCCCCCTCGCTGATCATGGTCAGCTGATCGCCTTCGAGTCGAGCGTGTTCTCGCCGACGCGGACACCGTGTGACGGATCAACGTTGCTGCTGTGATTGCGGCGCCCACGCCGCAAGGCAAGTACCTACGCGCTGAATCGTTGAGGACGCGGCAAGGCTGGGGCCTGACCGTAGCGGCGTAGGCGGGATTTGGCCCTGTGCTTGTGTGCTTCGGGCGCCGCGGTTCGGGTTGGAGCGGTCGAACGCCGACTAGACGGTATGGGGAGGCCCCAGCCTCCCCATACCGTCTAGACCGCTAGGGCATGCCCGCTTCGTCGACGACGGGAGGCGGCCCTGGGCGGGAAGAGCCATCCTGCTGACGCGGACACTGCAACGGTGTAGAACATATTCGTAGTACAATATTGGTGTGAGTGAAGTATCGATACGAATGCTCAACCAGGAAACATCAAAGGTGTTGGCCCGTGTGAAGCGCGGCGAGGAGATCACTCTGACAGAGCGCGGCGAGGTGATCGCGCGCATAGTGCCCGCGCACGCCGGCCCTCTGGACCAGTTGATCAGTACCGGCAGGGTGCAGCCAGCGTCGGTGCGCGGCCCGGCGCCCCGACCAATGATTCCAATGCGTGGAGGTCCCGACGCTGGCACTCTGCTAGAGCGTATGCGTGCCGAGGAACGGTATTAGGCCGTGATTTACCTGGATACCTCGGCACTGGTCAAGCTCATTCGCGTCGAACCCGAGTCTGACGCCCTGGGCGACTGGCTAGATCAACACACCGAAATGCGGTGGATAACTTCGACTTTGGCCGAGGTCGAGCTAGCCAGGGCCATCCGCGCAATCGCCCCCGAAGGGCTGTCTGCTGTGCCGTCCGTATTGGCCAGACTGGACCGCTTCCAGATCGACTCGGTCATTCGCGCCACTGCGGCGGCCTACCCAGATCCAGTCCTTCGCTCGCTGGACGCAATACACCTAGCCACTGCTCAAACCGCCGCATCGACTGCACCTTTGACGGCGCTGGTCACATATGACGGTCGCCTCAGTGAGGCAGCCGACGGCCTGGGGATCACTGTCGCCGCCCCCGGCCGGACGCCGTGAAAGCGTGCGGTGTGGGTATCGAGCTGTCCTATCCCGAAAGGATCGTTTGACCACACAGAAGAACACGTTGCGCCAGACACCTGACCCGAAACTCTGCACCGCTGTTCATGCTGGGCGTGACAACGTCGGCGTTGACCGATGATGCCGGGGATCGCGCTCTGGTGATGGGCCGCTACCTGGCACTCGGCTTATGCTGCGAGGCATGGCAACTCGACGAGGTGGCTACCGACGAAAGCGGTTCGGGCCGCGTCTGGAAGGACGGTGCGCGCAGGTGCTGAGCCCGGCGGCCGGTAACGCATCGCTGGCGCCGTCCTAAAGCGGTTCGGGCGCGCGTCCATTCCTTCGGTCTGGGTGAGCCACAGCAGATATCCAAGCGCGGCAGCACGATGACGGCGGCCAGCCCGACGGCCACCAGCAGTCCAGCCAGCGCGGCCTCGGCGCCAGCGGCGTCGGCGATGGTGACCTTGTCTACCAGCATCCCCGGGTACTGGCCGACGCCCCAGCCGGTGAGACGGCGGCGACGGTAAGGGTCTGGAGCCGCAGGCGTTGCGCGAGGGCGGTGTCGCCGGCGCGGGCGGCGTCCGCGGTCAGGAACACACCGGCCAGGAAGATGCAGGTGGCCACGGCTAGAACGCCGCCGGCAACTGGATACCGACCACTCCGGGCGCCCTCCTTTTCCATGCGTTGACACCGCGCAGTCGAGGTGGCCTTGCGGTAAGCCCCAGCACCGTCGAGCCTCCGTCAGCCCGCTTCGGGCAGGGCCGAAATCCATCCACCCGAGACGGCGACGATGTTGGACGCATTGATGACCTGGTCGCACCGGCACTCGGTTTAGCTATAGCTAGCACGCTGATGACCGTGATTCGCACGGGCCAGCCCTCCGAGGTGCGGCTTCGCGACGATTCTGGGCGGCTGACCGAGTTGACCAGGGCCAGCGGCGTGCGTGCAAAGAGCGGCTCCGAAGCCAACGCTGAGATGCAGGCACGGTACCTGGGTCCAGGCGGGGATCTGGTGAAGGGCCGAGGTACGGCGTTCAATACCGGCGACGGTCTTCAAGTGATCGGCATCGTCCGCTTGCCGCGTTTGTCCGCCGTTTCAGCGGGTGTCTCGTTGCCGCCGGTCAGCCAGTTCAGCGCTGGCAATCGGCGACATTTGGAACGCGCGCCGAAGACGTGCAGTGATCTGTCCCGCGTTGGTTTAGGGCAAATAGGTTGGGGCGGAGAACATGCGAACGAGGAGGAGTAATGACAACAGCACACGAGCACGACCTCATCGACGCATCAGTGATCACCGCGAGGTCGAAGCGGTATTCAACCAGATCCAGGCTGGCGGCGACGACGGCAAGCGTGACCTTGTCGAACATGTCATCACCGAGCTGGTGCGTCACTCGGTGGCTGAAGAACAATACCTGTATCCCACAGTTCGATTGGAGCTATGACGTCCACGACCGAATCGGCGGCACTGGCGTCATCGGTGTGCTGCGCAACGGACCGGGCTCCACGGTGCTGCTGCGAGCCGACATGGACGCCTTACCGGTGAAAGAGGCCACCGGACTCGATTACGCCAGCACCGTGCAAACCACCGACACCACTGGCAACGAAGTACCGGTCATGCATGCCTGCGGACACGACGTACACGTCGCCGCGCTGCTCGGGGCGGCCCAACTCTTGGCTGACGGCTCCGATCACTGGAGCGGCACCCTGATCACACTCTTTCTGCCTGCTCAGGAGACAGCCGACGGCGCCCGCGCAATGGTCGATGACGGCCTTGCGAACCTGCTGCCCACAGTCGATGTTGCATTCGCCCAGCACGTCCTGCCCGCGCCGGCCGGCCAGGTTGGCACCCGTGCCGGGGCTGTGCTGTCGGCCGCCGACAGCATGCGCATCACAGTTTACGGCCGCGGCGCACACGGTTCGATGCCGCAAGCCGCCGTCGACCCGGTGGTCCTCGCCGCGATGATCGTCATTCGGCTGCAGACCATCATCGCGCGGGAAGTAGCGCCCGGGGAGTCCGCCGTATTGACTGTCGGCACCATCCAAGCCGGAAGCAAAAGCAACGTCATCCCCGACCGCGCCGAGCTACAGCTGAACATCCGCACCTACAGCAGACAGACGCGGACCGCAATGCTCGACGCCATCCGGCGAATCGTCACTGCCGAATGCCAGGCCTCCGGATCACCCAGAGAACCCGAATTTGAAGTATTCGACCAATACCCAGTGACGGACAACGACCTCCCGACAACCTCTCGCGTAAGTGACGCCTTCACAACGTATTTCGGGGACCGTTGCCAGACGCTGCCAATGCAGACTGCAAGCGAAGACTTTAGTGACATCCCAAGCGCCCTAGGCGCCCCCTACACCTACTGGGGCATCGGCGGCATCGACCCTGTCGCCTACCAGAATGCCACTGACCGCGGACAAATCGGCAAAGACATTCCAGTCAATCACTCCCCCACCTTCGCCCCCGTCATCCAACCCACCCTCGACACCGGAACCCAGGCGCTCGTCGTTGCCGCGATGGCCTGGCTAGCACCCAAATGAGCTAAAACAGCCCTCACTACGACGGCCTTCCGGAGATGCACTCGCCAGAGTCGGACCGATGAACCCGTCTAAACGACTTCTCACCTAAAGGGGGATCCGCCATCAAGATTTGTGCTGGTTCTCCCGGGGGCTGTCAGATAAACGGTGGATTCTGATCTTGGCATTGGTTAGTTGCCAGTCGGAGTGATCCGGCCGTTGAAGGTGATCGCGAACGCATTTAGTGCGGGCTTTCACCTCATTGCCCATCGTGCCTTACCGCGGCCGGTGGGGTCTAGGGATCGGGTCACCAGGTAGAGACACTTCATCGCGGCCTGTTCGGTCGGGAAGTGCCCGCGGGCCCGAATCGCCCGCCGATAGCGAGCATTCAGTGATTCGATCGCATTGGTGCTGCAGATGACACGGCGGATCTCGACGTCGTAGTCCAGGAACGGCACGAACTCGCTTTAGGCGTTCTCCCATAGTTGGGTGATCGCCGGATACTGAGCACCCCATTTCTGGGTGAACTCGGTGAAGCGTTCCTTGGCCGCCGCCTCAGTAACTGCGGTGTACACCGGGCGGATGTCCCTGGCGATGTGGTCCCAATACTTGCGCGACGCATAACCAAACGTGTGGCGCAGCAGATGAATCACGCACGTCTGGACCACCGCCCGCGGCCACACCGTATTGATCGCGTCGGGCAGCCCTTTGAGGCCGTCACCGACCACGATGCACACATCGACAGTGCCGCGGTTCTTGATCTCAGTGAGCACTGAGAGCCAGAACTTCGCACCCTCGCCACCGTCGCCGGCCCACAGCCCGAGGATGTCGCGCTGCCCGGCGCATGTCAGCCCGATCGCGACGTAAATGGGCCGGTTGGTGACCTGGCCATCGCGGACCTTGACGAAGATCGCGTCGATGAACACCACCGGATACACCGGGCAGTCTCTAGCGGACGTTGCGAATCTTCGACAGGAGATGAGCGATGCCACGTGGAGGACAGAACCGCCTACCGGTGCGAGTCAAGCAGTCGTACTTCGAACTGATTCGGACGGGGATGCCTAGGGCGGAAGCGGCTCGCCGGGTAGGCGTGTCGATGAGCTGTGGCTCGCTGTGGTTTATCGATGCTGGCAGCGTGAGCATCACCGAGACGCGCCCGATCAGTTCCCGCTACATCAACCAAGACGATCGGATCGAGATCGCCGACGGTCTCGCTGCGGGCGAGCCGGTAAAAGCCATTGCCGCGCGGATCGGTAAGAGCTTCCAGAGCGTTTACCGGGAGATCGCACGCAATCGCAAACCCGACGGGACCTATCAGCCGTGGTTTGCCCACAATCAGGCTCATCTGCGACGTCGACGACCTAGGCGGCCGATCCTCGTCCAGCAGACGTCGCTGGCCTCCGTCGTCGCCGGCGAGCTGGCCAAACGCTGGTCGCCTGAACAGATCAGCCGTTGGCTGCGACGCCGCTACCCGCGACGCCTGGCTTGGCATGTGTGCGCCGAAACCATCTACGACGCCATCTACCGCCAACTCATCGTCGCGGTCTGTGCTGCGACGCTGCGCACCGGTCGGACCTATCGGCACAAGCGGGGCCGCGGCAGGACCAAGGACGGCGCCCTCAAGCAATGCACAGCCATGAAGTCCATCCACGATCGCCCCGCTGCGGTGGAAAACCGTCGGCAAGCCGGCCATTGGGAGGGAGACTTGATCATCGGCGCGGGGCAGCGCTCGGCGATCGCGACGCTGGTCGAACGCAAGACCCGAGTTACCAAGCTAGTCCGGCTTCCCGACAGCCATTCAGCGCAGTCCGTCGCCGATGCATTAATTGCCGAATACTCGCGACTCCCAGCATCTTTACGTCGAACACTGACCTGGGACCAGGGCAACGAGATGTTCCAACATGCCCGTATCGAGGAAGCGACCGGGCTGCGGATCTACTTCGCCGACCCACACTCACCCTGGCAGCGAGGCACCAACGAGAACACCAATGGACTACTACGGCAATACTTCCCGAAAGGATCAGACTTGCATCACTGGACCAGTCAACAGCTCCACGACGTGGCCGCAGAACTAAACGACCGACCCAGAAAGACGCTCGCCGACCACACTCCTCATCAACTCATGAGACGATCACACCGCCAAGAACACACCAAACCGATTCGCATCGACCACTAAAATCCGCCCCGATTCCAACGGCCGGTTGCACCATTCGGCCATCTCCTCAATCACCTTGTCGGTAATCCGGGAGATGGTGTCCTTGGCGACGGTGGCCCCATAGACGTCATCAAAGTGCGCCGCGATCTCCCGGGTGGTCAGACCCTTGGCCGTCAGCGACAACACGATCTCATCGATGCCGATCAACCTGCGTTGCCGCTTCTTGACGATCACCGGATCGAAGGTGCTGTTGGTGTCCCGCGGCACGTCGAGCTCAACCTGGCCGATCTCGGTGAACACCGTCTTCGATCTGCTGCCGTTGCGGGAGTTTCCGCTGCCGCGCCCCGCGGAGTCATGCTTGTCGTAGCCCAGGTGCTCGGTCATCTCGGCACCTAGCGCGGTCTCGAGGACATTCTTGGTCAGTGGATTGAGCAGGCCGTTCGGACCTACCAGTTCCACACCTTGTTCTTTAGCCTGCGCGAGCAACTGCTCGGCGAGCTGCTTGTGATCCACATCGATCGCCACGGATTCAGTGTTTCGGACATCATCAGTCCTTCCCGCCAAGCTCACGCCCGGCGTGTCAGACCACGACCAGATCAACCGTTATTCAGACAGTCCCTTCTCCCGCCATTGGTTGCGGGCGGTGTGCAGACGCGATCGCTACAACCACGAAAAGCCGGAACCTGATATGTGAGCGAATTTGTCAAGTGGGTAGGTGAAAGCCGCCCCCGACGAAGGTCGCCGGGGCGGCTTTCGTTTGGCTGCCCGTTGGCGGTGCTGACGGTCGTTGCTCACGACGGTGGTGTCCTGCTGAAATGCGCGGGTTGGGTACCGCAGGACGATGTTTCGGATGTGAACGTTACTGCTGTCTACAGACGAGCGTCACTGACGACCTTGGTCGAATCGTGTTGTGGCTCCTAGGTTCTCTGCAGGTTGGTTCACTCACCGCGTCAACGCCGCATCACCGGACCAGCCAAGTCTTCATGGCTGTCGGTTCACATGGTGGCCAGCGACCAGCACCAGCCCGACAACTCACGGGCGACCGCAACGTTGGCCACCAGGGGGTTCTTCTTCCGCTCAGTGAACCCCCGCCACCTGGAGTAGAGGCGCCGGTTGCCGGCGTGACCGCGGGCGCGCAGCGCGGGGTCCACCTTGGCCCACCGCACCCGCAGGCTCGGGCCTGACGTGCTGTAGGACTTGCGGTGATACCAGGCCGCTTCAATGAGCAATCGCCGCACATGGGTGTTGCCGGCCTTGTGATCGACCCCTGCACCCGTGAGGTGGCGGAAGAGTATTCGCTGGGCACCAGGCCGACGTAGGCGCCGATCGAAGAGCCGGTGAACCGCGACCAGTCACCGATCTCCACGGTCAAGGCCAGCCCGGTCAGCGCCGAGATACCGCGTAGGCAACCCAGCCGATTGACCCGGTCGGCGAAGCGTGCCGAGGCCGCCACCTCGAGGATCTGTTCGTCGAGTCGAGCCCGTGCGGCCGTCGCGGCCAGCACCGCGTCGAAACTATGGTCGAAAGCGGCTTTCAGGTGGTGGTCGGCGAAGCGTTGCTTGCAAAGCCATGCCTCGTGGACGCACGTCCATGGTGTCCCACCGGAGTACACGATGCCCTGGCGCAGAAGCAATTTCGACAGTCGATGCCCGACCCTCATCAGATCAGCGCGGGCATCGTCGCGGGCCCGCACCAGATCACGCACCGCCTCGATCTCCGGCGCCGGGACCGTCACGGGGGTGATCTCACCGAGCCGTAGCAGCCGGGCCAGGTGCGCGGCGTCCCGGGCATCGGTTCTTGATGCGATCCCCGGCCGGGCGTTGCAGCTTCGACGGGGCGCGACCAGGCATTCCATCCCGGCGCTGTGGTTGATCGCTCGGGCGAGTCCAAAGCCGGTGGGACCCGCCTCATAGGTCACCCGCACCGGGCCACGCAGCTGATGCAACCATCCCAGTACCTCTCCGTGGTCCGGGCATAATCGTGCCCGAGCGATCTTGCCGGTTTCCTCATCGATCGCGTGCGCAACCTCTGAAGCGCGTGCACATCCAGCCCAACACTCGTACCCTGAACAATCACCGGAGGCCTCCTAATCTGCAAATGTGGCTCTGCCAGCGTGAGTGTTCACCCACACCGGTAATCCACGAATCGTTTTGCAGCCCGAGGCCTTCGGCCTCAGCCAGCCCCATACCACCTTGTGTAATGGGCGGTAGGTGATCAGGGTCTGCAGCCATGATCGCCGACCACCGATCCGAGATCGCTCGCCCCATACCTGTCGCCCATGACCATGTGGGTTGACTCCTAGACGGCTTGCGCCTCGGATCGGTGCGCCCCCGCGAGGAGTGGCTGAAGAGAGGCCTGCAAAGCCGAAAGTTGGTGTGCCTTCCTCGCTTTCCATTCCGCAATCGAGGCGAGGAGACATACGTGTCGGCGATATCGATAACCCCTGAGCGCATGGTGATCGCGATTGATCCGCACAAGGCGTCCTGGACCGCCGCGGTGGTCGACGCATCGCAGCAGCCCGTGGCTACTATTTGAGTCCCAGTCAGCCGCGACGGCTACCGTGCACTGCGACGCTTCGCTAACCAGTGGCCCGACCCGACCTGGGCGATCGAAGGCGCATCGGGCCTGGGTGCGCCGCTGACAGCACGGCTACGCACCGACGGGGTCGACGTCATCGACGTTCCCGCCAAGCTAGCCGCCCGGGTACGGATGCTGTCAACCGGCCACGGCCGCAAGGCCGTGAGCGTGGCGATCGCTGCGCGAAGCGCGCGTACGTTGAATTCCGCTGCGGTCGACGGGGCCGTGACTGCCCTACGCGCAATTGTCGAGCACCGCCACGACCTGGTCAAAACCCGCACCCAAACCGTCAACCGGCTCCACGTCGTGCTCACCAACCTCATCCCGGCTGGCGCGCAGCGTGAGCTCACGGCCAACAAGGCCGCCGACGTTCTCCGCGGAACTCGTCCACGCGATGCGGCCGGCAAAACCCTGCGCGGGCTCGCCGCGGACTTGGACACCGAGATACGCCACCTGGACCGGAGCATCGCCAAAGCTGCCACCGAAATCGAGACCGCCGTGGCCGCGTCGGGCACCACCCTCACCGAGCTGTGCGGCGACGGTGCGAAATTTCTGCACGGATGTGGCGAACCTCAAATTGGTTCATCCCACTGATTCTGTCGGCGCGCAAGGCCGGTCCCGATCATTGGCGGATACAGGAGCGAAACCCGCTGGGACCGTCGTCCTTTCGCGTCTGGTACTCGATGCATGTGCATGTCGAAGCTAACGGTGACATGGTCGGTGAGGTCCGGCTCCTTGGCGTGCGACTACACAGCGTCATGAGTTTCGAGTCCGTTGACGACGGCACCCAGGTCGTAGAGCGGGTACGGATCGTCGCGCCGCGGCCATTGATTGGGAATATGCATCGCGAATCGCTCAAAGCGCACGAGGAGATGCTCGCGGCTATACGGCGCCACTTCGAGCAGCGCTAGGCGGGCGTGGCCGCCGTAACGAACTGGTGCCCTAAGGGAGCGAACAAGTCGGATTCCGCTCGAGTCCTCGCCACCCGCAGGACCATCCCCCACCGCACGCACCCCGAAGACCACCACCGCTACCACCGGCGGCAGCGAGTCACCGTCGGCTGTGGCCAGCCGGTATCAAAAGTTGCGCTCACACCTGGCCAAGCTCAAACTGCACGCCGCCGCCGAAGCCCTGCCAGTGGTCCTGGACCAGGCCACCGCAGAAGGACTGTCGCTGAGCCTCCGGCATTTCCAGGGCGTTTCAGTCGCCATACTCGCCGGTGCTGTCGTAACGCCACCGATGCGGATCGCGCTGATTGCCTCCGACCGCTTCCCGATCCGCTTCGTCATGCACTTCTCTCGTTGGCGGCACCCACGCCCAAGCCGCCCTGGCACATGAGCGCGCAGCGGCCTTACTAGTCGGCGATGCTTCTGCACACGAACGAGACGCAGGCATACACCGCGCTGAACGGCATGCAGACCTTCTCGCTGCTGCCCCTCTAGCAACCTGCGCAACATCGGAACAAATCGGTGCCCCGCGATGTCCGCCGAGGATCGCAATCGGGTTCCGGCGGAAAGTTCCGGCTGGCGCACTCCTCCAGTTTGTTGGTGTGCCGCATCGCCTTTCAGCCCTGTTCGGCTGGTGTACTGGTAGTGAAGTTTGCGACCAGCTCGCGCGCCACCTGGAGGGCTTCATCGGCGCAACGTGTAGTCAGCTCCTGCCAATCTTGCGCATCAACGTTAGCCGGCCATTTGTCGACCTCTTCACACCACCGCTGCTGGAGTGGGTCGAATCGCCGCCGGACAACGGGCTGCCGCTCGAGGTAGGCGCTGCCCAGATCGTCTCCTGCGACGGTTTCCAACAGCCGCTGAAACATCCACCAATAGGAGTCCGTCGAAAACGTGTCGGCCGCCGCACCTTCGGGGTTCGGTCCGGCGCCATGTTGCGTGCCTGCCTTGGCCAGAACTGCCGGCAGATCGGGCGCCATCACCGAGACCGGGAGATAGACGCTGGTGCACGGAGTGGCCGCGGCCCACCACATGAAGGGCTCTGCAGCCTCGGGAAGGACGGCGACCATCGAGGCCGCGGTGTTGCCCCAGGTGAACCCGGCGGGGTGGTCATGCATGCACAGCGTGAGGAAATCGGGCCGCGCCGGGTTGAACAAGGGACCGGCCAGGAAAGTGTCCTCGTAGTGGTCGCTGAGCACCCGGCGCGCGTCACCAAACCGCACCCGGCCGTGCGCCTTGAGTGTGTCGTCAAGCAGCTGACGCGACCGCTGCAGCCGAATGTGGGAAACCTGCAGCGGCACTTTGGGATCCAAGAATGTCGCAGCGAAATCGAGCTTGTCGGGTCCGACCGTCCAACCGTGGGCATCGGCGTGGCGGCGCAGATCGCCGGCGCACTCGTCCCAGTCGCCGCGGATCGTCGCCTCGTTGGACAGCGACCACGACGGCTCCACGACTTGACGTGCCGCCCAGCGCGATCCACTCGTCTCGAAAACCCACACCTGGCGAGGGTCGGCGATCAGATAGGCGTTGTCGTAGGCGGCTCCGGCGCGGCTGGCGCCGCGGGTACCTTCCCCCCACTGACCGTACTGCTCGACGAGATCGGCCATCACCGCAACGGCGTCGTGTGAGGTCGGGGCGCGTTCCAGGGCGAGCCTGACCAATTCCATGCCCAGGATGCCCGGCCGCGGCTCGTCACCGGCCTCGGCCCGCATGACGTTGGTGGCGAGGTCGCGGGTGAAGAGCGCTTCGTTGCCGATCGCCACACCCGCGGCGTTGAGGCCCATCTCGTGTCCCCAACACCAATACGGAGACGAGCCCAAATGCGCAAGGGTCTCCACGGTGTCGTCGATGTCGACGTAGGCGAGATGCTGGGTCGTGCCGGCTGGGCGGGCGGGCACCCGACGTAACGGCTGGCATTCTCGTGCCGGCCTGTCGCTGTTCTTGCCAAGTATGGTCCGCGCGTCGGTGGTCGGGCGCACGGCGAAGGTGTCACAACTCCACGGCCACACAGCGTCTGGCTTCACCGGACACCCTCCTCGGCGGTGGCCGGGCGCGAGTAGTACCGCCCGCCGGTGAATTTGGTGATCATCACATGCAGAATCGGTCCCAAAATCATCGCCACGAACGAGGCCAGGTAGATTGGATAGACCTCCAAGATGCCCAGCGCGCCGACAGCGACCGCGATGCCCAGCGACAGCAGGCCGCAGGGATTCCACCGTCTGACGTCGGACTCGTGGAATTCGATGTCCTCCGTGCGGCCCAGCTTCATCATGCGCCGGCAGATGAAGTAGTCCGCAAGGATGATCAGCACCCAGGTGTTGGTCAGCACCCCGGTAATGGCCAGGAACGTTCCGAGGTGGTTGATCACGTTGGTGGCGTAGAAGACGACGCCGAAGAACCAGACCAGGAACATCCACCACGGCCGTCCGGGTTTGAAATGCGCCGCTACCTCGAAGCCACTGGCGAGCGCGATGGAGCCCGAGTAGAGGTTCATGACGTTGATCCGGATCTGGGTGATAAGCACGAAGAACACCCCGGCCAGGCCCATGATGTGGACAAACATGAACCCGGGATCTTGAGCGTTGGACTGCGCATCGGGCCCGGTCAGTTCGTGGTAAAGCGTCGCGCCGATGAAGCAGCCGAGAAAGATCACCGTGAACATCGGAATCAGTTCGAGCAGCATGATCGTGGCCGTGCCGCGGTAACGGATCTGGCGGTCGGCGAATCTGCCGTAATCCGTCGCCATCAATCCCTGAAAAATCATCTGCCCGTTGGCCAAGCTCAAGGCGCTGAGCATGGCGGCCATCGTGACCGGGCCTGTCGCGTCCCACCCCAGCACTCCGACCGGGTCGTGGTTGGCCGCCAGTTCGATCAGCGCCCACGCGAGCAGAACGAGGAAGATCGGGAAGCCCCACGACTGCAGGAACGACATGGCGTGCATGCCTCGCCAGACAAAGACAATGGTGAACAAGCCGACCAAGGCGAAGATCACGATGCCGCGAACGGAGTTGATCGGGATGTCGAAGTAGATCGCGATGGCGTGCGAGACGATCGTTCCCTCGAACAGGAAGTAGTAGATGTAGTTCACCGCGTAAATGAACGACGTAACGGCGGCGCCTCGGCTGCCGAACCCGAGGCCGCGGCTAAGCAGGTTCTGAGACAGCCCTTCGCCGGACGCGACGCGCATAGTCAGCATGCCGACCAGCACGGCGCCGATGAAGAAGTAGCCAATGGGAATCAGCAGCCACGGCCAGCCGACCAGGAAGGTCTGTTGCGCGCCGAATGAGAAGAAGAACATGGCCGTGGCGTTGCCGAGCAGGACCATGCTGATCGCCGGAATCGGCCAGCGGAGGTTACCAGGGACACGTTCGGTGGCGAAGCTTTCGATCTGGTCATCCAGCGACGTCGTCGGTCCACGGAACCATCTCGTCAATACCCCAGCTGCCATGGCCGCCGCCTCCTACCCAACGGTTCTACCGAACAGCGGATCGTCAAACAAGGCTCAACGGCCCATCGCACCGGTCGGATCAGGCCGCACGGGAAGGCTTGCGCGGCATCGAGATTTAGGCCTATTAACTCAGGGGATGCCATGGGCTCGATCGTCTATCGAGCTTTATGGCTTTTTATGGATAGATTGCCATAACGCTCTAGAGTTCTAGATATGGATCGAGAGCTCAACCCCTTCAAGCCGGGTTCTGGGCTGCGACCACCCGCACTTGAAGGTCGTGACCAGCAGATTGACGACTTCGACTTAGTGGTCGCACGCAGCAAGCGCCGCACGTATGACCGCGGCATGATCTTGACTGGCCTGCGGGGCGTGGGAAAAACCACTCTGCTCAATGTGCTCGCCGATCACGCCGATCGGCAGGGCTGGCTCACCATCACCATCGAGGCACGCGCGAATGAAGCCGGCACAACGACCGTGCGCGCACGATTAGCACAGGAACTCACCATCGGTTTACGCCGATACAGCCGGATACACCGACTCCACCAACTGATCGACCCGCTCATCGAACTGGCCCGGGGCTTTTCGGTCGGCGTGGGACTGGGACCGGCGAACCTCACCTTCCAATCACGCGCCCAAACCGCGGCGAGCGGAGACATCAGCCTCGACGTCGAGGAACTCGTGGAACCAATCGCCTCCGCGCTCAAGCCCAGGGCAAGCACCTTCGGGCTATTCATCGACGAAATGCAAGACTTGGACCCAGACTTACTCTCCGCGCTACTAGTGTGCTGCGCCTGAAATCCGTGCTATATATTTGGCGAGGGAGTCGAGGATCTCTTCGGCGGTTTTGGTCCAGCGGAACGGTTTTGGGTCATCGTTCCATGCGGTGATCCAGTCGCGGACGTCGTTTTCCAGTGCAGCAACGCTTTTGTGGACGCCGCGGCGCAGGAGTTGGTCGGTGACCAGTCCGAACCAGCGTTCCACCTGGTTGATCCAGGACGAACCGGTCGGGGTGAAGTGCATGTGAAAGCGGGGGTGTTTGTCGAACCATTCGTTGATCGCCTTGGTCTTGTGGGTGGCGAGGTTATCGCAGATCAGGTGCACGTCCAGGTCGGCGGGAACCGCCTTATCGATGGCGATCAGGAACCTTCTGAACTCCACGGCCCGGTGCTGGGGGTGCAGTTCGGTGATCACCGTGCCGTCGGCGATGTTGAACGCCGCGAACAGGCTGGTGATGCCGTGGCGAGCGTAATCGTGGGTGCGGCGCTCGGGCATGCCGGGCATCATCGGCAGCACCGGCTGGGACCGATCCAGCGCCTGCATCTGGCTCTTCTCGTCCACACACAGCACCACCGCTTTCTCCGGTGGATTGTGGTAGAGGCCAACGACATCGACGACTTTGGCGACAAACTGTGGGTCGGTCGAGAGCTTGAACCCGTCGACCAGATGCGGTTTGAGGTCAAAGCGGCGCCAGATCCTCCCGACCGTCGAGGGTGACAGGCCGGCACGCTTGGCCATTGAGGTCCGCGACCAGTGCGTCGCATTGGCCGGCGCCTCCTCCAGCGTGGCCACTACCACCTTTTCCACCTTGTCCAGCAGGATCGACGGCGGCCGACCCGGCCTCGGCTCGTCGACCAAGCCGTCCAATCGTTGGTCGACAAACCGGCGCCGCCACTTGGCGACCGTGTGCTCCATCACCCGCAAGTCGGCCGCGACCTGCTTGTTGGTCGCCCCGGATGCCGAGCAGGCCAAGATGATCCGGGCACGCAACGCCAACGCCTGCGCCGACTTCGCCCGCCGCGACCACCGCGTCAACTGCTCACGTTCGCCGGGGGATAACACCAGGTCGGCCTTGGGCCGGCCGGGGCGCTGCCGGTCGATGAGACCGGCCAGGCGGTCCTCGGCAAACCGTCGCCGCCAGACCTGCACCGTCATCCGCGACACACCGACATCGACCGCGACTTTCTCGTCTGACACGCCAGGGTCCGCGCACCCCAACACAATCCGCGCCCGCACAGCCAACCGCGACGAACCACGCGACCACGCCAACAACTGGTCATGCTCTTCATCACTCAACACCAACCCGACACCCCGACCGACCGAATGAGACATGCTGATAGTGTAGCTATCTACAGCATGAACTTACGGCGCGACACACCGGTCGAGCTCGGCCCCGAAGAAAATCGCCGCTGCTTTCAAGATCTCATTGGCCCGACGCAAGCTCAGCGATCTCCTTGCGCAGCGCCTTGTTCTCATCGGCCATCTGCGAGGTCACACCCGGACGCTGTCCGGTATCGACCTCCGAGCGGCGGATCCACGTCCGCAACGTCTCCGGTGTACCGATGCCCAACACGCCCGCCACCGCGGTGATCGCCGCCCACTGCGACGGGTACTGCGGACGCACCTCAGCGACCATGCGTACCGCACGCTCACGAAGCTCGTCGGGGTACTTGCTGACACGTCCCATAACCCAGATCCTCCCAAGATCGGAAGTCTCCGGAAACGCCGGGAGGAGTCAGCACGTCCAGCTCAGCGGGAATTTGTGCGTCCAGTTTGGCCAAGAACTTCTTGAACTCGACGGCGCGGTGGCGGCGATGGATCGAACCGTAGATTTGCCCGGAGGCCACGTCCAACGCGGCGAATAATGTGGTGATGCAATGACGTATGTAGTCATGAGTCCGACGCTGCGGCAGTCCGGGCATCATCGGCAGCACCGGCGCCGAGCGATCCAAGGCCTGGATCTGGGATTTCTCGTCCACGCACAGCACCAGGGCTTTTCCGGCGGATCCAATTACAACCCCACGACGTCGCGGACCTTGTCGATGAACTGAGGATCGTTGCTGAGTTTGAACGTATCGACCAGATCGGGTTTGAGCCCGAATGCCTTCCAGATCCGTTCCACGGTCGATCTCGACAACCCGGACTCCTTGGCCATCGACGCCCGCGACCAGTGCGTGGCATCGGCGGGCTGGCGTTCCAGGGTGTCCACCACGACCTGCTCGATCCGCACGTCATCGATCGTGCGTGGAGCACCTGGACGCGGCTCGTCGGTTAGCCCGTCGAGTCGACTCTCCACAAACCGTTGTCGCCACTTACACACCGTCTGCGGCCACACCCCCACTTCAGCGGCACCTCCTTGTTGGATTTCCCTGCCGCACAACCCAACACGATGCGACAGCGCTGCGCCAACGCCTGCGAGGACTTCGCCCGCCGCGCCCTTCGCTGCAACGTCTCGCGCTCCTCATCAGTCAATACCACTGCAGTCACTGGACGGCCACGTTTCGCCACCCACCAAGTCTACAATTAATCAATTAACTTCCGGCGCAGGACACTAGCTGCCCAACACCGGGCCAGCCAACGCGAATGGCCCTTCTTCGTCATCGGCGCCGGACTGCCAAATCTGCCCGCTGTGCTAGCCGAATCACGCTCCTATGCCGAGCGGCAGTTTTCCTACAGCACCATCGGCCCGCTCACCGACGCTGCCGCGGTCGATGCCCTCCAAGTGCCCGTGCAACGCTTCGGAGGCGACTTCACACCGAGGCGCTTGAAACCATTGTCGCCGCCAGTGGCAACCACCCATACTTCCTGCAGGAGTTCGGTCAGGCCATCTGGAACGTCCCGCGCAAACGCCCTTTGACGACGAGGACGCCCAGCTGGCCGTCGAAGTCGGCCTATCCCGTCTGGACGAAGGATTCTTTCCGTCGCGACGGCGCCGCGCCACCGACCGCGAACGCCGCTTCATGACCGCGATAGCCAGGACAGGAGCAGAACAACCACGCTCGAGCCAGGTGGCTCAACTCATGGGATCCACGGCCACCGCGGTAAGCGACGTTCGCGATTCGGCCCTCAAGAAAGGCCTCATCTGGGCACCCGAACACGGGCGAATAGCATTCACCGTGCCCCATATGGCCGACTTCATCCGCCGACAAACAACCGACGACGGGTGAACTGCAAGATCTCAGACGTGGGCACCATAGTGAGCCGTGACCGCGCGCCGTGCCGCCAAGCTCTCGATTCGATAACCGAAATTTTACGAGTCCGCCACTATCGGCCCGAATCACAGCCATGCCACTGGATTTCAACTGAACCGACGCGATCGTTCCCAAACCTATGGCCATGGCCCTCGACCGACCTACCGTTAGAGGATCGGCGCGTGCTGATTGCGCTCGCGGAAACAAACAACGGGCGGCGTTCCTAGACTCGCGTATCGCCAAGCGCTACAGCTTCTATGCCGCATATATATGACCTCAACCTAGCACGAGAAGCTCTGTCCCACATGCGATTAGCCTTTGTCCGGTCTCGATGTATCTGGCGGTCTTCGGACTAGTCGTAGCTTCTCAGCGGATGTGGCGGTTTCTGTTCATTTCTGCGACCGCGACTACGACTGCGACGGCTGCGGATCGTGATGCCGCGATGCTGAGACTGGCGGAAACAATGCTGTTGGCCGCTCCCCCGCCGTGGGACAAGCGCGGGTCTCGGCAAGTGCGCCTTCCTTTCATTCCGAACCTGCGGCCGGACATGACAGTCACGATTTTCTGGTGCTGTTAGGAGCGCATGTCGATGACGATACGTTCGAGGGTGCACCGGCACCCAGCGCTCATGGTTGGGCTGGTGTCGACGTAGTACCAGACGGCACCCATCGCTTGCTGGAAGGCCCACGCCCGTCCTCTCTGCCATTCCGCGTCGTCGCAGCCGAGGTGGTCCCTGAGTAGTTGGCGAGGCCGGGCATCCAATAGGTGCCAGGCGCTGACCAGATCGAGCGCTGGATCGGCAGCGCAGAGCCCTCCGACATCAAGGACGCCGATGACGCGCCCGCCGGCAACCAGCATGTTGGGGGGAATGAGGTCGGAGTGGTTCATGACGTCGGGGGCATCGCCGCGCGGGAGATCCCGCATCTCGGCCCCGACCGCTCGAAGAGTGGCGACGCCAAGCAACCCTTCGCAGTGGGTCAAGCATTCCTGCATCCAGTCGTCGTGGGAGAACAGATCGCCGCCGCGACCGTTCCCATCCTAGATTCGTTTGCGGGTGTCGATAGCGCGCACGGCGGCGACGAACTTGCTCAAATCGGTTGCAAAGGAATAGGATTCACTAAAGGCCTCAGCAGCCGCGGGCTCACCGGGGAGCCAGGTGTAGACCGCCCACGGCAAGAAATAGCCGACACCAGGCTCGCCGATGGCGATTGGTCGAGGGGTGGCGAACGGCGTCTGGCCCATCAACTCCTCGGCGGCTGCCGCCTCACGCTGTAGTCGCTCCCCTACCGCCGCATCGTCGTCAGGTTCCAGCGGGAAGCGTGCCACGAACCGTTCACCGATGCGGAAGATGGCATTCACAGTGCCCGGACTCGGTACCGCCTCGATGGGCAGCTGCTGCCACCGAGGGAACTGCTCGGCGATCAGGGCGCGCACAGCGAGCGGCGAAACCGACAACTGGCCGGGATGCATGTCCACAGCCGCAGCGTGGCACGCGCGGCTACCATCGAACAACTGATTTCAGGGGCCGCGATGGTGCGCAGTTTCCCAAGCCATGTCTCGCCTCTAGAGATTTTCAGGACCGATCACATCTCGGATGAACTGGACCTATCTGATCTAAGTCAACTCTGCGGCCTCAACGGTTTGGGCTGCGCGCCGCGGGCGTTGGAGTCCGACACGTTGACGACGCTGGCGTTGTGATCGCTTTCGCGGCCGGTCAGCGTCATGTATCCGTCGTGCCATTTCTTGCGGGCTGCGGGGTCCGTGACCCCTCGGGCGTCCAGGGCGGCGTCGATGGCCCGCGACATCGCGGCTGGACCCTTCGGGAAGGTGCCCCGTCCTGCGAAGCTGACTTCGCCGACGGGAATTTTGGCGGCCGACGAGGCGGGCGCCGCACCTCGAGTAGCTGGGCCGCCGCGGGCCGACGTTGACGATGAAAGACTGGGAATCTTGTCCGAGAGCCCACTGAGGGCGCTAAGCGGCGATAGCCCGGCAGGCCCGCCCATACCGCCGCCCATCGGCGTGCCCGCGCCGCCCATACCCGCACCACCCATGGGGGCACCGCCGCCGTAGCCGCCGCCGGCAGCGCGAATCATGTTCGCCATCGCGATGTTCGTTGTTTGGACTGGGTGAGTAGGGCTTTGGCGCGGTCGAGTTCGCTGCCGAGGTGGTGGACCAGAACCTGCTTGCCCGCTGGGGTGTCGGTGCTGGGCGCGATCGCATTGACCCCGTTGCGGGTATCGCTGACGACGCTGTTCATCCCTGACCGGCCATCACGGAAAATCGGTGGAGGCCGCCACCACTTGCGGACCGACACGGCCATCGGCACCAATCACGTTGTCCAGGGCGGCGATCCCGTTGCCACCAGAATGCTGGTAGCCCTCTGCCCCACTGCCCCACCACGTCGTCGGCACCGCATCGACGGCCACACTCAAATCGGTCTTCACACTCTGCAGCCCAGCCGTGGACGGCAACCCCGTCGCCGTGGCCGCCGGGCCATACATTTCCCGCGCACCACCCAGCGCCCTCGCCGTCGCATCAACCAGGCCCTGCAAGGACATAAGCGGCAGTATCACCCACCACCACCACCAACGACCACCACCAACGGCCGATTCGATCTGCCTTTCCGGGCAGGGCTTTGCTTGGTCGATGCGGGTTAGGCGGGGCCGCTCCAGTAATCAAAAGGGCATTCGGTGGTTGCCATCAGCGAGTGACGTAAGCCGTGGTTAAGTACCTGCGTACCGGCCGCCGAGGGAGTGATGCCGCGGACGAAGTGCTGACGGGGCTTACGCTCCATGGTGGTACGGATTGTCGCAGACACACGTGACGCGGTCTTGCGGCTGCAATCGCCGACTTCCAGCGGTACCGGGCCGAGGGTGCGGCGATATTTAGTTTGGCCACCCCCGTACGGCGCGTGCGAAACCGCGAACCCGAGAGCAGCCTGGGTCACGTCCGTGCACGCGCAGCCGCTAATGTCGAATACCTATCCATCTTTATGGCTATTTATGGAATCGGTGCCATACTCGACTAGAATCGCAGATATGGATAGGGAGCTCAACCCGTTCAAGCCCGGTTCGGGCCTGCGACCACCCGCGCTCGAAGGCCGCGCTCGCCAAGTTGAGGACTTCGACTTGCTTGTAGCACGTAGCAAGCGGCGCATGTATGACCGCGGCATGATATTGACCGGCTTGCGGGGCGTCGGGAAGACCACTCTGCTCAACGTGCTGGCCGATCGTGCCGACCGGCAAGGTTGGCTCACCATCACCATTGAGGCGCGGGCGAATGAGGCCGGCACAGCGACCGTGCGCGCACGGTTAGCGCAGGAACTCACCATCGGTCTGCGCCGATACAGTCGAGTCCACCGACTCCACCAGCTGATCGATCCACTCATCGAACTGGCTCGAGGCTTTTCGGTCGGCGTGGGACTGGGCCCGGCCAACATCACCTTCGAGTCACGCGCCGCGGCCGCAGCCAGTGGAGACATCAGTCTCGATGTCGAGGAGCTTGTCGAGGCAATCGCTACTGCGCTCAAGCCACGGGCAAGCACGTTCGGCTTATTCATAGACGAAATGCAGGATTTGGATGGAGATTTGCTCTCAGCGCTACTCGCGGCTCAGCATCGGTCTAGTCAACGCGAATGGCCTTTTTTCCTCATCGGCGCCGGGCTGCCAAATCTCCCGGCCGTCTTAGCCGAATCTCGCTCCTATGCGGAGCGCCAGTTCACCTACAGCACCATCGGGCCGCTCTCTGACGAAGCGGCCGCGGATGCCCTGCAGGTGCCGGTGCAGCGCTTCGGAGGAGACTTCACACCCGAGGCGCTCGAGACGATCGTCGCCGCTAGTGGTGGCTACCCGTATTTCCTCCAAGAGTTCGGTCAGGCCATCTGGAACGTCGCCGCACAGACGCCTTTTGACACCGAAGACGCTCAGCTGGCGGTGGAGGTAGGACTGGCCCGTCTCGACGAAGGGTTCTTTCCGTCGCGATGGCGCCGCGCGACTGACCGCGAGCGCCGTTATATGACAGCGATGGCCAGGACGGCCGAAGAACAGCCGCGCACTGGCCACGTGGCTCAACTTATGGGATCAGCGGCGACCGCGGTGAGCGACGTCCGTGATTCGGCGCTCAAGAAGGGCCTCATCTGGGCTCCTGAACACGGGCGAATCGCCTTTACCGTGCCACACATGGCCGACTTTATTCGCCGTCAAGCACACGAGGATGCGTGAGCCGCGCGACGCGACACCGCCATCAATCGTCAACGGCGGCTGGCCGGCCGGTCAGTTGCAGCGATCGCAACCTTCGAATCGGCTACACACGTAGTCATCGAGTTCAGTAACTCCTGGGTCGCAGCGCACTGCCACTGAATGCCCTACAACCGACAGCGACATCGGCGGCCGCCACTATAGGCACTTGTTGCTGCGCATCCTCGGCTACGACGGATCCGAGGCCGACAGCAGGCAGGCCGCGGTGTTCCCACCGAGAACCCTCTCGCCTCTCGCCTGCCTGACGCCGTTCGGCGATCTCCCCACCACACCGGACTCGGTCACCAGAGGCGCAGCGAGCTGGCCCGGCGATTTGGCCTACCCGGACGTCGTGACGATCCAGAAGGTGGAAGCTGATGAAGGCGCGCAGGACGACACCACACGGGTGAGCCGACACACGCATGCGCCAGTGCGTCCGTCGACGAGAGCGTCAACAAGGGTGAGCAGCGGCAACCGATTCCGTGGCGGCGGCTCGGATTGATCGGCCTGCACCGCCGGCCCCCATCAAGCAAGTCAGTTTGCTTCGCGGGGTGTTGCGAAGCAGGGCGGCGCCAGGGGCGGCACGCCCGGATAGGTCGGATCAGGATGCGGCACGGACCGTACGTAACGTGCTCTCGCGCAGCAGCTGCTGCACGCTGATGCCGCGGCGGTCGGCCTCGAGCTTGAGGGCGTCGAGATCAGCCGGGGTGAACCGAACGAACACACCCTCGGTCAGCTGGCGGGTCTCGCTTTTCGTCCTGGCCATGGTCACTCCTCTCGGCGGCCGACTGAGTCAGGATGCGGCGCGCACAGTGCGCAGTGTCGTCTCGCGCAGCAGCTGCGCGACGCTGATGTTGCGGCGATCGGCCTCGACCTTGACAGCATCCAGGTCGGTCGGGGTGAACCGAACGAACACACCCTCGGTGAGTTGGCGGGTCTCGCTCAATGCACACTCCTCTAGCACCGTCGTTAGCAGCGCCCCGAGGCGCGTGCCTCAAGTTTACGACATCAATGCCGTTATTTAGCGACATGAGTGCATCTCGGCATGCCGGATGTCGTTAGAATGCTCCTGCTTAAGAGCATAATGCTGTTACTCGCGAAAGGTCGCCCTACCAGGCCTAGAACCAGGAATGACGCAACCGAAACAACCCCCGCCCGGCGTGGAGACGACACCACAGGGATCCGTGGTGCCGTTGAAGGAGGCTGCCGCCCGGCTGGGCAAGGACCCTCGCACGGTGATCCGCGCAATCACAGCCGGCGAGATTCGCGGTGGCGCCTTGCCCCGACCCGAGCGTCTGCGTTGGTACGTCTATGCCGAGGAGCTGCCGCCCGCGGCCGGCTCATCCTCAATCGCTCCCCCGCCAGCGGATGCGGTGATGCATGATCTGCGGGCCCAGATTGTTTCGTTGACCGAAGCCAACCGCCTGCTGATCGCCGCCCAGCAGGACCTACTGGATGCCGACCAGTCCAGCCACGAGGCATCCGAGAAGTACCGCGCCGTAGCCCGGCGTTACCTCGATGCCCTGGGTCAGTTCATGACGCCGGGGCACCTGGGCGACCTCGCCGATCTCTGAGAGCCCGGTAAAGGCTTGTTTTCGTTGGGCTTCCGCGACCGGCCGGTACTGGCGTTGATCAGTAGTTGACGGAGGCCGTCACGGCACCTGCCCGCTCGGCCAACAACGTCACCAGCGTTTCGAGTCCGCGGTCACCCAGGTAGCCGTGTAGCGCATCGGCGAGAGCGACAGGGTTGTGATCGAATTCCCTGAGTGCCTTCGCGACGATACGAGAGGGCGCCTGCGGGCGCTTGTCGGTTTGGCTCTGATCCTTCGTCTTGTCCCTCTTGTCTTGCGCTGCCTGCCATCTGGCGACCTGCTCCCACTGGGGAACCCGGGCCAACGTACGGGCCTCGCGCAGCGCCAGTTCTCCGCGGCGCAGAGCGGCCTGAAGTTCGGGAGCCAGCTGTAACAGGGCGCGCCGTTGCGACACCCAGCCTTCGGTCTTGTGTAGCCGGATGGCGGCTTCCTCCGCGCGGCCACACTCGGCCACGAGCGACTCGACCGCCCGGGCTTCCTCGATGACATCGAAGTCCTGCCGGTCGACGTTCTCGGCGATCGAGGCCGATATCAGAGTGATGCGGTCACGAGCGATGTCGTCGTTGACGACGATCGCCAGATCTGTTCTGCCGTATTTGTGGGCGGCGGCCAGTCGGCGACAGCCGTTGATCACGACGTAGCGTGTGCTGATCACATCGTCGGGATACAGGCCTTGGTAGGCTTTTTGGGTCACAACCACGGCGGGCTGTAGTTGGATGTCGGCGATCGACGCGAGGTCGGCGAGATCACCAAGGCTGTCGCGTGGATTATGGGGATTGGGCGTCAGGTCATCGAGGAGCGCGGCAGCCTGACGAAGCGCGTCCTCGGTCCTCGTCGTGCTGCGCTCGACCGGCGACTGGTCGCCGGTCGAAGCGACAAGGTCGGCGAGGTTGGTGCGTTGTCCTCTTGCCATCAGCGGCCTCCCCCGACGTTGAGTTCGAGTGCGAATTTGTAAAAGTCCTCACGCGCCTGCAACGCCACCCGGTTGAGCGGGTACTCAGTGACCACCTGACCGTCGGCGCTGGCACGTGCGTGCAGTTTGTAGTGACGAATCACGGTGTTGGCCAACGGCCATCCGTTGGCTTTGACGAAATCCTTCGTCTGGTTGAGGTCTTGAATGCCGTCACGCGGATCCCAGTTGTTGATGACCACGATGTAGCGCAGCCCGCGGGGCTCGAGCACGGTCTTGATTGTCCGCGCGGTTGGGTCGAAAGAGAGCGGCTCGGTTTCGATCGGCACGATCACTTGATCGGCCATATCGAGCACCGCACGTAGGACGTCGGCCGCAGGCCCCTTGCCCAGCGGGTCGGAGCCACCGTCCTCGGGATCCAAGTCGATCCACCCGGGAGTGTCCACGTAGACGTGTTCGATGCCGGGTAGATCCTTGAGCTTTCTGAGGCCGGGGATGTCGTCGTGCGCCTGGGCGATGTGGAAGGGCAGATCGTTCATCCGCGACGCCCACCACACCGCCGAGCCCTGGGGATCCACAGACAGCGCCAGAACCGGCGAGCTTGCGTCGGGGTCATCGCCCTTGTTCAGTACGTCGGCTGTCACCGCGGCGAGATTCACCGAGATGGTGCTTTTGCCGACGCCGCCCTTTTGATTGAGCACGACATGTACAGCCACAGAAGGCCTTCCGTTTGCTTCCCCCGCATAGCGGAGTACTTCGGATCAGACGAAAATCACTTTACTGGCTAGGTGCGGTTTCTACCGGCCGGCGGCCGCGTATCGGCGTGTCATCAACAGAAGCTGGGCGCTCGTTGCTCATTGTCAGTTTGCTGCTTTACCGCGGTAAAGCGCTCGGCGACGGGCGCGTGGGCCCTGCCACGCTTGCCTGAAGGCGCTGTTCACCAGCGAAGATGGCCGCGTGATACTCGAATACAGCAAACTTTGATTGAGGCTATGTCTCGATTATTAGGTTTGCTGCTTTACCGCGGTAAACCAGCGAACTCGCACGGCGCTCGAGCGCAGGTCCATCTAGCGAAAGCCGGGTAGCGTCGCCGGCAGTGGTGGCGACCAAGCCAGTTGGCGTGAACCGGTGACGTCACGCCGGATCCCGCGAGTAACTGGAGGCCAGTGTAAGAAAACCCCTCCCGACGAGTCATGGCCGAGGTGTACGGCCTGGCGAATGCGAAGATTCCGCCGGGTTACGCGGGCCGCGCTCATCGCCGTCGGACTCAATCGGCCCTCCTCAACTTACCGACCGCGTCCGGTCACCACTGCGGTTGGCGTGGCCGGCGATCGCGGCCTCCCCGTCGCGCGAATGGACCCACGAGCTGCCGACGAACCGACAAAGAGGTAGGGCGCTTAGGTATGAGGTGACAGCTTCTTACCACCGCGTATGTCTGTGGCGCCGTCGGATTGATGGACCTCCGGGCGTCAGCGTCTCGAACAATTACGAGACCGCGCGGGCAGGGCTCCGGCGGCCGGCATTCACCTTCGCCGCGGTTCGACGCCCTCGGCTAAGCCGCGGGCCGGACGCGATTCGTCTATTCCGCGCTCGCCGGGACCAGCTGGGGCGTCGCAACAACCATCGCCGAGCGGTGCGCGTCGGCATACCCATGAGCCTCGACAGCCGCGGACCGTCGAGTTGGTTCTTCACATCGACGCGCCCGTCTGCGGTAGTCGATACGGTCGACCCACAAACCCGTCGCCGGCCGATACGACCACTCCCCCGACGTGCACACGAGACGTGCGGGCGACAGTCAGTTCAGCCGGCAATAGCGAGAGGCCGTCTCTGTGATCGAACGCTAGCAGCGGTCAGTTTGAATAGACGGCCACGTAACTGCCTCGCAGCCCAGCAGTGATATGCCACCAGGTCATCGCCTACTTACTGTCAACGGTTGCCACGGCCGCAAGGTGGCGTCGCTGTGATTCGCTGACGTGGTGCGTAAATGGCGTGGCGGCGTCACTGACGCTTCTTGGTGATCTTCTGCCGTGATCGCTCCGTTACACCGTCACACTGTCACACGGCGACGCGGTCACTTGATAACGCAGTGACAGCCCATACGGTGTGTGGGCGATCGGAAAACGGTGTGACGGTGTCACCATGCCGCTTGGTGATCGACTGACGTCATCGCTGCGTCACTGCATTGCACGCAGACTCCGCGACACAGTCGCTCCATCACCAGATATCGTGATCGCATGGTGTTGCGATCACTGCGTCGTCACAACACCAGGTGATCGCTCCACGCCGTCACGAGGCGATTCTGTCACTGTGAGACGGCCGAACCCGATCGCGCGGCGACGCAATAACACCGCCATTACATGATTGCCTCACCAGGCCACGTCATCACGTGATCAATCGGCCACGCAATCACGCCGTCATTAGGCAACAGAATGGCAGCATGATCGTGCGACCAGGCCACCGGGCGATTCGGTGACCCCCTCACACCGTCACACCCTCAGAGGGCCACGAAGTCACGCCGCAACAGTGCAACGCAATCACGGCATGATCGAGTGGCTCGACCACTTGATCACAGGGTGACTTGGCGAACGCCTCACGCCATCACGCAGTCGCACGGCGTTCTTGTCACCCCGTGTCGCGATCACCAATTCGCACCGCAACGGCATCACCGCAACATCGGTAGACACCGTCACTGGGCAACGTCGTGACTAGATCGCTCGCTGCCGCAGTTCCGCCATCACACCCTCACGTCGTGATGATGTCGCACCGCCACCGCGTGCCTCTGTCGCGTAATCATCTCGTCGCGGGGTAACGAGAACACCACATAACCGCGACACACCATCGCTCGATCACGCTGCTACGGGGCTCCACCTGCTGTAATCGTGATATCCAAGTTAAAGGAGTGTCTGCTGTGAAAGCAGAGGTTATTGCGATTGCGAACCACAAGGGGGGAGTCGGCAAGTCGTTCACCGCAGTGAACCTGGCCGCCGGCCTCGCCCGCGGCGGTTGGCGGACTTTACTTGTCGACTGCGACCCACAAGGCAACTCGACGTCCATGTACGACCCTGACGATGACGTCGAGTACGACATCTATGACCTGGTCAAAGACGAGGTTCCGCTGACGAAGGTGATTCGCCAGACGCGGATCGACGGTCTCGACCTCGTCCCATCCACCCTCGCCGTCGCAAAACTCGACCAGGAGCTGGTCACCATGCATCGTCGGGAAGATCAACTCACGATTGCGCTCGAACCGGGTTATCCCGATTACGACGCGATGGTGCTCGATCTTTCGCCCAATCTCGGCCAGCTCGTCATCACCGCCCTCAATGCCGCCGATTGGCTGATCGTTCCGACCGATGCCAGCAAGTGGGGGAGACGCGGGGTCAACATGTTCCTCGAGTGGTCCGGGATGTTGCGCAGGCACCAGGTCTTATCGGCGCACTTTCTTGGTGTGCTGCTGACGAAGTACGAGGCCCAAACGGTCATCAGTCGCGAAACGCTGGCGGCACTTCGCAATGACGGCCTGCCCATGTTCAACACCATCGTGCCGAAGCGCACCGCCGCCGAGCGGATGGTCAGTGAGCAGGTAGTTCTGGGCGATCCGGGCGCTGATCCAGATCTCGCTGAGGCCTATGCGAACTTCACCGTAGAAGTGATGAAGCTTGTCGACGAAGGACGACAGAATAGAGGAAAGCACCATGCCTAAGAAGGACACTGCGAGCGCAGTCCTCGGAATGCTGTCGAGCGCGGGCGCACAGACCCGCCGTCCTGCGGCGGCACCCACTCCGTCGAAAGCGCCGCCCGTGGAGCGGGCGCCGGAGCCGGCGCCTGCACCCGAGCCGATAGCGCCAACGGTTGAACCGGAACCGGAACCGGCGTCGGCGCCGTCGGCATCTGTGAGCACCTTGCCGTCCAACCGCAAACCCGCGAGCACGGCCGAAGAGCCGGCGCCGCGCACGCTTCGCCTGCGTCCGGATACGGCTACGGCGCTGCGAGCGGCCTGGTTGGAGGCGAAACGCGACGACGTGTTGCTCACCGCCCAGGATTTCGCTTCATCGTTGATGGAGGACGCTCTAGCACGCCATCACCGCCGGCGCGCAGCGGCCGCGGCGTCGCAGTAGCCGACACGGCCGGCGCCGGCCCGCCACTTTACCGCGGTAAAGTGGCAAACCAGGGGTGCGATGGCTTTTGGGTTATTCTGCCCGCTCAACGGCGTCGGGAACGTCACCAAACACGGCTGCAAGCTCTTCTAGCAACTGTTCTGCTCGAGCGTTCACGGTGTCCAGGATGTCCTCGACCTCGGCGAGCTCGGTGTGGGCCCGTCGTCGCGCCTCGAGGCCTCGGCGATGGTAGCGATCGTCGAGGCGCACGGACCCGCGCATATCAGGCTGAGTCTTCGGCGGCGCGATCGAGGCTGGCCTTGGCCGAGTGCGGCGTCGGTGCGACGGCGCCGTCCCGACGAGGTGGGAACAAGCGATGCCCGCGACCGACTGCTCGGTCATCGGCGTCGGCAGCAGCGGCGTGTATCCCCAGCGGTCGATCCGCACGATAAGGGGTTCGTCGGCGGATTTCTCCGTTAACGGCGGTATGGCGGTCTGCGCGAGACGGTCGTGGGTTTGATCGAAGTAGTAAGCGAGCGTCCGCGGGCTGGCAAAGCCATCCAATAGTGCCTGAACCTGGGTCCAACGGCGATAAACCGCGACCGGGTCGGCGGGGCTATCGATAACCGACTCGAGAACACATTGTCTCCGGGCGTCGATTTCGATCGCATCGCCGGATTGCCGCAGCTCGCCGCGGCGGAGGGTGGCGACCTCCGTATAGGTCAAGCCGGCTCTGACCAAGGTGAGGATCAGCGCGTCGCGCCGGCCGAACATCCCTGCCGGCCAGCTCGTCGTCGGCAGGAGAGCGATGCGCTGTTCGATAAGGTTGTCCAACACACTAAGGCGCTCGGCGCGCCGCGCCGCAAGGGCGGCTTGGACGGCGTGGGCACGGCCCGGTTCGGGCAGGTCACGGCGCCGGTGCACGCCATCGATCGCTGCGACGCGCCGCCGTTGGGTGCCCAGGCGGGCAGGATGGTCAGACAGAAATTCTGCGAGGGTCTGCGGGGATGCCGGCAGCGGATCGAGGTCGCAGGCGGCGCACCAGTCTGTGAACAGCATCCATGTCCGTTGCGTGGTCCGGTCGGCCACTGACGACTCGGTCCAGCCTCTGGAAGCAGTCATAGGCCGAGGTCAACTACGGCATTGTGGACGCCGAGATCCTGTGCGACGTAGCGCTGGACAGAGCTTGGGTTGGCATGCCCGGTCTGCCTCATGATCGAGGTTGTATCCGCGCCGTTACTCCAGGCTTGGGTGATGAATCCGGTGCGCAGCGAGTGCACACCCAGCGTGGCAACGAACGCTTCATCGAAGCCGGCCAGCTGCGCTCGGTGCCGGATCACCCGGTGAACCGAAGAACCCGCGAGCGCGGTCGCCGAGATATTTCCGTTGCGGCTGATGGACCGAAAGAGAGGCGCGCTGGCACGGGCGCGGGATCGCGCTGAGCCACAGACGTGTCGGTCGAAGATTTCACTGGTCTTGAGCAGTCGGATGGCGGCGCGGCGACCGCCCGCATCGAATGCCGCCACCACCTGTAGCCAGCGGACAACCGCGCACGGTGGGCAGGTTTCGTGGGACTCGCTGGCGGGCAGCGGTCGCAGGCTGCCGGCTCGGTCGTGCGGAGCGATACGGAGCTCGATCCCGTGAGGTTGGCGCCTGGGGACATCTGCGCAGGTTAAGGCGACGAGCTGAGCACGACTGAGCGCCCCCGCGTAGCCGATCAGCAGAAGGGCGCTATCGCGGCGCTCATAGACTTCGCTGGTCCAGCCGGTGGTGGACTTGCGGGCAAACTCGATGATGGCGACGAGATCGTCGGTGCGTAACGGCGCGGCTCGTCGCGCGGTCTGCTGGCTTGCATTCGCCCGGCGGCTCTTGATCCTCGCGATGGCGGCTGCCACGACGTTGCTAGCGGTGGGGGAGGGGTACCCCGCCCGGCGATGGAGATGGGAGATTGCGGCCGCCCGCCGCATTACGGTGGCGGGCGCATATCTTGTTGCACCGCTGCGGAGATAGTCCGCGACCACGTGCGGCTGTGCAGGCAGCGAATCGTGGCCCTCTTGTGCACACCACGTGACGAAGCGGTGCCAGTCCGCCTCGTAGGCGCGGCAGGTGTTTAACGACAGTGGCCGGGCGGGCGCAGCGGAAACCGTTGCGTGGACCTGCGATTCGGCGTCATAGTCGGACGGCCGGACTGTGCTGGGGGGCACGCGGCCAAGATTACCTCCGATCGGCATGCTGCATCCGCAGCGACATACGTGTCTGACGAGGGAATTCCGACGACTGGTTGCGATAATCCGTAATATGGCGCGCGAGAACACAGATTTCGCGAGTGACTATGCCTCTCGCCGCAGATCACGCGGTTCGGCGGCCAGTGCCCCACGACCTGGAGCCACGACGTCAGCCCTGAGTAGAAGCGGGCTGATGTCGCTCGTGCCGTTCGGACGCCAGCACCGCTGACCCGCCCGAATCCAGCATCATCCAGCGGCTTTGACGCCAGTAGAACGGTGTGTCGGCCGGGTCCCCGCGGGCTTCGACAAGATAGCCGAGGCGGTGTGCAAGCTCCTGGTGCATATTTGTCACCACTTGCCGGCATCGACGGCAGGCGACGTAACCTGCTGCCGTGTCGCATAATTCGGATGGCAGTCGACCCGGGATCCGGGTGCAAATGCCGTCGGAGTCGAGTAGGCAATTTGGCGCCAGGATCTCGCAGTGGCCCGTTGAACGCGCAGTGATCAGTGCCGCCACGCTGGCGCGAGCTGCCGAAACCCGAGTAGAAACCCGCCGTACGGGTGCTGCCGGCACGCCGGTGGGCGCCGCGGTGACGGTCGCCGCCGGCGGTGGGGGAGTAGCCGAAGGCGAAATTTCGACGATGGCATGGAGGTAGTGGGCGGCGTCTGCGAAGTTGCGGTCGATCCAGATGCCCGCCCACATCCCGAACACCGGCCTCACCGCAAGGGCCTCGCCGGCACACCACGGCCTCGCCGGACACTGAAGGCAACCGGCCAATGCCCGGGTGCGGTCGGTCCGATCAAACCACCGCTCCGGATCCTGCTGACAGGCTAACGGCTGAGCATTGGCCGCGAGCGACTCCGAAGTCGAGGTCATCGCGCACCGCCACCGTCGTTGTTCCGCCTGCGCAGCCGGGCCCGGTCAGCGATGTCTTGCAGGGCTTTTCGTGCCGCCTCACGCCCGGGGCCGGCCAGTGCCGCGCGACCGACATCGCGCCCGCGCGCATTGGCCTCGCGGCCGGCGAGCTGCGCGGACACTCGCGCACGGGCTTCGGCAAGCTCGGCCTGCTCGCGCGCGATATCCAGGGCTGCGGGGCGATCGTCGAGGTTGCCGTGTGCTGCCAAGATCGCGCCCAGCAGGCCGATCGGCTTGTGCGGCGCGTCAGGAATCCAGTGTCCCGTACCGATCCAGTCGGTGATCAGCTGGTTGATGTCGCGGGGAGTCCAGCCATGTCGAGCCGCGCCCGCCAGAACTCGAGCCCACGGAGTTCCAGTTCGATATCGCCTCGCCCACGGTGGACTTTGCTCGTCGGCTACCCACCTGTTTGCCAAGGCGAGGCCCTTATTGTCGAGGATTGTTCGGCGCGCAGCGCCGCTGCTACCGGCGGCTTGCCGACGGTGTGGGGTAGTGAGAACTGATTTAGGTGAGGTTTTATATGTGAACTGAGACCCTCCGGGATGGGGTGACAGCCTATGAAACCGCCAATCGTGCAAGGCCCACACCGACGCCCAGCCTCGGCCACGGTCCCCAACCCGCCAGCTGGCGAAGCGTTCGTCGCGGGTACGCTGCCGACCTCGCATGACTTCGGTGGCCACACCGAGCAGTCGCAGTGCGGTCGAGGCGCGCTGCACTGTCCGCACCGATAGACCGGTGAGTTGGGCGAGTCGGTCGTTTGTCGGCCGGCAGTTACGGCCCGTGCGATGATCTGCGAACGAGGCGCGTGCTTCGGCAACAGCGACAAGCGATTTCAGGCTCACCGGGTTGTTGGGCATGGCGGGCCGGACGTGGGTGTCGTATCGCTCACGGTAGGCGGCGGGCACGGTCTCTCGTGCCCAGCGGCGGGCCCTGCCGCTCCAGCACGGGATGGCTCCCCATGCAGCGTCGACCTCCAGGACGATCCGCGGCAGGCGATCAAAGCAGTGGCCACTGGCACGGCGAATCCATACCGGTGCGGTGCGCGCGGTACCACGCCGCGGTGACCGCGACGTAGAGCCGTGGTATGGCCGGGTGGCGGTAGCCGAGATGTCACGGTGCGCAATAACTAGACCGGGTGAAGGGCGTGCGCTACCGTGGAATGCGTCTTTCATGACGATTCCCTTTCAGCGGGAGAGCGCGAAAGCACCTCGGTTTGAGCGGCAACTCAAACCGGACGACCCTCGGTCCTTCGGACCGGGGGTTTCGCCGTGTGGGGGCTTCGCGAATGCGTATGAAGATGTGGTCTTTGGAATTTCAGCCGCTGGGACGGCTAGCCATGACTCCTGTCTCTTGTTGTACGCCGGGCTGACCGACGGATATCCGTCACGATGCAGGGCGACGGATATCCGTCACGGTCTTGAGCGACGGATATCCGTCGCCACGTCTGAGCATGCCGTAGACACAAAGGGATGTGGCGATGACACGCCGCATCACCTTTCACACCCGTCACGCTCAAGATCGAATCGGCACACGTGGCGACGGCTGGTTCGGGCACATGACGCCAGGGGAAGACTGCACGGCTTGTCACCCCACCGGGAACCGTCTTGATTCCTGCCCGGACGCGATGCTGCCGCCGGCCGAGTTGTGAACATCTTGTGCATAACCAGCTCGATGAACATCGTTTCCCGATCTCAGTCGATACCTTTCAGCTCTCGTTTCTTACATGTCGTTGGGTTGCAGTAGCGGGCTACGCAGCTGCTTGAGAAAGGAGCGGCTTTGGACTTCACGAAGGCATCGAATCCCTCGAGCCGACGAGCGCGGTGCCGTCGGCACGTGTTTGTAGGCATGTGTCGCTTCCGGTTGAAGACTGAGTCTCTGGTTCCGGGTGAATCCTGACCCACTCCGTGAACGATCATGAGGTGTTGAAGGTGGAGGACTGGGCGGAGATTCGCCGGTTGCATCGGGCCGAGGGGATGGCTGTCCGTGCGATCGCGCGGCGGCTGGGAGTTTCGAAGAACACGGTGAAGAAGGCGTTGGCGTGCCACGAGCCGCCGCGCTATGAGTGGGCGCCGCAGGGGTTCGGCGGTGGACGGGTTCGAGCCGGCTGGGCAAACCGGCGCACATGTCGGCCCGCCAAGTGGCGGCCGAGATCGGCGCGCGCGCCGCACGAAAGGGAGCTGCCGCCGTTGAAGCCGACCACCGGGCCCGGGCCGAGCTCGTCGCACGGGTGCGCGGCCGCGATTGACGTGCCTCTTTGACAACCGGCTGCCGCGCGTGCTGCGCACGCTTGCTACGTGAATCAATGTGGTTGCGCTCCAGGGCATCCATCCGGCGGATTCCTTGCCTCGTCAGGGCTTTGCAGCCGAGGGTTGCCTGCGTGGGAGAGACCAGACGGCGACGATTCGGCCAGCTACAAGACCGGGGCCATCCCCGAGGGATACGTGCTGCGGCCGGTCGAGGGATACGCCACCGACAGTGGACTCCTCGACGCGCCGCGGCATCGCCACGCCGCGCTAGGCATCCGGCCGCGGAGGTGCTACGTACCGCTCACCGGTCACGTCAGGGTCAAATCGCGGATCGGTAGGCACAAGGTATTTCACGAACAGGGAGTGCATCTGATCGGTGAGCTGGTTGCGTGTCTCCCTCAACACATCGGCGATCAGTTGCTCGAGTTCGACGTTGGTGTACGTGCTCAGCGCCTCCGGCGCAATGTCGAGATCGACCAGCTCGCCATTGCTATCGAAACGCGCGCGTACCGCATCGTGCAGGGACGGGATGTCAATGCCGTCAACAGCGTCGAGGAACGCCTTATTGCGGGCACGCATGTGCGCCAGTGCTGCCTCGGCTTGCGCGACGTACTGATCGTCAGTGAGCGTCATCAGGGCTTATCCCTTCTCTCAGAACGTGATTCGCGCGCTTCCACACGGCCTTTAACCGGCTCGGCGTTCGGCGGCGTGGTCAACCGCAGCCGCTTCTCTTCGTACAGGCGCTTTTCATCGTCGCCGCTACCGCCTCGGCCGGGTCCACCCATAATCGGCGGCATCATCCCACCGCCCATCGGCGCACCCATCCCCGCGCCGGCCCCCGAGGCGCTCACCGCCGGAGTCGCGGAGCCGAAGGTCGGGGCTGGCGCCGCAGCGGGCGCGGCGGCCGCCGACGCCGGTGCCGCCGCGAGCGGACCGTCACCGGCCGAAGCAGGCTCGGTATCGCCAGGCTCCGCGCCGCCACCGCCGTCACCTATCCCGAGGTCGCCGGATTCGCCGTCATCACCGGAGGGCAACCCGGGACTTCCCGGTTGGCCACCCGAGAGGCCCTGCAGAGCGGACGCGCCTCCTTGGGCCAGTCCCCCGACGAGCTGCGAGCCGGTCTGCTGGACCTTGTCGGCAGCGCCGCTGAGAGCCCCCAATAGACCGCCGGCCGCGCCGGCCACCACCCCGAGCACGGTGGGCAGCACCGACTGCATCAGGTCACCGGCGCCGCCCGGAGGGGCGCCGAGAGCGCTGGCCGCAGGATCGGTACCGAGCACAGCATCGGCACCAGGCTCAGACGCCTCCTCGCTGCTGGGCTCGCCTCCAGGCTCACCGAGGCCGGCCGGCTTGGGTGTAGTGGTTGCGACGCCCGGTTCGAGGGGCTTGGCTTGTAGCTGCCCGCCGGCGGTGTAGGTGGTGTAGCTGTTGACCGCCTGCCGATGGGCAGCGGCGAGATCAGTTTGAAGTTTGGTGACCATCGCGGTGTAGCGGCCAAGACTGTTCGGTGCCGCGTTAGCCGCCGCGGCGGCCTGCAGTCGGCGTTCTAGATCGGCGAAGTATTCAGGCCTCGGGGTGTTCGCGCGAGCTTGACGAAAGTTGTTCGCCTGCAAGGTTGCATCTCGCGACAGCGCCCGTGACTGCTCAGCATGGCATGTGTACGTAGATTCCAGTGTGGCCAAGTGGGCACTGGCCTGCTGGGCGGCTGAGGAATCCCAATTCTGCTCGCTGGTCCACCGCGCAGAACGCAACGACTGTGCGGCGGAGTCGAGCTGCGTCGCGTGGGCGTCCAGCGCCTGAGCTGCCGACTCCAACGCCTCCGGCCCGGCCCCGCGATGCATGAGCGCGGCGATTTCCTTGCCAGATACCGGCTGTACGCCAGGAGACGGAATCGGCGGGGCCAGCAAAGCCGGGGCCATCGCTGCCGGGGCATCGCCGATCGCCACGGAAGTCGGCCGGCCCCTCGACGAGCTGGCCAACGCCGCGGCGTTGGCCAGCTCCTGGTCCTCGTAGGTCAAGGCGTTGCGGCTCAGCCGCGCCGCGGCCCGCGCGGTCTCCTGATGCAACGCCGTTGTGGCATTGACCAATTCGCTGATGGAAGTAGATAGTGCATAGGCAATCTTCACCGAGGTGGTGTCGGCCGCGCACGGCGTCACCGCCGGCGGTGCCCCGCCGCCCGACGAGCTGGCCGTCGACAGACCAGCCCCGGCGGCGCGAACACCGTCAGGGTCGATGTAAAGGTTCGCACTACTGGCCATCAAACAACCGGGCTTAAGTCCTCAGCGCCTGCTGGTTCTCATGCTCCTGATCGGCGTAGGTCTGCAGATCACGGCGGATGTGGCTGGCCACCGCCTGCGCATTCGCCGCCAGTCGTTGGCCGAGTTCGTGCCGCGCCGCCAACGTCGTGGCGTAGGCCTCCCCGACTGTCGACGAACCTATCTTGCCGAACGCGTGGCGGGCGGACTCCAGGGTGTCGCTGTCGACCGCCATGCGCTGGAGCGCGGCCTGGCCCTCGTTCTCCCACCATGAGGCGTGGTCGTCCCAGGCCTCGAAGTCCACCGTTAACCGGTCCGCCATAACTAGTCCTTTCTCCCAACAGGTCGTTTGCCCAGGGTAACCCTGATTTGTAGCGGTTAGCGCGGCCCTAAAAATCCAAATGCTGTGCGCGATAGGCGTGGATGTCGGACTCGCCGGGGTAGGTGTCGTCCGGCGGCATATCGGCGCCCATCTCGTTCATGCGTTGCCGCTGGGCGTAGCGGGCTCGCATGAGCGCTAAGCGGTGCAGATGCAGCAGCCGCTCGGCGAGAGTGTCAGCTGACCAGGTTGCGTTCACCTCGGGTTCGAGCTGAACGCGCACCACACCTCCGCTGCCGTCGAGCTCGACCAGCAGCACCCCGGTGCGCGACGTCTCGACGTAAGTGCGCTCCTGGGTCTCAGCTTCTGACTGCATGCTCGCAGGCTCCCCTATGCCGTGTGGTTACCGATAGGCGGTGACGCCGGGGTAACCGAAGCTGGTGCCGGTGTGCCAGTTGGTGGCGGCGGCACCGCCGCCTGCGTCCCGCCCCCAGCCGCCGGCGGTGCGGTCCAGCCCAAGAACTCCGACGAACTCGGCAGGGCAGAGACTGGCTTGAGCTGTCCATCCAGCCAAATCTTGCCATTGCCCATGTACATCACCGCCGGTTTGGCCTCGAACTGGGCGTAATCGCCGGGACGAAGACTGTCGCGGTCGACAGGGTTCATGACGGGCGACCCTGCCGGCGGAATCTGATCACCGTAGGCGGCACCTACCGAGGACCCGTTGACCACGGCTTTCATCGCCGCCGCGCGCTGGTCGTCAGCAGCGGTGACCGACGTCCCATCAGGCAGGGAGACGGTCTTCGGATCGGCGGCGGGTGCGGCGGCTGGTGCGGCAGCCGCCGCGGTATTGGACACCGGCTGCGCCGGCGCCGGATCAGCCGGGCCCTCGGCGCCGTCCTTGCCGGGCTCGGTCTTGGAAGTGTCGGGCTTGCCCTGGTCGTCCTTGAAGTCCGCATCTTCGGGCTTGTCGGCCTTCGCGTCGCCCTTGGTGTCGGAGAACTTGTCATCAGGCCCGGTCTGGTCCTGGCCAGTTTTGTCAGCGAATTGCGACGCCAGCCCGGGAAGGGTCGAGCCCAGACCGCCGAGAGCCGGGCCCAACGCGTCCAGCGGAGAGCCCCCGCCGCCGCCCAGGCCGCCAAGCATCCCGGGCAGCGCCGAACCGAGTCCGGCCAGCGGCGACATGGGGTACATCCCGCCGCCCATGTCCATGGGGCCCATACCGGCGAGCGGATCGGTGAACGGGTCAGCACCGGCTGCGCCAGTATCGCCCACCGCGGCCGCGCCGCCGTCGGCCGGGAGTGGTGCACTGTCACCGCCGCCGCGACCCGACGAGTCGCCACCGGTGCCGCTGTCACCGCCCCTGGGATCCTTTTGACCGTCCGGCGGCTTCGGGCCATTGGTGCGGTACTCCTCGCCGAGGGCATCCATGATCGATGCCTGCGTCTTGGCGTCTACCTGCGAATCGGCGAGCAGTTTCTGGATCTCGGCGAACTTCTGATCCATGAACTTCTGGAATGCCATCACCGAGGATGGGTCGCCCATCTCGGGTGCGATCTGCTTCGACTTGGCCTGGATGTCGGCCAGGATCGCATTCACTTTGTCGCGGGCCTGTTGATTGGCTTCGAAGATTTGCTTGAGCAGTGCCGCCAACTTGTCGTCGGTCAGGGCCGCTCCATCGACGTTCTTGCTGTACTGATCGCCGGCATTGGCAGCCCCGTCGTTCAACCCGCCGGCGTTGCCGGACGGGGTTGGCGGTACCGGCGGCGGTGCCGCTGGTGGGCCGACCGGACCGAACAGCGCAGTGTTGCTGCGCTGCAACGGAGTTTGCGATTGCGGATGGTCGCCGTCGGAGAACACCCGGCCTACGGCGGTCACGACTTTGACCGCGTTCTCCATGGCAGGCTCGAGCACGTCCCCCACAATGTTGGGAAGACTCGGAAGACCAAAAGTCACGAGCGGACGTCCTCTCTGTTCACCACCTCGTTGCCGCTTATGACGCTAAGCCCGGCACAGGATCGATAGCTACGGGCATAGGAACTAGATCCGGCCGGTCGCGGACCACTTCGGTGGCGGTCTGGCGCAGTCGGGCGATGACATCGTGGTGTCCGACGCCGACCTCTTCACCGATGGCACGCAGCGACATCTTCGGGCGTACCTCAAACAGTCGCCACAGTGCCTGGCTCAGTGTGGTTTCGGAGTGAGTGGTCAGTCGGCCCCGGTTGTGGATCTCGCGGGCCAACGCAAGCCACCGCTGGCCGCGGTCGTACTGCTGCGCCCGCGCGGGCACGGTGGTGGTGCGAACCGGCGACGAGGCTGATTCACGGGAAGGGTTGAATCGCCACAAGATCTGGACCGCGTGAGTCGATCCCAAAATGCCCGCCGGCGGAACGCACGCCACGGCGAAGGCAAGGGCGGTCGGCAGCGGCGCCGTGGCAGACAGGATGGCGTGCAGCGCGTTACCGCCGATACTCACCAGCGCTCCAATGCCGAGCATCGCCCAGAAGAACTGCCTGTTTTTGCGCTGGTCTGGGTACGCAGCGGTAGTCAGGATCCCCATCGTCGCCAAAACAATTGCCCCATCGACGATTCCGGGCCACAGATACGGCAGCCAGCCCGTCCAGCTGCCCGTCCGGCGAGCCAAATCGCTCAGCGCGGCAAAGGACAAGATGAAGCTGGAGACGGCAATGGCCGCGGTGATGGCCACTGCGACCGCCCGACTCGCTCGGACCAGCGCTGGCGCCTCCACAGGTCCGGGGTCTGCACCGCCGTCATGAAACCACGCCTCAACGTTGTCCGGCAGCGGGGGGTGGATGTCCGCCTGGTCGTCATCGGCGAAGGCGATCATGTCGTCAACTGCGGTCATGGGTCTCACTGCTTTCAGGGAGAGGGTGCTGTCACCACAGGGGACTCACACAGGGTTGCCTACAGCCCACCACCGTTGTGCCCGCACACGCGGGAGCCTGTGTCCAACTCATATCCAACAACCCCGACTGCACCCTTAGCGACGCGCCAAAAAACGTGGGCGCAGGACCGTCGCGCGCGACGCTGCCCAGAATCCCGCGGGCAGCTGTCACCGTTTGATGAGGCCGATCGACATCGACGCGTTCAAAAGAATTGGATGTGACCAGTCCGCGTTGAAGTGACATTGGGCAAGGCCGCCTCGTCGGCGTTCCAGTTCGTAGCGCACGTCAGGATGTACACGCACCGTGGCATCGGCCTTGCGCTCCCTGAGCCGGCGGCGACGCGGCGTCGGCATCTCGGGCTGATTGGCGACTTCGTCGAGCAGGCATTGCACAGTGGCTTCACTCAGCACGTTGTCGACCAGCATCAGCTGCTCGGGCTGGGGAAGCAGATCCCGGTGGCCGGCGTGCTCGGTGAGCACCACGCCGAGGAAGGCAGAGCGTTCCAGATCGCCGCGCAACACGTCGACGACCGCCAACTCCTTCTTGCCCAAGGCTGCTTTCACGACCACGCGGTCGCCCAGCGACGGGTGTCCTCTGCGGGGCGATCCCACGCCTGAAGCAGTGTCACCCTTCCCCGCGGTGATTTCTGGAAAGCCATGCCGTCGCGCTTGTCGATGGAGCAGTGATGTGAACCTCGCCAAGCCGGGTGGTCGTGATGCTCTTGTGACTGGCGGCGTGGTTCCTCGGGAATACCGTTGGCGAGGGCCTATTCGGTAACGATCGGGATAAGGCGGGCCCCTTCGGTGCGCTCAGATGATCGGCCGCAGTTTCTGGTTCAGGCGGGGCGTAGGGATCGAATCGTGGAGCGGCGAAGCGGCACGGCGCGTACACAACGCGTTGGGGTCGCGTGCATGGGTCCGTCTGTGGATGCGAGGTGCGCAACTTCAAGCGCCGGGGTTCCAACCTTGGCGCAGGTACAGTGCGCTTGGCGGCCGAAGAGACCGACTTCGACCCATGTCTGTGGCGGCGCGGGGCAATGGGCGTACCGACCGTCATCGTCATCGGCGGTTCCGGATCGGGTCAGGCCGCGCAGGTGTGCACGTCGGCACTGGTGTGCATATCGGTGCTGGCGCGGCGGCGGCGCACCGACGTTGACGGCATCGCAGGGGCGGGAAGATTGGGCAGCTCGATGCTGCGGCGGCGTTCGAACTGCGCGAGCAGGTACGCGTAGGCCGATTCGAGCAGCTCGGGGTTGCCTTTGTCGCCGGGCAGCGACAGGCCGCCCCATACGCCGAACTCTTCACGCCCGGCGACGGCGTTGTATCCGCAGCGGCCGATGAAGGGGCAGTCCTGGCAGGCGCGTACCGCCACAATCCGGTCCTTGAACTGCGAGAACCACAGTTCTTGGCCGTTTCGCGCCCTGTTTGGATCTACCGTGCGGCACGGCGTGGCCTGTTCGGTGTTGTACGTCCGCACCTCGATTTGGCTGTGGCGATCAACACCGCGCGCCCTGCAGGCGGTCTGGCCGGTGGCGGTCTGAGCGTTCATGTCCCGGGTCATCCTTCCTTCGATCAAAAACATGATTTTTCATGCTCGGCATTGTTACCGTAGCAGGATTTCTCACGCTTCTGCATCGTTGTGACCGTGATTTCCCGCAAATTACACACTCAGGCGTAACTCGCGCTTGACATCAACGCAGCTCACTGAACATTTAGAGGGACCGGCTCCGCTTCTCCACCAACCGTGATTTTTCACAGTATGGACCCGGAGACGCCAGGCCGAGTTGCACGACCGGGCTTCGGTCGACAACCGGGCCCGGTGCGGGCTTGCCATCGGGCGCATCGACGCCGGTTCATTCGACTGAGCGCATGGCTGGAGCCGTGATCAATCACAGTTTCACACCGCAGGAGCGGGTTTTTTCCCGGTCTTTAAGGCAAAATGTGGCGCAACATGTCTTGGGATCAGCTCGCGGAGGCGGTCCGGGCGCGGCGCACGGAGTTGGGCCTCAAGCAGGTCGACGTGGCCACGGCCGGCCATGTCTCTGTTGACGTGATCCGCAACATTGAGCACCGCCGGCGCACGCCCAAGCGAGTAAATCCGCGTACGGCGCGCGCAATCGAAGATGCCCTGGATTGGGAACCCGGCAGCATTGAGGACACTCTCGCCGGCGGGAAACCGACGCCCGTTTCTAAGGCTCGCCAGCCCACGACGGGGGCGGGCCGTAAACCACCGCCGGTTAGGCCAAGCGCGGCGGACGATGCGTCGTCGGAGTCAGCAGAGCTGCAAGGTGCAGATAGCACCACGGTTCGAACTGGTGCGGGAGTTGATTCGAGCGAGGCCCGCACAGGGCTGGATGCCGGGGACCGCTTCGCCCTTGCCCGGCAAATCGTGGCTTTGCGCTCGACTCTGTCCGAGCACCAGCGCTCCATCAGCGCCGAGGCCCGCGAGGCGTTGATGACCGAGGTGGCCAACTCCGCCCGCGAAGCCGAAGAGATCATCGTACGGATGATGACTTGGCTCGACGACGCTGAGCGCGGAGAAGCGATTCGGCTTCTCGTTCAACTCCGAGAACCGTTGTCCTAGCACGTGTCTGCCGACGAATTCCACCAACAGGGGTTGCGCCGGGCTTGCCGGGGTTACTGATAGCCACGGATTGTGGTGCCCGCGTTCTACAGTGAGCCATTGCCTAGGCGCGAATCGTCACCGTGGATGCGGCGGGCGGTACCACAAGCCGGGAGCCATCTGTTTGGTGTCGAAGGGCGCTAACTGCCCTTCGGGTACCTGGACGAGGTCACGCACGTCGATCGGGAACTCGGGCAGCTTGTCGGACGCGCCGACCAACGCGCCCGGTTGCGGAACCCAAGTGCCTGAGTCGGGGATGAGTTCCTGGTAATAGGAGGGGCCTAGTGCGTCTGGTGCGAGCTGCACGATCTCTTGAAGTCCACCGGCGCTTTCGCTGGGCCAGAGGGGTTTCGGGATACCACACCCCGCAGGGGGGGAGGAGTTCGCGGTAACCGTTGGGGCCCAACGTGCTGGGGTCCTGGACCACCATCTTGCTCAGATTAAGCACATACTTCTGAGAATCATCGGGCGAGGGGGGTGCCAGTGGTGCATCGAGCGCCTGTGCCCCGCCGGCGGCCAGGCGGGGCGGTGGCTCCAGCGGAGCGCCAACCAACAAAGAATTCTCCGGCGCTGCGCGCGTAGTCGGCATACTGCGCTATGGCCTTGAAGTGCAGACCACCGAGTTCGGTTTGCAGCGCAGACACCACGGGTGCGTAGCGCCCCATGTTGGCTGGGTTGGCGTTCGCCTGGGCAGCTTGCTAGAGGCGGTTCTCGGTGTCCTCGAACTGTGCCGGTGTGGGGTGTTCGCGCGGGCACGGGAGTAGGCATCCGCGTGGAGTTCCAACGCCGTCGCTGTGGCCGCTGCATGCTCACCGTGGCGCTCGTACCACTGGCTCAGCTCCTAGATCGGTCGCGACGCTTGATCTCCGGCGCTTGACTGCCAGTCCGCAGTCAAGGCGGTGCTCCGGCTGTGGAGTAGGCGGGCTGTGCTTTGCAGCTCGGTGGCATGCGAACGCATCTGCTGGGCAGCGCTGTAGAGGCCGGCCGGGCCCGGCCCACCGTGGAGCAACGTGGTGATGTCTTTGCCGTTGGTTGTGGGTGTGCCGACCTGCGGTGCGGCCACCGTAGGAATAGTCGGTGGCGCGCCCTGGCTGAGGCTTCCGCTGGAATACCTGAGGCTGGAGGCGTTGAGCTGCTCTTGCTCGTCGTACGTGCTGGCGCTGCTGGTCAGCACGGACCCGCGTGCCTGCGTGATCGCCTGGGCCAGGAGGGTGTATCCCGTGACCGCGGCACAGCGTGCTTGCAACGTCTGGGCGACAGCGGCCGACACCGGATCGGCAGCCGGTGCCGTGATAATGACCCCAGATGAGGCGGTCGACGATGACGCCCCCGCCACCGTCGCGGCCGTCTGGGTGACCGCGGCGGTGTCGATGTCCAGTTCTGCCAGGCTGACCTCCTTCACTGCCCGCATGAGTGGGCGCACGGGGGCTATCACCTGCGCCAGCAACGTTTAACGGCTCTCCCGAGGGTTTTGCATCGCCTAAATACGAGCAACTGCCGACGAGCGGGCAATCCATTGGGGTGAGCGTGCCTCGCTCACCGACAGCTGCAATCCGCGCTCTATGGGCGTCGCTATGTGTCTGACCCATATTCGATACTGCTGCCATGTGGTGGGAAGAGCAGCTTCGAAACGGCCCGGCGACGCCAGGTGGCGACCTGTGCGTACTGCCTGCTGCGCCGGTCCCTGCCTCGGGCCCGCAGCCCATTGGGGCTGCGCACCCACGACCGGGGCGGGCTGCACGTCCCTCGACCGATCCCTGGCAGTGGTGGTGGGACCACGCACGCCACAGTGCGAAGTCTTTCCTGGCCGGTCACCCGCCCGCGGAGATCGCCATCTTCGGTCCGGTCCTTAATGAGGGTGAGTCCGGCCTGCTCGAAGCCGACCTCACCTTGAGTTTGCTGTACGGCGGCGATGGCGAGTACGTGCGAAGCGATTACTTTGTGCTGGCCCGGCCGGCGGTGATGGTGGGTGCACTGGCCGTTAATGCAGCCGTCAACCGGCGCCGCAAGCGCGCAGCACAGCGCAATGCCGAGCCGAGCTGGCGCGACCACCAGACCGCCCATATCTGGAGCACGACCTACCGTCTGATCTGGGATGGACCCTCCGGGCTGCAGAGCCTCTGGTACGGCGACATCTCCGGCTTCTATCCCGACCTCGACAGCTGGACACTCACGCTGGACACCGGCGATGGGCAACCACCCGTGCGACTGGCCGGCCCTGCCGTGCCGATGGTGTCGCTGTGGACGGCGACCGCGGTGCTGGGACAGCGCTGGGCGCACGATCCGCGCCTGGCCGCCCTGCTGCGCTGACGGGACACAGATCACGCAAACGACGTCCTCGAAGGCCCCGGCGGTAGTTCCTGGGGCGGTGTGTCTGACCTGCTCCGCAGGTAGGATCAGGCCCATGCCCGCGAGAACACAGATCGACACCGAGGCCGCCGGCACGGGTCTGGCCGCCTCTGCGCAGAGTCGTTCGACGGCCATCGCCGGCACCGACATCACGCTTCCGCAAGGCCTGTATGTGAGCGCGACGAACGCTCTCGCTGCGGGGTTGGTGGCCGCCAGGCTGGCTGATCTTTCGGCGCGGGTAACGGTGGGTGCGGCCACTGCGCAGTCCAGTGTCACGACATACGAGGCAACCGAGCAAGCAAGCGCCGCATCGCTTCGAACGTAGCGTTAAGGGAGGGGCAGATCATGAGCACCGGCACATCGGCCTGGTCGCCGCAAACTGCTGGTGGCGTTCCGCCCCACCCCGGCACGCCGCAAAACCCGCAAAACCCGCCGCCTTACGGGTGGAATCCGCCACCGTCGGGCGGGGCGCACGGCCCCGTCCAACAGGTTTCTCCTCGTCCCCCTCGGATGTGGCTGTGGGCATTGGCCACTGCAGTTCTCATGGTGGTGGCCATCGCTGCCACAGCGGCCATCACCTACGCGATCGCCCGTTCAGCGGCGAACTCGGTCACTGTGTCCTCTGCAGACCCAGCCGCTCCCACCTTCACTGCGGCCGAGCAAGCCGACGCGAAACAGGCTCTGTGCCACAGCTTCGACGTGTCGACTGCGGGCTCGCAAAGCCAAGGCGGAGCGAGGGTTAACGGACAGCCCAACATGCCCATGCTGCTGCGAACGTTGAGCAGCACCGTGTCGATTCAAGATGCGCTTGTGCCCGCCACCCCCGAGGACGTGTCGAAGCTCGCCCATCGCGTGGTCGCTACGAACCTCGACCTGATGAACGCAGCTCTTGGTCTTGCCACGATAGATGAGGTCAACAGACTTACTGACACGTCTAGCGATGCCGTCTATGCGTTGGCCGATGCGTGCGGGTTGCCGCACTGATGCCAGCGGCTAGTGGTGCCAGCGGTGTCACCGACTTAGCGACCAAAGAGGGCGGTCACGTCAAAACTGCGGCAGATCGGGCGAATTCAGAAGCAGCCAAACTGCTGAAGGGCTTCAACGCAGCCAAGCCGACTTCGCCGGACCACTACGTCCCCTCATTCGGTATGCCAGGCCGGGGTGACATTCACCTCCAGCCAGGCCTGTACACCTCTGCGTTGATCGGCCCGGGTGTATGGCCGATGGAGTCGGAATCTGAACTCGCACAGACCAAGACCAAGCTCAAGAAACTGAGTGAACGACATCAGGAGGCGGCCGACGAAGCCAAGCGTCTCACTGATGAAGTGTTTTCCCAGCACTGGACCGACGGTGACGGCTCAGAGGCCGCCTACGAGCACTACTCGGCCGAACACAAAGCCCACATGGCGGTCGTCGACGTCCTCGACGGGGTTGCTAACACAAACGGCCGCCTCGGCGAACTGATCCGGCTCGCCAAGCGCAACATCCGCGACGCACACGACACGGCGCACCGGGAGATCGAGGACTACCTCAAAGCGCCTGGCGGTGTTCCCACAGCGCATATCGCAGTCATCACCACCAAGTACCGCACACTCATCGAAGGCTTCCGCGGCCAGCTCGTCGAGCAGGTCGGAGACGAAACCACCGCGCTCACCAACAAATTCGGCTTCCCCGAAGGTCCGCCTGGGTCACCGGCGCAGCACGATAAGCCGGAAGACGGTCGCGGTAGGCCACATTCAGATGGGCCATCAGACGCGCAACCGGCCGGTGACGCGACGACTCCAGACAGTCCTGGCCGCGGCCAAGCTCACTCGACCGATGACCCCACCGCGGCAAAACCTCAGAACCAGGGCCTTCCCACCTCGGCGCTCGCCGGCCGCGGGCCAGCCCTGTCCAGCGAGTCGCCTGGATCGACTGGAACGAAGACGCCGTCGATGCCGTCCATGCCGTCGCCGCCCTCGATGGGTAGCGGCAGCGGCGGTTCTGGCGGTGGGGGATCGTCGCCGCTGAGCAGCTTGGGTGGCGGCATGGGCTCCATGCAGGGCATGGCAGGCGGCGCTAAGGGGGCCGGTGGCCTGTCCAGCCCGGCGTCAGGGCTCCAGGGGCCTGCGTCCGGGGCTAGTCCCGCATCGGTGGGCGGGGAGTTCGGTCGCGGCATGGCAGCGGGCAATGCTGCGGCCGGCGGTATGCCGCCTCTTGCTTCTTCCGCAGCGCCACAGCCGCCCGCCGGCCCGTTGTCGGCTGCTCCGCTGGGGCAGGCGTCGGCACCGGCGTCTGCAGCTCCCACCGCGTCGACCGTTCCTGCCTCTGCGACTCCCGCCACGGGGTCAGGCGGCGGCGGCATGGGCGGGATTCCCGCTGGTGGCTTGGGATCTGCGGGCGGATCCTCGGGTGCGTCGCCGCAGATGACCTCCTACGGTTCGGTGCTGCCGCCGTCTCCTGCCGCCGGCGCAGGCGCTGCGGGTGTTGCCAGCTCGGTTCCCAGCGCTCCCACAGCGGCAGCCCCCGGTGGCGCCGGGCCCGCGCCAGGGTCGCCGGGCTTCCTGCCCGGAGTCCGAGAGGTCAACAACGCTCAGCGGGTCGGTCGCGACGTGTCGATGACCGATCTAGAGACAGCGCGCGCGGCCGTCGCCGATCTGGCGGCGGCGTCGAGCGTGATCTACCCCGGCTTGGAGTGGGCGGTAGCGGTCTCCCGGGGAGCATCAGGCTTCCCCGAGATGTGGGTGACGACCAATGAGGGGGCTGGATACATCCCCTTCGGTGTCTACATCCCACGGTCGATGCCGCTCGCGGCGCACTTCGATTCTGACTTCGACGCCCGGTGGTTCGGGTGGTTCAATCCTGCTGAAACCGTTCTGCGCGCAGTCCGAATGAGGGGCGATGCGCTCTCGGCGATCGCGACGACATGGGCCCAGGATTCTGAGGAAGTGCGTTCGGCCACAACCGATGTCGCGACCGGCGTCGCGCCTCTTGGCGCTCCTGGTGAGGCGGGTGCCGCGATGCTGACTCGAGGCCGCTCGCACCGTCTGGAGACGATCGCGCCGGCGATCTTTAGTGGCCTGCAACGGGATCCGGACGAAGCCGAGCGATACGCTCGGCAGCTCACGCAGCAGGTGGTGTTCTCCGGAACGGAGATGTCACCGGCGGCCATGTCGGTGGCGCGCTTAATCATCGCCAACCAGTGGCCATCTGAACGCGAGTGGGAAGACCTGAACGCTCATTACGAGCTGGATCGGCTGATGGCCGGCTCACAGCGCCCGGGCTTGATGGGTGTGGAGGAACCGCAGCAGCTAGCCGCATATCAGCATGACTTCGCCCAGTGCCGCCGACTGGAAACGCTGCTGTGCTGGCAGAGCGGCAATATTGCCGACGTGGTCTATGCCGCGATCACTGCGGGCGTCAACGCACCCGCGCTCGTCTGACCGTGCCCATTGCTTCAAATTGGCTAGTTGGGGCGTGGTTGTGGGTGGTGGGTGCGGTCTAGTTTGAGCGGGTGGGCGGCTCCGGGGTGGGCGCGTATATCGCGCAGGTGGACCGAGTGTTGGCCGCTGCTCAGGGTGTTTTTCCCGCCGCACGACCCGGCCCGGGGTCGGTGCTGACTCAAGGCCCGGGTGTTCCGGCCGCACCAGCGGACTCAGCGCTGGGCGCTGGCGCGAGCAGCGCCGGCGACGGGTACAAGCAGTCCTGGGGAAAGGTCACCGGACTCGACGCCCAAACCAACGGCACCTCGGCCGCCGGCAGCACCGAAGGCCAGAACGGGCGCATCGGTGCCACCGGTGTGCGCCAGAGCGCGGCCAGCACCGCCGCGGCGATCGCCCCGGCAACGGGCACACCGTCGGGGGTGAAGACACTGGTGACCAGCATGGACGACCGACTGGCCGCGATGCAGCGCCAGCTCGACTCCACCAAGGCCCAAAATAAGCTGCTGGCCACCCGATTACGGCAGGTCGCGATGGCCTACCGCTCGGCCGCCCAGTCGTCGCCGGCAGGCATGTTCCGAGGTATGGGCGGCTCGGGCATGGGGGGCGGCGGTGGCGGGATGCCGTCAATGGGCGGCGGTGGCGGTGGGTTCCCCGGCATGGGGATGTTCTCCCGGCTGCCCGGCATGCTCGGCAGCCAAAACTCACACAACGCCACCGAGCAGTCCGCCACGGGCCGCAGCTTCCCATCATCGTTCACCGGCGAAGGCGCCGAAAATGTGCGGGCGGCGATCCGAGCCGCGCTGGACCACAAGGGAATACGCAATCCGGCCGCGCGGGCCCGCTGGGAGGCGGGCATGATGCTGGTCGCCCAGCGGGAATCGAACTTCCGTGACGTGATGAACGGTTCGGATTCAAACGCCAGGGCCGGCAACCCTTCAGGCGGACCGTTCCAGTTCATCCGGACCACTTACAACGCATACCACGAGCCGGGTACATCGACGCACTTCCGAGACACCTTCGGCCAGGCGTGCGCCTTCGTCAACTACGCCACGCGCCGCTACGGGGTGTCTCTGGACGGCTCGGATCTGGCGATGCGGATCCAACAGGCCGACCCGCGCCGGCCCCCGAAAGGCTATTGAGCCGGACCTCCCGAGCGGCCGTGTAGGTTCGCAGTTTGAAATGGCCAAATCTCAATCGATATGGCCACTGTCTGGCTGGCCGGACCCCGTGAATTGGTCCACAGCGAACGAGAGTCGTTCATTGGTGGGTACAGCTGGCAGCGTAGCGGGCTGGTGGTTGGTAGCCCAGCGATGAGTGCCGCCGGTGATGGTTGTAGTCGTGTTTCCAGTCGCTGATGACCACGCGAGCATGCGGCAGTGACCAGAAGCTGTGGATGTTGAGGCATTCGTCGCGGATGCGGGAGTTAAACGATTCGACGTAGCCGTTTCGCCACGGCTCGCCGGGCGGGATGAAGTGCAGGCCGATCTGGCCGTCAGCCCACTCTGTCATTGCGCTGCAGGCTAATTCCGGTCCATTGTCGCAGCGCAGTACCGCAGGATAGGTACGGCGTTCGGCCGCGAGGCGTTCCAGCTCGGCCACCAGGTGCTCGCCGGTGATGCTGCGCTCGACCATCCCGCCCAGGCATTCGCGGGTGTGTTCGTCAATGATGGACACGATTTTGATCGGGCGCCCGTCAGTGGAGACGTCGAACTGGAAGTCGACGGCCCACACCCGGTTGGGTGCGTCCGCGGTCACCGTCAACGGCGCAGTCGAGGTGCCGTGGCGTTTACGGCGCCGCCGTTGCGGCACCCGCAGTCCTTCGTCTCGCCAAAGGCGCTGGACTTTCTTGTCATTAACAATCCAGCCGTCGGCACGGGCGTCGTGATAGGCGGGTTGGAACCCACGACGCGGATGGTCCTTGGCGTACTGGCGCAGCCACGCCCGCAGCGCGGCATCAGGATCCTGCGGCGTGTCGGTGGTGGGTTCGTGGCGTTGGGTGGCGCGGTGTTGCCCGGTCACCCGGCAGGCGAACCGCTCACTGACCCCCAGCACGCGCTGGAGGTGACGAACATCGGCCGCGGCGTCCTCGGTCATCGCCCCCGCCGCAATAGCCGCCCAAAATCTCACCCGGTCCTGCCGCCAGGTCACCGTCGGCCGACCCGGCGACGGAATCTGCCCCCGATACAACCGAACCGCCCGTTGACGCTCCAACACACCCATCACACACCTCCGAAAACCCGAGGTGTTGCGACGACCAGTTGAATTCGCCCAATACACCGCGCGGGCAATGGCCCAGGCCTGCGCAGATGCCGGGCTCCGTCGTTCGATGGGTGCCACCGGGATCTGTTGGGACAACAGCGGCGCCGAATCGCTGTGGTCGACCTTCAAACACGAGTACTACTACCGCCACACCTTCTTAGCTAAGGTGGAAGTCGTTGCAGCAGTTGACAAGTGGATGCACTTCTACAACGCTCGAAGGCGTCACTCCGCGATCGGAATGCTCAGCCCCATCGCCTACGAACAATCACTGGACGCGGCCACCCAAGCCGCATAACCCCCTGTCCACTTTTCAGGGGGGAACCTCAGACGGCCTTCTCTAGGCACGATCAGGCTATGGGTAGCGCGTGAGGCGAGCAGGCTCGGCGCGTGTCAGTGACCGTAACCACGGTCACCACCGAGTTCGGGCCCTGCGCGACGGCATTGACCAATGCGCGGATCGGGTGCCAGAGGTTGATCACCGCGGGCACATCTCCGGGCCGAAGCGGTGATCGCTGCCGCGAGATTTGACTCCGCCGCGCCCCTGCGGGGCCACGTCATGGCCCATCGTCATGCCGAGGTGGGGACGGCACAGCGGCCGGCCAGACCGCGGAGCCCATCGCGGCGACGGTGATGCGCTTGGCAGCGACGTGCACCTATTCGGGGCGGCGTCCCCATCCGCCGACCACGGTCGGCAACGAGAACACCGCGTTCGCCGACGTGAAGGCTTCGCCGAGTCGCTGCTCGAGTGTGTCGAGACCGAGATCCTCCTCGGTCGCGGCACCGGAGTTCACTATCGCATCTTTCATTGCGCGCAAGATGCCGACGAAGTACGCCGTTGCGTGGGAACTTTTCGGTGGCCAGTAGACCTGTAGCCCGAGGGTCCCGACGTCACGGAAGCCCGCCTGCTCGAAGAGCACGGGAAAGCGCATCCCGACGAACAGGTCGGCGTGTGCGTATTCGAAGCCGGCCATGATCCACCCCATCAGGCGGGAATACAGCTCGACCTCGGGCAGCGCGCGCATGCCAGCGACGTCGTAGTCGACGGCGATGAAGACTCCGCCCGGGCGCAGGTTGCGCCGGTGGTGGGCCAGGACGTCGACGACGTCGGGTAGGTGCAGGAGTAGCAGCCGACAGACCACGGCGTTGAACGGTTCCTCATCTAGGAACGTGCGCGCGTCCTCGTGGCGAAAGTCGACATTACCGATTCCGAGATGGTCCCGGCGCCGCATGGCCACGGCGATCTGGGCGGGATCCTGCTCGATGCCCACCACGGATCCGTCGGGCCCGACCATCTCGGCGACCTGAAAAGCGACGTCGCCCGGCCCGGAGCCGAGGTCCAGGACCCGCATGCCGGGCCGAATGCCGCCACGCTGAAGGAGCAGAGTCGTCGGTTCGGCGATGAACGCGGCCTGCGTCTGCAGACGCGCAATCTCGGCGTCGTCGCTGCCCAGAACGTATTCAGGTTTGGTCACGTTACTTACTAACGCAAAGCACGCAGATTGTATGTCACCGGTCCTAACGCGAATATGTTCTCTGCCACCGCCACGCCTGTCGGCAACGCTGGGTGGGGTCACCGCTCGCGGTTCCGTACGGAGTTTCGTGTGCATGACAGTAACGTTAATGTTAGAGTGGCGTGAGGATTGTCCGGATGCGCTCCTGGTGTGCTCCGCAGCACGCACTATGCCGGGTGCGCGTTGCGCTTTTCTAATATTGTTGCGCTGAGGAGCATTCCGTGATCCTTCTAGCCGTCGACGCCCATGTGCACCAGGGCGCGCTACCCGCGCCCAGGCCGGGCAAGACCCACACCGCCGGAGCGCAGCGGCATCATCACGCTTGGGGATCAGCACGGACACGAATGACACCGTTGTGACGAAATAGTCCTGGCACATTCCGTCACGCTAGGCTCTCGGTCTCAAGAATGGATATCGGAGCGAATAGGGCTGTTACTCAGAGCATGCCGAACTTCAAGACGTCTCCCGCATGTGCGACTGCACCCTCTCGTTGACACGACAATGAGTCGGTATTACCGTGAGGTTGAAATCAGGTTCAGCGGACCGGATCCGCACAAACCGAAGCAAGTCGGCTAGGAGTTACTGCATTGGGCGAGCGCATTGCTCTGCTTGCGATTCCCGGCGGGCACCTGTCCATAAAGGAGCTGTGAGCATGTTGGGTTACGGGAACGTCAAGAAAACCGATCTTCTCAGTGCCATCCCTCCCGCCATTCCGGAGGGTTCGCATGCGATGACGCAACTCCTCGAACTTCCACCGGCCGACCCCGGAGTCGCGCCGCATCGCCACTCCGGTCCGGTCTTCGGATACGTGTTGGAGGGCAGAATGCTCTTTGAGTTGGAGGGTGAGGCGCCGCGGGAAATCGTTGCGGGCGAGGCGTTCTGGGAACCTGGCGGCGACGTCGTGCATTACCAGATTGCGAATCCGGACACAGACAATTGGCTCCGGCTTCTGGCGGTGTGCATTTGCGCTCCTGGTGTGGACATGGTGACCATGCTCGAGCCCGAAGAAATCGTGGCCCGCGATCATCTGCGCCACCCGAGTGCCCGCCAGCATGGTGGGTAACTGCACTGATCTGAGCGGTTAGGCACGCGGCTGGCGGATGGTTGGCCTCCCAGTGCGGAGTGGTCGCGGTGGTGGTTCAGGCGAGGTCCGGATTCGCAGGTGGAAGTTTGACTCGGTAGCGGAAACCGATGATGGATCGCGCTACCCGCGTCAACCGTGAGGGCCAGGCCTAAAGGGCGTTAGTGCCACCCTCGGGTCATCATGCATCGTCGTTTAAGCACTGACACCACCTACGCGCTCGCCGTGACGCGATAGCAGTTTCGCCGCTTTACGTCAGCAATGACTCCCATACCCAAGTCGGATGTCGGGATCAAATGTGGCTTTCGAGGCTGTTTCGAACGTAAAGCCGCCCGACAAACATCAGACATCGTTTTTCCCGCGCAACCGATCGAGTTGCACCGAGCGATAACACATCTGGATCAATGGACCTGGCCCGAACGGGCCGAAGCAAGGTGAAGAGGAGAATTTCAATGGGTGTACGCACAACGGGCTGCCACCACATGGCGTTCGTCACGAATAACATGGACGAAACGGTCAAGTTCTATAACGGTCTCTTGGGGTTCCCCGTGGTAGTTACCCTGCAGCTGCCGAACCCCGATCCGTTCCCGGGTGCTGTGCCGGGCAATCTCGGCGGCAGCCGGCACTACTTCTTCCGGATCAGTGAGCAGGACACGATTGCCTTCTTCGAGTTCCTGGACGTTGAGACTCCGGCGGACAACAGTCTGCTCGGCGCCGGCAATCACCTCGCCATCACGGTCCCCTCGGAGACCGAGCTGCAAAACGCAAAGACACTGCTCGAAGCCAACGGCGTGAAGATCAAGAGCGACCTCGACCACGGATTCTGCCACTCGATCTACTTCGAAGACCCCGTTAACAAGATCGCACTCGAATTCGCAACGTGGAAACACGCCTGTGACGCGGAGGAGCCGTTCCTGCAAGATCCCAACCCGGTCCCTGCGGCGCTCGAGGCGATCGGCCAGGACAAATATTCTCGCTTCCAACTGCACTACAGCCCGGACGGTCACGGAGGCGCCGAACCCCGTAATTGATAAGGCGGTCCACCCCCCGGGCTGACCGCACCACACAAGACAAAGATTGGCAATGACCAGACCACCAAGCAGAGCAACGAGATCTGGATCGCCGACGATGCAGCTCGACAAGCGCGGTGCGATCGCCGAAATCGGCGACGTCCTTGGCCGGATTGGCGTCCGAAGGCCGCTGCTGTTGGTCGGTCCGGGGATGGGGGAGGTGGCGGAGCGAGTGCGCCACCTTCTCCAGCACAGTGTGACAGGGATTTTCAGCGATGCTGTAGCGCATGTGCCGTCATGGCAGGCAAATTTGGCTGTGGCGTCTGCGCAGGAAGTGCACGCCGATTCAGTAATCTCCATTGGAGGAGGTTCGACAGCTGGCTACGGCAAGATAGTCGCTTTCTCCCTACGCTTGCCTTGGATCGCCATACCGACAACCCTGTCGGGTGCCGAGATGACCTCGCGCTACCTGGTCACAACTGACAAGGGCAAGGAGGCGGGCCGGTCATCTCGTTCCGCCGCGCGCTGTGTAGTCCGGGACCTGGATCTACTCAAGGGCGTTCCGCCGATGGTTCTGGCTTCCAGTGGAATGACGGCTATCGCCGAATGTCTCGAGGTCCTCGCAAGGCCCGACGGCCACGGCACCGCCAACGCAGCTGCGGGATTACAGATGCTGTGGGACGCTCTGCCGGAACTGATAGCGAACCCGAAAGATTCAGATTTAAGGCAGGCTGCACTCAGTGGCGCGGCCCTAGCAGGCATGGCACTCGAAGCAGCGGGCCCCGGGCCTGCTCAAATCCTTGCGGAAGATCTCGGGGCGCGGTTCCGATGCGACCACGGCGCCTTGATGGCATGTCTGGTCCCCAAAGCGGTGGACTCGGCAGAACTCATCGGCCGCTTCGTGAGTACGCGTACGCCGTTCTCGACTGTCGAGGACTTCGCCCAATCCCTCACTCTTCCGGTAAAACTGGCGGACCTGTGCCCACCGCTTGATCCACGAGCGCTCGTAAGTCGGCTAGTTAGTCGTCCCGACCTAGTCAATGCCGCAGACTCGTCCGTCCTCCTTCCGATACTGGAGGCTGCAGCATGACGATAGCGCACACGTCTCACAGCAATTCTCCCTCACGTCAGGACTGCAGATGAAAAATCATGACGAAGAAGTTGTCATCATCGGCGCCGGCCCAGTCGGACTCATCGCGGCGCATGAGTTGGCGCGGCGCAATATTCGCCCGCGGCTGATCGAGAAGCGTCCGGGGCCGTCGCACACGACACGCGCGTTCACTCTGCACGCTCGCACCATGGAAATGTTCGAGCACATTGGCGTCGCGCACCGAATCGAGGAAGTCTCACTACGTTGTCCGGGTAACGTATACCACTTCGAGGGCCTCAGCGAGGACCAGAAACCACGCACTGACTTCCGCCGACTTCCGACTCGATATCCGTTCTACTACAAGATCAACCAGAATGATTTCGAGCGTGTGCTACGCGAGCATCTGCTCTCCCATTATGGGATCGTGCCAGAGTACGGCCGCGAGTTCCAAGATCTCCGCCAGGATGAACATGGCGTCACAATAACCACGATCGATCGGGCCACCGAAGCATCAGAGATCATCCGGTGTTCGTGGGTGATCGGCAGCGATGGTGCGCACAGCCGGGTACGAGACAGAACCGGAATTTCCTTTGTAGGAGAGCAAGTCGGTGTCATGGCAATGATGGACGTGGAGATAGAGGACTTCTCGTTTGACGACTCATGGGTTAACTATTTCATCGGCGAATCGATCTTCATGCTGGTAACTCGGCTTCCGGGGCGGCTATGGCGCGTCTACCTGAGCGATGCCGGCGCCATGACCCGTGCCGACGATCCACGCGGATCCTTTCAGGCTGTCGCAAATCGGTTGGGTATAGGGATGAAGATCGGCGAACCTCATTGGGCGACCAAGTGGGAGATCCTCAACTCACAGGCCGAGCATTACCGAAAGGGCCGAGTATTTCTGTGCGGCGATGCATCACATGTTCATTCTCCGGCTGGTGGCCAGGGAATGAATGGTTGCATGCAGGACGCCTTCAACCTCTGCTGGAAGCTGGCGGCGGTGATCGACGAGGCCGCCCCAGACTCATTGCTCGACACCTACGAGGCGGAGCGCCGGCCGATCGGCGCACAGATCACCGCCGGTGCGCAGGCTACACACGACATCGTGATGGCATTTGGCAAGGGTCTCGAAGACCGGATCGCGTTGACACGCCAGCCTGGCTGGCAACAGCAGATGGTCGAACTCATCTCGGGGTTGTCCCACAACTATCGAGACACGGTGACCGCATGTGGCGCCGCTCCGGTTCCCGGGCCGCAGGCAGGAGACCGCGCTCCGGACGCCCAGCTTGTCCTCGAACCACGGAAGAGATTGTTTGACATCGTTAGGCACGCAGGTTTCACCTTGCTTCTCATTCCATGTGCAGACAGTGATGCTGATTTCACCCTCGCACAGAGTGTTTCGCAGACAATGAAAGCCCGCTACCGTAATCAGGTCCGCAACGTCGTGATATCAAACGACCCCGTACCGGGCTTCGACGACGACCACACTGTTCCAGATCAGCTAGGCGAACTGGCCCAGCGATACGGGATCGGATCGGGCGAAGGACGCGCGGTCCTGATCCGGCCCGACATGTATATCGGTGCGCATTGCAGCCTGCAAGACGCCGGCCTACTCGCGGATTATGTGGCGCAGTGGCTGCATCCACACCCTCCGATCACTGTCGAATAACGTCGGCGCGGACGTTGCGCCGCCAGCCAGTGAAAGGGGACCGGTGCTAACAGCTATGCACCGAGCGTGGCGACCCTCGTCAGCATCGAGGCACGATCTCCAATGCAGGCGAGGCGGGACGCCAGCAGGCCATGCACCGCGGGGCGAGGACGTGTATCGCCCGTCGCCAGTCCGCGCATAATACGCAAACTTGTCGTATCAATAACCGACCAGGCTACCGCGGCTCGCGTCGAACGCTGAAATTGTGAGTAACCCCGAATCGGTCTGGTAATCATCTTCTTGTAGGGCCAGTTGCGAGGCAGGTGAATGGTCACGCCGCTGGGCGTGGTCGTGACGTAATGTGTAAAGAGCTATATTACGTCACAAGAGAGTGAGTCGTGCACACGCCGACATGCCCAGTTTGTCTGGCTGAAATCGACGTAAACCCCCGTGGGCGGCGACCGAGGTATTGCTCAGCCGCCTGTCGACAGCGGGCCTATCTCGCGCGCAAGAATGCCCCGACGCCGCCTAGCGCTGATCGGACGGTGCGTCGGAAGGTCGTGCAGTCGTCGCGGCCGGTCGAACGTACGGTGCCGCACCTCACTTCGTTTGAGCTCCTCGCCTGGCGCGGGCTCCTTGAGCTGCACGCGAGGGTGCTACCCGAGTTGGATGTAGAACTTCAGACTCAGACGGGTCTCACTCTCAGCGAGTTCGATCTGCTCTATCAACTGTGGCGCATGCCCAACGGCCGTTGCCGAATGATCGATCTCGCCCGTGCCGCGTTGGTAACTCCGAGCGGAGTAACCCGCATAGTCGATCGCCTCAAGCAACGCGGTTTGGTAGATCGAACCAAAAGCACGGGACGACAGGCTGTTACGGCTGAGTTGACACACGAGGGGGGTGCGGAACTACGAAGGGCGATGGATGTGCACTTCGCTGGCGTCAGGCGATTATTCCTGCAGCACCTCTCGGATGCCAATGTCGAGGATTTAAACGATGTTTGGCGCCGAATCCTACAGTCGAACCAGAGTGATCCCTGATGCAGGATCGCCCCTCAATCCGCCACCACGCCCGAGTCGAGGACCGCATTTGTCAGCCCCAGCCCGCTAACCCGGATAACCTGACTCTTCGCCGCACCACGCGCACGCCAACAAGCCTCGACCACCAGACGATGCATGATCAGCTCAGGTTCGCCCACGACGGTGATCGCGTCCGTCACTTTCCAGACCTCGACTTGTAGGGCGACCTCGCGTTCGCAGCGCCGACAGCGGGTTCCCCATCCGGCTCGTCGACACCCGCAAGTCGGTAATGGAGCCAACCGCAAGGCGATCCCAAGGCGGCCGAGCGGATCAAAGTGGGCGTGCGCCGGCGGCGTCTGAGTTTGTCATTCAACAGAAGGGCAGTGTTGTGGAGGTGACCCGTGATCGCGCGGGCTAACCGTGGCGGGCACGTCAGCGAGATCTTGAACCGGATCGTCCGAGAGACCGAGCTACCCACGGACAGCCTCCCGCGACTGACGAAGTCGAAGGGGCCCGAGCTCGACGAGGCCTACCAGGAGCGTGGGCGAGGTGCTCGATCTGGCCGGGAGCATCGGTGCCATCCTCATGGCGTCCGGCATGTCAACGACCGCAGCGACTGACCAGTGACGGCCATCACCGCCGCATACGGCATCAAGCGCTGCGAAGTCGACGTCATCAGCACGACGATCGACGTCGCCGCTTACCGTGGATCCACGTCGTCGGCAGCCACCACGCTGCACACCGTGCAGTCCCGGTCGATGGACTTCAGTCGGCTGGCGGCCGTCGACCGGCTGATCGCACGCATCCGCGCTGGACAGGTCAACCCCTCGAAAGCCCGACGACGAGCTGGACGCGATCGTCACCGCGCCGCACCCGTACAATCGCTGGTCGCCGCCCTCGCCTGGGGTGCGCTGGCCTTCGCCACGGCGGGCACCCCTGGGTGCCAATCTGCTGGTCTGCCTGGTCAGCGCCCTGAGCACCGTGACGATCGACCGCGTCAATCGACGGCTCAACAGGCATGGACTCCCGTCCTTTTTCCAGTACGCGTGGGGGTCGGATCGCGACCGCGCCCCCGCTGGTGCTCTACTGGCTCAGCCCCAAGCTGGGGATTCATTTCGAACCGACGGTGGCCATCGCCGCCGGACTCGTGGTGCTGCTCGCCGGCCTCTCCCTGGTGGGCTCGGTCGGCGACTTCATCTCCGGCGCTCCGGTCACCGCGGCGGGCCGCTTCTTCGAGCTGGTTATGATGACCGCCGCGACCATCGCCGGTGTGACGTTGGTACTGCACCTGGCCAACAGCTTCGGCGCGCCCTTCGTCGCGATCGGCGCGAGTGCACCGCCCGCACTGACGGAGCTGCCCGCGCGTCGCATTCGGTGCGGCGAGCGCTGCGGCCTACGCCCTGGCCTGCTATGCCGAACGGACCGCGGCGGTGGCCGCGACATTCGGTGGCGCGGCCGGCACCATCGCGTTTCTCCTCGCACAGGGCGCCGGTGTGGGGCGCGTGGTCGCGTCGTTCGCCGCGGCCGTGCCGATCGGTTTGGTGCGCCGGCTGATGGAACGCCGCAATCTCGCGCCGCCCACTGGTCGTATCGCCTGGCATCGTGCCACTGCTACCCGCCCTCGGCGAGATCGACGGAGTTCTCCGCCAACGGGTACCGGCGACTAGGACCGGAAGTAGCGCATTGCAGAGTTGCGAATTCGCGCAGATCACAATTTCGCGATACTGTCACTTACATGGAAGGCGCCACACGGCCGTACCGGATGACTGCGCGCCGTCACGACAGCGCATACCGCCGCCGCGATACTGGAAGCCACTTGGGCGCATGCAGACACCAAATAAATTGTGCATCAATATCTTTGACTTACTAATATCCCGTGTCGCCTCGCTCTAGCGACCACGGCAGGCAATACCTTGACTGCACGCTTATCCGCAGCGAACGACACCTGCACCCCATCCCGACCGGAGTTTGCATGAGCATCGAATCAGAGTCAGAGGATCCGCACGCGGCTCTCCAAAAAATGACGGCGATGATCCTCGGATACTGGGTCAGCCAAACCATTCGGGCGGTCGCCGATTTGTCGATCGCAGATCACCTGGCAGTATGCGACCTCACGGCCGCGGACATCGCCCAACTTGAAGGCAGCGCACCCGATACCACACTGCGACTGATGCGAGCCGGCGTCACACTGGGGCTATTCACCTCGGGGGCGGACGGGCACTATGGCGGCACGCCACTGCTGCAGACCTTGCGCAGCGACCACCCGAGTACACTGCGGCCGATGGCGTTGAGTTTTACCGGGCGCGAGTACTGGCTTCCGTGGAACGAATTCGTCACCGCGATCCGTCAGGGTTCCACCCGGATCCAAACCGCGCTTGACACAGATCTGTTCGGCTACTATGAACGTCATCCCGCTGAGGCACAGGAGTTTTCAGACGCCATGCGAAGCCTGACCACGCTATGGGCAAGGCCGGCAGCGGACGTCATCGATACGACCGGAGTCAAGTGTGCCGTCGACGTGGGTGGCGCGAACGGGTCTTTTCTGCACTTGCTACAAAGTAGAGACCCGCTGCTGCGGGGCATCGTGTTCGACCGCCCCAACATCGTTGAGCATGCCAAAGCAGAGATCGAACGCACGGGCCGTTCCGACCGGACCACGGTGGTGGGCGGTGACTTCTTCGAGTCCGTGCCCAGCGGAGACCTCTACCTGTTGAAATTCATTCTGCACGACTGGGAGGACGCGGAGTGCATCACGATTCTCCGGCGCTGTCGGGAAGCGTTGGCCCCTGGGGGAAGGATCGCGATCATCGAGCTGATAGTCGACGATCACAACCCAGTCTCCGCGCTGTTCGACATGCACATGCTCGCAATATCTACCGGTCGAGAGCGCACGCTGAATGAGTACGACACCATGCTTGCCGCGGCAGGTCTTCGGCGATCAGCTGTGCGGGATACGACAGGTCCACAGAGCGTGATCGTCGCCACTGCCGTTTGATTTAGCTTCGTTGCGCCAGAACGTTCAATGAATGCGAGACTTCTCGAGACGGGGTGTCATACGCGTGGTCGCCGGTTAACGGCTTCCAGGTCGGTATTTCATGGATGATGACGATTATCCGTCAACTATGATGGAAGGTGCTGGTGAGCAGCAGCATTGGGCGTGCTTGAATCGTCACGGTGACGAATTGATCCTCGCAAGGATGCCGGTACGAGTACTGATGCTGGGCGGCCGCCATGGATAGGCCGACGCGTGGAGGTATGCCATTTAATTCCGGGTACCAGGCGATAGACCGTCGCGTGTGATGATCATCTGGAAAAGTGCCAACTATAGCTGGAACGGACAATGACCGCTGAAATACATTGCGTGCCAGCCAAATATGGCCTTCAATGGATAACGGCGATATGAAGTTCTGTCAAGTTCTGTCGTATTCGTTGGTGCGGTGAAGGGCTATTTGAGCGCCGTGGCAGCGTGCAAGGTAGTGACGCGGTGCCGGTTAGTCGCGGAGTGGTCCGGCGGTGGTGGGTTACCTGACGCACACGCTGGGCGCCAGAGGATCTGCGTCGTCGATGACAGCACCGATTACGGGCTGGGGTTGGCCAAGGCGGTCGCTGGCCGACTCGGCCCGACCGTCGTCGCCGGGTTGCATGGTGGAAGTCAAGCGTGGCGACAAGAACTTCTCGGCGGCGGTCACTCAGATCAAGAACGCGCAGCCCGACGCGATTTTCTACGGCGGCTATTACACCGAGGCCGCGATCTTGGTCCACCAGTTGCGCGACGCCGGCGTTGACGCGACGTTCGCCTCTGGTGATGCCAGTAACGATCCCGAGTTCGTCAAGCAGGCCGGGGCCGCCGCCAAGGACGCGCTGCTGTCCTGCCCGTGCGCACCGGCGTCGGGCGTGTTCGCCGACCAATACCGCAAGACGTTCGGCCAGCAGGCGGGCACCTACAGTGACGAGAGTTACGACCTGGCGACCATCATGATCAAAGGTGTCGACGCCGGGCAAGTTACCCGGCCCGCGCTGCTCGACTACCTGCACCGCTACCGCGGTCAGGGTTTCGCGCGCAGCTACCAGTGGAATCCCGACGGTGAGCTCACCGACACGCTCATCTGGATGTACAAGGTGCAATGAGGTGCCGGTGCTTGTCCGTTCCGGTTTTAATTGGCATCCCGAACTTGGAGTATGCCAACACGTTTCGGATACATTGGGGTCAAATTGTCCGGATTAAGATGACATCTCCGTATGGTCGGATGCCGATGGTGGCAGCCTCAAGACCTCCTTTCGATGCCTGGGCGTTCTCCCGCTTCAGGCGCGCGATCTCGGCCTGCTCGGCGGACAGTCGACCGACCTTTTCGCCAGGCTGTTTACCGGTGAGTACGCCGGCGTCGCGTTGCTTGCGCCACTCGCTGATCTGCGACGAGTACAGGCCTTCCCGCCGCAAGTACGCCCCTCCCTCACCATCTTGGCAGGCCTGCTCGTAGGCGGTCAGGTAAGCGAGCTTGTCCGCCGCTGAGAACGCCCGCCGTCGGCGCGGGCCCTCGGCATGGGGATGGGCCGGATCCATCCGATCATTGTGCTCATCGCGCACCGACACCGTCGAACTGGACATGAATGAAGTCGATCCGATCTCGCCCCGCGTCAGGCTGATTTGCAATGAACTACTGGACTCAACTCACCCTGACACGCAAGGGGGGCCGGCGAATGCAACAAACAGATCGCCGCCTAGCTCTATTTATCCCCACGCACGGTCGGTGCGCACCTGTACCGCAACTTCCCCTAACGGGGTGTCACCAGCCGCGCCGCACTCGGTCAAGCCCTGAGGGACCTCGCCAACGAGTGAACACGACGAAAGTAGGCATCGGGGGCGACCGAGTAAGTGTCGCAGTTACACGGCGGGTTGGCGACGGCTCAAAGGGGCTGCGGGGCGACCGGCCCGTTGGACCCAGAAATCTGAGTGAACTGTTCCGCCATGCTGATGAGCACGCGGGCGGCCGGGCTGATCGGGCCGGCGCTGCGCCACGCCACCGCCAGGCGTGCCCGCAAGGCGGGCTCGATGGGCAATGCATGAAGGTCGAGGCGGTCACCCACGAGGGACTCCCGCATGATCGCCACGCCGAGGCCCAGCGCGCAGAGGTCCGCCATCGCCGCCGGGGTGCTCACCTCGAAGGCAACCTGCGGCGTGAAACCCTCTCGACGACACGCATGTTCGAGCTGCCGACGTATCTCGGTACCTCGGGGGAGAGTGATCAGCGGCACCTCCTGCAACGCACGGACTTCAATCGTCGATCTTGCCGACCATGGATGGCTCCCAGCCACCACGGCCGCGACGACCTCGTCGGAAACCGTCGTAATGGCGATGCCCTCGGGACGCTCGTCCGGCCCCACCGCAACGAGCGCCAAGTCCAGTTGCGCGCTCCGTAGGGCATCGAGGAGGGAGTCGGAATCTTCGGTGCGCAAGGTGATTTCGACCGCGGGATAGCGGTCGTGGAACTGTGCGATCAGCGTCGGAACGTCGACGCCATGTGACGGAACCGTTCCGATCCGGACCGCCCCGCGCACCAGTTGTGTGGTCTCGTCGACGGCTCGCTTGACATGGAGTGCTGCCGCCAGAGCGGCCTTGGCGTGCGGAAGTGCCGCCACACCGGCCGCGGTAAGTCGCACCGCGCGCCGGGACCGATCGAGCAGAGGCTGGCCAAGCTCCCGCTCCAACCGCTGGATCTGCGTGCTGATCACGGGCTGTGCCACGTGGAGTCGCTGCGCCGCGCGGGTGAAGTTCGCTTCCTCGCTGACCTCCACGAAATATTGCAGCTGTCGCAGTTCCATAGCTCAAGCATATAATTCCGATCACTATGATGTATTGGACGTATCGATCCTGCTAGAGGCATCCTTGAAGGGACAAGAGGAGCGATATGAATACGTCCCCGCACGTTCTGGTGGCAGGTGCCGGCATCGGTGGTTTGACTACGGCGTTGACACTGCACGCGCGCGGTCTGGCCGCGATGGTGATCGAGCGCGCCGACTCCCTGCAACCCCTCGGTCTCGGCATCAACCTCCTACCGCATGCCGTTCGCGAACTGTGCGAGCTGGGTCTTGGCGATGCGCTGTCCCAGATCGCGGCCGCCCCCGCGGCGATCGACTACTATGGCCGCGACGGCACGCTGCTCCTTCGCGAACCACGCGGACTCCAGGGCGGCTATCGCTGGCCGCAATACTCCGTCCACCGCGGACGACTCCAGATGTTGCTCCTTGATGCGGTACGAGATCGGTTGGGCGATGCGGCTGTATGCACAGGAGTCGAGGTCACCGGCTTTACCCAAACTGGATGCGACGTGGTGACGCACACGACGGCCGGCGATATGGTGAGCACCTTCTTGGTCGGGGCCGACGGAATCCACTCGACGTTGCGAAGGCAACTACATCATGGCGACGACCCACTGTTGTGGTCAGGCATGACGCTGGTGCGCGGTGCAACGCATGGCGAGCCATTTCTCGATGGCCAAACGATGGCCGTCGTGAAGGCCTCCGACGGCGTCGAGCTGGTCGTGTACGCGATCGGCGGTGGGTTGATCAACTGGATCCTCAAGCTGCCCAAGGGATTGGCGGGTCCGCTGCCCGGTGACGTGGACTGGAACCAGCCCGCCAGCCGGGGCGACGCCTTGGACGGCGTGGCCGGCTGGAACCTGCCATGGCTGGACGTCGTAGACCTCATCGGGCGCACCGAGACCATCCTGAGTTACCCGATGGTCGACAAGGCGCCGAAACCCCGGTGGGGCCTGGGCCGAGTCACCCTGCTCGGTGATGCGGCCCACCCCATGTATCCCGTCGGCTCCAACGGCGGCTCACAATCGATCCTCGACGCCCGGATTCTGGCCGATGAGCTGGCCCGAGGCGGTGCGGGCGGTCTGCGGACCTACGAAGACACCCGACGCTCCGAGACCGCTGACGTCGTCGCGGCCAACCGTGCCATGTACGCAGCCGAAGCCACCCCGCGAGGTTTGGCGACCGCCGCTGAACACTACCGCCTTCTCACTCGGGCCGACCAGAGCGCCTCCTGACGGCGCGTCGGCGGTCGCTCCGAGAGATGTTGTCCCAAAACAATTTCCGTAAGGCCGCGCGAAAACTCCTCACCACCGAAAAGGCTCGGACCGTATTCGCATAGTACGGGGTGCGGGCTCGTCGAGGACGATCCGACGTCGACCATCGACCACTCGCTCGATATTCGGAACGTGTAGCGGCGCGGCTCGCGCCTGCTCGTACCACATTTCTGACTCCAGGCCCTCATGGCTTCCATTGATCGGCGGGCTGTTTGGCGTTCTGGTCAACGAAAGAGCAGCGACTTCGGCGCACCGGGGTCAGACGGTGGCAAGGCAGCCGCGGATCAGGACACACCAGCTTTTGTCGGTAACTCGAAGTCCCAGAGATTTCCACGACTCGGTGCCGGCGCAATCGCCCTCTCTGGCGGCACAATTCTTGGCTTGAACCGTTCCGGGTTTGATGCCGCTTCCTTCTGTGAGAAGGATGGCGGTTATGGCCAAGCATTACCCGGTCGAGCAGCGTGAGCGTGCGGTGAGGATGGTGCTCGATCACCTCGGTGAGTATCGGTCGGTGTATGCCGCCTGCCAGGCGATCGGCCCGAAGGTTGGCGTCGGTGCGGAGTCGTTGCGACGGTGGGTGCTGCAGGCTCAGGTCGATGCCGCTGAGCGGCCGGGTGTCACGTCTGCTGAGGCGGCGCGGCTCCGCGAGCTCGAGCGGGAGGTTCGGGATCTCAAGGAGGCCAACGAGATTCTGAAGGCAGCCTCGATTTTCTTCGCGCGGGTGGCCGGACCCCGTGAACTGGTCCACGGCGAAGGAGAGTGGTTCATTGGTGGGTGCAGGTGGCAGCGTAGCGGGCTGGGGGTTGGTAGCCCAGCGATGAGTGCCGGCGGTGGTGGTTGTAGTCGTGTTTCCAGTCGCTGATGACCACCCGGGCTTGAACCAGTGACCAGAAGCTATTGATGTTGAGGCACTCGTCGCGGATGCGAGAGTTGAACGACTCGACGTAGCCGTTGCGCCACGGCTCACCAGGCGGAATGAAGTGCAGACCCACCTGGCCCGACGACCAGTCAGCCATTGCACTGCAGGCCAATTCGGGTCCGTTGTCGCACCGTAGCGCCGCCGGGAACGTGCCACGCTCAGTCGCCAGGCGATCCAGTTCATCGATCAGGTGCTCACCGGTGATACTGCGCTCGACCATTCCGCCCAAACACTCACGGGTGTGCTCATCGACGATCGAGACGATCTTGATCGGCCGCCCGTCGGTGGTGGAATCAATCTGGAAGTCCACCGCCCACACCCGGTTGGGCGCATCAGCGACCACGGTGTCCGACGCGGTAGAGGTGCCGTGGCGTTTGCGTCTTCGGCGCTGCAACACCCGTAGACCTTCCTCACGCCAAAGGCGTTGGATCTTTTTGTGATTCACCTGCCAGCCTTCACCACGGGCATCGTGATATGCGGGCCGAAACCCCCGCCGCGGATGGTCCTTGGCATATTGACGCAACCACGCCCGCAACGCGGCGTCGGGATCCTGTGGGGTCCTCGACAGCGGTTCATGGCGTTGGGTGCCACGATGCTGCCCGGTCACCCGGCAAGCGAACCGCTCGCTGACCCCCAGCACCCGCTGGAGGTGACGAACGGCCGTCCGCCGGCGTTCCGGGCCTAGAAGTTTCCCCGGGCGATCTCCTTGAGCGCAGCCTTCTCCAACTCCGCATCAGCTAGAAGGCGCTTGAGTGTCGCGTTCTCACGTTCGAGGTCCTTAAGCTTCTTGGCGTCCTCGGCCTTCAGGCCGCCGAACTGGTTACGCCACCGGTGATACGTCGCCTCGGAGACACCCAGCTCGCGGCACACCGCCGCGATGTCCTTGCCCTCGGCCAACAGCCGATCGGCCGCCATCAACTTGCGCACAATCTGCTCAGGACTGTGTCGCTTCCTCGTCGCCATGATCTTGTCGAGCCTTCCTGCCAACAACGTGGGCCACAAGACTCTCATAAGCCCCGGATCAACCGATCGGGGTCAGGCCATGGCCAATTGGCCATTTCCCTGAGCGTTTACCTGCCGGATACGGCCCAACGCTGGTCTTCCGCGATCCCGACAAACATGCGGCTCGGACTCTATGTTCAGCCGGTCGGCGGCGACATGCCGGATCTGAGCGATGCGGATCCGCAGAGGCGCAACGGCTTTTGAGCGAGGCCCGCTAGCGCCCGAGTCATGGAAACGCTGGGATCACAGAGACAAACCGGCCTCAAGAATGTCGCCGCCGGCGAGAAGCTACACCTGAGGCCGTTGTAGGCTCTCGAATTAGATGTCCAATTCTCATCTGACTTGGCCAGTGTTTGGCCAATTGGTCATCGGATGAGATTTTCCGGCTCGACACTCGACTAGTGGGACCGGCCGAGACTTCAACTGTGCGCCGGTCGGCCCTCAGTGTCGTTGTCAGAGAGTGCGAAGTGAACCAAAGGGTGGGTCAACGTGATATCTCAAAGCCTCGCTCGGTCGCCAAGGCGTGTACCGACCGATGATGACGTTGATGATGAAAGAGACGCGTTAGTGTTGTCGCATAGCGCATCTCATCCATGGCGGAGAATTGGTCACGCCGGCCAAGCTAAGTGACCGCCGCCGCCAACTGGTCCCGGCGGTTGCCTTGTTCCAATCGGCATGGTCAATGGCGAGTGGCGGTGGTTGCGTTGCAGGTCGAGCACGTGTCGGTCACGGTTGTGAGGGGGCGCGTGTCGTCGGGACACGGAAGCTATCACTTACCGCAGCCTGGCCCTATGGCCGATGCCTCGAATGTGCGGCACGACACCATCGTGGTGCCCGAAAGGATGAGCTCGGCCCAAGTGAGGGCGCTGGCGGAGCGGAAGGCTCAAGCTCAAGTCAGCGAAAGTGACATGGTCGCCATTTTGCATCTCCACGGATCACGGCCGGTCGGCGGTGAGCATGGCACTGGGGTCGAGTGGCGTTTCAGCTATCAGGTGATACCGCCTGGCGGCGCCGCTGCTGATACGGCCGGCTGACGGACCGGCAGTGCGTCGTGGGCCAACTCGATCCTGTCGCACCGTCTACATGTCGTGACGCGTCGGGGCGTGTGAATAGGGTGGTTCACTATGTCTGATTTGTGGCCATTGTTGACCGGTGAGCCGCTCAACGGTGACACCGTGATCCATCGTCAACTCCGGCCGGCCGGTTGCGCGGTTCCAGTCGATCGCACCGATCTGGAATTGGCCGCACACGCCGTCATCGGTTTATGCAACTCCTGGGGCGGCGGCGCGATGCCGCTGATACCGGTCACATCTCATACGCCCGTCGACAGCCGATGGCACCGAATCCTGCTGCAGAGCAACATCGACGGCATCGCCAAGACGGACCTGCTCGACGAAGAGGAGCGGGCCAAGTTTCGCGACATCCAAGGCGGTGACTACAGGCAACTGCTGCTGCGCATCCTGGTCGATCTCGACACCCCCCGGCCGACTGTGCAGACATGTCGCGGTGTGCCGACCGACAACGAGTGGTACCTCGCCTACCTAGCCCAGTTAGGCGATTTGCCGGTCAACCCGGACCCAATGAACTCGTGGAACGAGTTGCGGCGCGATCTGACCTACCAGGACGTCGTGAACGTCCAAGGCGTCGACACTGAAATCGGTGCGGCAGGACTAATTGCGCTCATTCGCGATCGCACCGCGGTCTCTGCCGTCGACCTGACGCGTTCGAAACTCAGCGTTGGCGTGCCAGCCGCGACTAATGCCAAGGAGTGACAAGCCCAAAGCTTCGGTGTCGATCGCCGTGAAGTCGGGAATCGTCGCCGATCCCGCGGTGAAATGCGCTGTCTCCGTGGATGGTACGCAGTACCCGCCAATTGGCCCCAGTAGCGTCCACGGGTCGACGACGTCGAAGCGGTGCTGCTTGGCGACGGCTTCGAGGTCTGTGGGCGCCACGGAGAACGACGTCAGCGCAACGTTTTGCCCGCCGCCGAAGTGGTGCTCGACATTCGCGTGCTTCAGCGTCGCTATGTCCTGGCCGATGGTGTCGGTCATCGGGATGGCCAGCGGGAGCCCGTTCGGATGCGCAAACCGCGCTCGCAGGTTCCAGACCAACGCGAGGTCCTCAACGCTGCTCGGCTGGTAGACGACGATCACGTTGGGGCCGTAGCGCCGGGAGATCCGATCGTCGTCCCATTCGAACCGCGAGCTCTCGGGAAGCAGCCCACGATTAGCATTACCTACACAGATTATAGCGCCGGAACAGCGGCGTGAAATTCTTGAAAAAAACGACAAGATGATTGAGTTCTACACCTTGAAGGCGGGCGCTCAGGCTGCACTTCTAATTAGAATGGCGAACGCCATCGACCACTTCAACTACCGCGTGTACCTGAAATCCAAGAATCTCGGCATGGAGGACACCCACTTCCGGCTGCCTGCATTCAAAAAGGAGAGCAGTAAGTAATCGTCCCCGCGCTGGCCGTACGAAAAGAGGAATCGACTGGCTTGGGCCGCTCCGCATCGCTAGCGTCTCCGCAGCTCAGAGCACTATCGTTCGTGTGGTTAACCTCGTTAGCGGTCGCCTCGGCGGCGCGCGCTGCCGAGGCATGGCTCGCGGCTTATCCTAGCGGGTATGGAGCTCGCGCACGGCTACGTAGCGGAAGTGGACCGCATCTTGGCTGCCGCCGTGTCTCTATTTCCAGCCGAGCATCAGGGCCTCGAGCTGAGGCGAGACCCAGCACCAACGGGAGCGGATATTCCGGACGGGCGCAGCGGCCTGGCCGCGGCCGCCGAGGAGGCCGCCGCGAGATATCGCAGCGATGATGCACGCGCCACGGCGTTGAGTGACGCGCTGCATAGCGAAGTGAGGGATGCGGTTACGCATGCTCAACAGGCGAATGATTCCGCCCGGGCCATCCGCCACACCGCGACGACTGGTGCGCGGGCGGTGATCGCCGAAGGCGGCGAGCCTCACAACATGGTCCTTCTGGTGTCGCAGATGGATGACCGCCTGGCGGCCATGCAGGACCACATCGGCCAGACCCGGCAGCGCCTGCTGGCGGCGGCACAGAAGATCCAGGCGCATGGCGCTGAAATGACCGCTACTCGACACGCCTGAGGCCCGCAAAGTCTCTTGTTTGGGGCGTGGTTGTGGGTGGTGGGTGCGGTCTAGTTTGAGCGGGTGGGCGGCTCCGGGGTGGGCGCGTATATCGCGCAGGTGGACCGAGTGTTGGCCGCTGCTCAGGGTGTTTTTCCCGCCGCACGACCCGGCCCGGGGTCGGTGCTGACTCAAGGCCCGGGTGTTCCGGCCGCACCAGCGGACTCAGCGCTGGGCGCTGGCGCGAGCAGCGCCGGCGACGGGTACAAGCAGTCCTGGGGAAAGGTCACCGGACTCGACGCCCAAACCAACGGCACCTCGGCCGCCGGCAGCACCGAAGGCCAGAACGGGCGCATCGGTGCCACCGGTGTGCGCCAGAGCGCGGCCAGCACCGCCGCGGCGATCGCCCCGGCAACGGGCACACCGTCGGGGGTGAAGACACTGGTGACCAGCATGGACGACCGACTGGCCGCGATGCAGCGCCAGCTCGACTCCACCAAGGCCCAAAATAAGCTGCTGGCCACCCGATTACGGCAGGTCGCGATGGCCTACCGCTCGGCCGCCCAGTCGTCGCCGGCAGGCATGTTCCGAGGTATGGGCGGCTCGGGCATGGGGGGCGGCGGTGGCGGGATGCCGTCAATGGGCGGCGGTGGCGGTGGGTTCCCCGGCATGGGGATGTTCTCCCGGCTGCCCGGCATGCTCGGCGGCCAAAACTCACACAACGCCACCGAGCAGCTCACTGCTGGCCTGTTCGGCCAGGACGGCAACGGCAGTAACCGCGCTAACCTCGCCGTGGCCGCCGCCAAGTCAAAGCAGGGAGCACCGTATGTGTGGGGTGCGGAGGGGCCCAACGCGTTTGACTGCTCCGGGTTGGTTCAATGGGCGTACCGCCAGGCCGGGGTAGACCTTCCGCGCACCACCTACGACCTCGTCCATTCTGGTACGCCGGTCAGCCGGGAGAACATCCGAGCCGGCGACATCATTCTGTGCAACTGGCAGAAGGGCCGGCCTGAGCATGTGGTGATGGCGGTGTCTCCCGACATGGTCATCGAGGCCCCCAACCGTGGATCTCGAGTGCATACATCTAGCCTGCCGAAGGGCCACCTTGAGATCCGCAGGGTCGCCTAATCCCGGAGCCTTCCGGTGAGCGAAAACTGCGTGCCTTCGGGCGTCGCAGTGCGAGGGTAGGCCGGTTTAAGTTGAGTCGGTGACCGAAGTTGACCGAACTGCCGTACATGGCGGGAATCCGGGGGCGGTATAGGTGGCAGGCGAACGAGGCAGCGCCGTCGAGGACAACGAGGTCGCACGCCGACGGCTGGGGCGAGGACTTGGTTACGCCACGCGCGTCCAGGTCACGGCCCATCAGTTCATGGCTCGGCGCGCTGCCCTGGGGCTTACCCGCCGGCAGGTGCGGATGGAGGCCGAACCGGGCCGGCGCGAGTGGATGGCGGTGCTGGCCGGGCTCTCCATTGTCGTGGTCATCTGCCTGGGCGCACTGTTCTGGTCGTTCATCCGCCCGGCCGGATCGGTGGGCGGCTCGAAGATCATTGCCGATCAGGACAGCGGAGCGCTCTACGTCAACGTCAACGACGTTCTCTACCCGGCTTTGAACCTGTCGTCAGCACGCTTGATCGCCGGTCAAGCCGACAACCCGGTTCGCGTGCGCCGCAGTGAAATTGATTCGCGCCCGCGCGGTGTCATGGTCGGCATTCCGGGGGCGCCGAACGCGATGAACGCGACTGCACCGGTGGGGTCGTCCTGGCTGGTGTGCGACGCGGTGACGAAGGCGTTCGGCGCCGGGGCGCCGGAGCCGGTGACCGTCACCGTGCTCGACGGCCAGCCCGACCTGTCGGATCGGCGTCGGGTGCTGGACAAGTCCGACGGGGTGCTGCTGCGTTTCGGTGCGGACGTGTGGCTCATCCGCGATGGCCGCCGGTCGCTGGTGGATGCCAGCCAGCGTCCGGTGCTGCTGGCGTTGGGGGTGACCGCCGAGGACCTCGCCTCGGCACGGCCGATGAGCCAGGCCCTGCTCAACGCCATTCCGGTGGCCGCGCCGCTGACGGTGCCGAACATCCCCGGCCTGGGTAACCCCGCCCCTTTCCCGGGTGCACCTGGGCCGGTCGGCACGGTGGTGTCCACACCGCAGGTCGAGGGCAACACCACGTACTCGGTGGTGTTGTTGTCGGGGATGCAGACCATCTCGCCGATCGTGGCGCAAATTCTGCAGAACGCCGGCGGCAACGTGTCGGGAACCATCCCGGTGATCGCCGGGTCGAAACTGTCAGCTCTTCCCTCGGTCAACAGGATCGACACGTCGATCTATCCGGATGAGCCGCTGAAAGTCGTGGACACGCAGGCTAACCCGGCTACCTGCTGGTGGTGGCAAAGGGGGGCGGGGGAAAACCGGGCAGTCACCTCGGTGGTGTCCGGCGCGAGCATCCCCGTGCCGGCCGAGCGCAGCAGCGAGATCGTCAAACTGGTGCAGTCGGACACGGCTGGCGGCCAGGCCGACCAAGTGTATTTTGGCCCCGATTACGCGAACTTCGTGGTCAGCACGGGCAACGGTCCCACCGCGTCGACGACGGAATCCGTGTGGTGGTTGTCGGAGTCGGGGATCCGGTTCGGGATCAACAGAGACAAAGAGACGCTCAACGCCCTGGGTCTGGGCACGCCGCCAAGCCCCGCACCTTGGGCCGTGCTGCGACTGTTCGCGGGCGGGCCCACGCTGTCCAAGGTCGACGCCTTGGTCCGCCACAACACCCTGCCGATGGACCGGAGCCCTGGAGAATTCGAGCAACCGAAGTGAAGCAAGGATTCGTCCGGCCCAAGCCCTCCCCGCCGCCGGGAGCAGACCTCAAGCCGCAGCCGATCAAGCTCCTCACTCCGCTGAAAGTGCCTCCGCCGGAGGGTAAGTCACCGTGGCTGATCATCGTCGGCATCCTCGTCATCGGCCTGGTGGTCGGCATGGTGGCGATCTCGTTCGCAGCCGGGGCGCGCACCTTCAACGGTGTCGGCGCGATCTTCCCGGTCGTCAGCATTCTGGGCGTCGGTGCGATGCTGTTCGGCGGTCGGTTCAGCGGCGGAAACCGGCAGCTCACCCGCGGCAAGCTGGACGCGCAACGTGCCCAGTTCCTGCTGGTCCTCGACGAGCAGCGCGACCGTGTCTCCGGTGCCGCCGACCAGCTCGACGGCAACTACCGGTGGTATCACCCGCCGGTGGACACCCTGCTCGCCGGCGTCGGCGGGCCACGGATGTGGGAGCGCAATCCCAACGGCAAGGACACCTGGTTCGGTGTCGCGCGGGTCGGGGTGGGCATGACCTCCCTGGTGGAAGGCGGGGCGATCACGTTCAGTGAGCCCGACGATATGCCGACCGAGATTGAGCTGGAGCCGGCCACCGGTAAGGCGCTCCAGGAGTTCGTGCGGTACCAGAGTGTGGCCTACGGGACCCCGGCGCTCATCTCCCTGCTGGTGGAGCCGGGTTACCGGATCATCGGTGACCGCGATGAGGCGCTGGCGCTGATGCGGTCGATCATCGCGCAGCTGGTGTTCTCACATGGGCCCGACCACCTGCAGCTCGTTGTCGTCACCGACGACGTCGCGGAATGGGATTGGGTGAAATGGCTTCCGCACAACGGCAGTCCACGCCAGGAGGACGGCGCGGGCCCGGCCCGGATGGTCTATAGCTCGGTGGCAGAGTTCGCCAACAGCCAGTTCACCGAAGCGGTCCGCCGCGCAGGCGCCTTCGTCCCGCGCCATGCCGCCAGCCGCGACGCGGTGGTCCCCATGCCGCACACCGTGGTGGTCAGCGATATCGCGCCCGGGGGCTGGTATTCGGTGATGACCTCGACCGGCGTGCAGGGCTGGACGTTCTTCGACGTCCAGGGCAGCGTGCCGGCCTGCCAAGACGACCGCGGCGTGCGGACGCTGCGCCTTGCCGGGGAGGGCGTCATCGAGGCCGTGCCCCGCGATGGCACATGGGCGCCGGATTCGGAGGAGGGCTTTCAGTTCTTCGCGGTGGCCGATCAGCTGGAACGCTTCGAGGCCGAGCAGCTGGCCCAGCAGATCGCGCGCTGCCGGATCGCTGAACCGTATGAGGACATCGGGGAGGATGTCGCTGACTTCCAGCGGACCCGCGACATCTTGTCCTACTTCGGTGTGAGCGACCCCGCGGACATCGACTTCGACGCTCTGTGGGCGTCGCGCAGCGACATCAATTCCGTAGAGAACCTGCAGGTGCCGTTCGCCGCGCGCGCCGACAACGGCGAGCTGCTGTTCGTGGACATGAAGGACATGAACCAGGGCGGCGATGGGCCGCACGGCGTGATGTCGGGAACGACTGGCTCAGGAAAGACGACCGCGATCCGCACGTTGATCTTGGCGGCGATGCTGGGTCATCCGCCGGAGAGTCTGCAGATGATTCTCGCCGACTGCAAGGGCGGCGCTGGGGTCAAGCCGTTCGAGGGCACTCCGCACGTGCCCCACATCATCACCGACCTGGAAGACGACCAGGTTTTGATGGATCGCTTCATCACCGCCATGTGGGGCGAGATTCAGCGCCGCAAGCAGGTCTGCAATGCCGTGGGCGCCGACGATGCCCACGAGTACAACCAGATTCGGTCCGAACGCGCGCTGCGCGGTGAGGAATTGACGCCGCTGCCGCGTCTGCTGGTGGTGCTCGACGAATTCAAGGAAGCGTTCCGGATCAAGCCGGATCTACCCGACGTCCTGGACCAGATCGGACGCCAAGGCCGGTCACTGTGGGTGCACATGCTGCTGGCCAGTCAGGACATCGACGCCCGCGCGGAGAAGCTGCTGGAGAATGTCGGTTACCGTCTGGTGCTGCGGCAGAACACGTCCGCCAGCGCATCTGCGGCGGGCGTTCCGCAAGCAGTGAACCTGCCCCGTGAAGTCGGTGTCGGCTATATGCGCACCGGCTCGGCCGATGAACTGACCCGGTTCAGGGCCGAATCGCTGTGGCGGGATTACCGCCGCCCCGGCGTCGACAGTGACGACGTCGTCGAGGCCACCTCAGCATCGGATAGGTACCTCGAGCCGCAACTGTTCACCACGTCGTGGGTGCCCCTTCCTGAACACTTGACGAATGCGGCACCCGTGGAGGTCGCGACGCCGGCCGAATCGGTCGAGGAGCAGGACGACGAGGACGACGCGCTGCGCAAGCCGAAGGTCGGCGCGGTCATCCTCGACCAGCTGCGCATGCGCGACTTCCAGCCGCAGGTATTGTGGCAGCCTCCTTTGGACGTACCGCGCACCATCGACGACGTCGTGAACATGCATTTGGGGCGCAGGTGGGATGAAAACTACGCTGCCACACCCGATCTGGTGTTCCCCATCGGCATCGTGGACCGGCCCTTCAAGCAGGATCAGCATCCATTGCTGGTCAACACCATCGGCGACGGCGCCAACCAGCTGGTGGTCGGGGTTCGGCAGGCGGGCAAGACCACCGCACTGCAAACGCTGATCTGCGCGGCGGCGATGACCCACACGCCGGAACAGGTGCAGTTCTACTGCTTGGCGCTGTCCTCGACGGCACTGGAGACGATCGCCGGGCTTCCGCATGTCGGCGGTGTCTCCGGTGCACTGGACGAGGACGGCATCCGCCGCACCATTTCGGAGATGCTGGAGCTCCTGGAACGCCGGCAGCGCAGCTTTCCGGAGTGCAAGATCAGCTCGATGCAGGATGTGCGCGACCGCAAGTTCCGCGGTGCCCCCGGCGCAGTCCCCGATGACCCGTTCGGTGATGTGTATCTGGTGGTCGACAACTTCGCCGCGCTGACCGCAGAGGCCTCGACGATCCGGAACAAGGATCTGCTCTCCGCCCAGATCCAGAAGCTGGTGGGGGAGGGAAGCAGCTTCGGTATCCACGTGATCCTTGCGGTGCAACGCGATATCGACCTCCCTCCGCGGATGCGCGGTTCGTGGCCCCAGCGTGTCGAACTGAAGCTGCAGGGCCCCGAAGACGCCAAGCTGCTGCGAGGCAAGCTCACCGACGCCGTGCCCTCGGGCAAGCCGGGCCGCGGCATGGTGGCGCAGAACTACGTCCGCCTGGGCGCCGAGGAGGAGGGTCTGCACACTCAAATCGCTCGTCCCGCGCTGCACGGCACGCCCGAGTCGGTGTTCAAGTCCGACAGCGTGGTCGAGGAGGTGCGCGGGGTGGCGGCCAACTACCGCGCGGCGCCTCGGGTCCGTCGGCTTCCTGCCGAAATCTCGCTTGCCGACCTGCAGGCCCGCGCGCGGCGCGAGCGGCACCCAGGCATGGCCTGGGCCTTGGACGAACGCGACCAGTTGGTCGGGTTGGGCCAGGATTCGCCGTTCCTGGTGGTCACCGGCCGCGAGGATTGCGGGCGCACCAACACGCTGGCGGCGGTCATGCACGAAATCAAGCGGGTCTATGCACCAGGAGCCACCGCGGCCACGCCCGATCCGCGCGACACGCGCCCGCGTGCGCAGGTGTGGCTGGTCAACCCGCGCCGCGAGCTGCTGCGCCTCCTGGGCAAGGACTACCTCGAACGGTTCACCTACCGCAACGACGAAGTGGGGCCGTGGGCGGTTGAACTCAACCAAATTCTCACCGCGCGGCTACCGGAGACGGGACTTGACGTTGATGCGAGCCTGTCGCGCCGCTGGTCGGGGCCGGAGATCTTCTTGATCGTGGACGACGCCGACCGGTTGCCACCGGGGTATGACGCGCCGCTTCGGGATCTGGTGCCCAGTGCCAATGCCGCCGCCGACGTCGGCCTGCGCATCGTGTATGCGCGGCGCTTCGGCGGCTGGAGTGGTGCCGATCGAGCCGATCCGCTGCTGTCGGCGATGAAGCAGGCCAATGCGCCCCTTCTGGTCATGGATTCCGATGGCGAAGAGGGCTTCGTGCGGGGCCGATGGAAGGGCCACCCGATGGTTCCGGGGCGCGGATTCCTGATGAGTACCGGTGAATCGGGACGATACGTTCAAGTTGGGCTCGTTTTGCCGGCGAATTCCGCGAAATGATTTGGCGCGCACCGCACTACCCCTTTAAGGCCACTACACTCTTATCGGATTATCCAGGCGACCCGGGAGGTCACGTCAATGTTCGTCACTGCTGATCCGTTGGAAATGGGCGGCACAGCCGGCGCCTTGACCGCGCTGACATCCGCTTTCACCAGCGGCAACGCGTCCGCGGCCGCGGCTA